>NZ_JAWRWI010000144.1:0-329 GCF_046535585.1 Bacillus sp. SIMBA_005 | reverse complement strand
CAATGCCGAAATTTCCGTACAGAAAGGCCGGGGCGGCGTGGGACCGTGTTTTTCGTAACGACCACAACCAAAACCTCGATGATATTGCGGACGATATTAAAGGATCATATACGGAATTGGCCGCACATAAGAACGCGAAAACCGCCCACACGTCGGAGCAAATCGACCATGGCGGTTTTTCTTTGCGCACATATATCGACGGCCTATATAACCGTATCAGAAATCTGATCCTTAACGCGGACGGCACAAACGTAAAAGAGGTCGTGGATGCTCGTGTGGATGCGGAAGGGAACATCGCGCCTTTATTGAAGGAGCGGCTTGACAAAGAG
>NZ_JAWRWI010000143.1:0-329 GCF_046535585.1 Bacillus sp. SIMBA_005 | reverse complement strand
CTCGTAGTGCACGAGGCGGCTCGGGTCGAAGCTCTTCGTCCACAGCGCCATCTGGTCGAGGTTCGCGCCCGTGCCCGACTCGTTGCCGAGCGACCACATGATCACGCTCGGGTGGTTCTTGTCGCGGTTCACGGTGCGGGCCATGCGGTCGAGATAGGCGTCGCGCCAGCGCGGATCGTCACTCGGGTTGTTCTTCCAGCCGACGTGAACGAAGGCGTGGGTCTCGAGATCGCACTCGTCGATGACCCAGAACCCGAGCTCGTCGAACATGTCGAGTACGTCGGGGTGGGGCGGGTAGTGCGAGGTGCGCACGGCGTTGATGTTGTGCC
>NZ_JAWRWI010000142.1:0-331 GCF_046535585.1 Bacillus sp. SIMBA_005 | reverse complement strand
GTACTTATAACATCAAAGTAACTTCACCTAATGCTGTACTTGTTTTTACCTCTGTAGGTTTTAAAACACAGTAAATCAAAGTTGGGGCAAGCACTGAGATAAATGTTACTTTATTAGAGGACGTTTCTACTTTAAATGAGGTAGTAGTAGTAGGATATGGAACCCAAAAGAAAGCTACCCTTACAGGATCAGTTTCTCAGGTAAAAGGTGATGATGTCCTAAAAGGAAAAGCGACAAACAACGTAGCGGTAGGTCTTCAGGGGGAAATCCCAGGTCTAACCATCACAAGAAACTCCTCAAGACCAGGAAATGAGGCTGTGGATATTATGCT
>NZ_JAWRWI010000141.1:0-331 GCF_046535585.1 Bacillus sp. SIMBA_005 | reverse complement strand
GCCATATGACAATGATTTCGATTGCCGGTGTAATCGGAGCCGGCCTATTTGTAGGCAGCGGTTCAGTGATTCACTCGACCGGTCCGGGTGCCGTTGTTTCTTACGCGTTAGCCGGATTATTGGTGATTTTTATTATGAGAATGCTGGGGGAAATGTCCTCCGTCAACCCGACAAGCGGTTCGTTTTCACAGTACGCGCATGACGCCATCGGTCCTTGGGCCGGTTTTACGATCGGATGGCTGTATTGGTTTTTCTGGGTCATCGTCATTGCCATTGAAGCCATTGCAGGCGCCGGAATCATACAGTACTGGTTCCCGGGCATTCCGTTATG
>NZ_JAWRWI010000140.1:0-334 GCF_046535585.1 Bacillus sp. SIMBA_005 | reverse complement strand
CCTTGCCGCCACCAACGCCCAGGCCGCCTGGGACCTGACCCGCGGCAGCAGCGCGGTGGTCGTGGCCGTGGTGGACTCCGGCGTACGCCTCGACCACGAGGATCTGGCCCCGCGCCTGGTGGCCGGCTACGACTTCATCACCGATGCCTTCGTCTCGCGCCGTGCCACCGACGACCGCGTGCCCGGCGCGCAGGACTACGGCGACTGGAACCCGGTGGCCGGCGAGTGCTACTCCGGCTCGCCAATCACCGACAGCAGCTGGCACGGCAGCAATGTCTCCGGCACGGTCGCCGAGCGCACCAACAACAGCACCGGCATGGCCGGCGTCGCGCAC
>NZ_JAWRWI010000139.1:0-334 GCF_046535585.1 Bacillus sp. SIMBA_005 | reverse complement strand
CTTCTCGATGAGCGCTCCGGCCGTCTCGCAGCATCTGCGGGTGCTCGAGAAGGCCAAGCTCATCGAAAGACGGGCCAGGGCGCAGTGGCGCGTGTGCTCGCTCTCGCATGAGCCACTGGACGAGGCCGCGGCCTGGGTGGAGCGCAATCGCCAGGCGTGGCAGACCAGATTCGATCAGCTCGACGCGGTGCTCGCCGAAGCCGATCCCGCGCAGACGGCGCCCGGGCGATGAGCGAGCGGGAGCTGGAGATCACGCGCGTCTTCGACGCCCCGCGGGAGCGCGTGTGGCGCGCCTGGACCGAGCCGTCGGTGATGGCGCGCTGGCTTCATCCGC
>NZ_JAWRWI010000138.1:0-334 GCF_046535585.1 Bacillus sp. SIMBA_005 | reverse complement strand
AGGGCACTCTGTCGATCATCTTCGTCACGCTGGCGATCATCGTGATGGTCGCCGCCGTGATCGTGACGATCAAGGCGATCCACAACGGCGGCGGTGAGATACGGTGACGTCGTCGAAGCCGAGTGACGCGAGCCTTGCCTCGAAGGACTCGACGGCCTGATCGACGATCTCGGCGTGCCACTGCGCGGCGACGATGGCGATTCTGGGCATGATGACTGCTCCTTCTCGTCCTCTTCCATCCGGACTGTGACCGTCGGCCCCGGAATCGCACCGGGTCTGCAGACTCCACCGTGGACTCCGCTCGCGGGCTCCACGGCCTCGCCGTGACACCGCC
>NZ_JAWRWI010000137.1:0-336 GCF_046535585.1 Bacillus sp. SIMBA_005 | reverse complement strand
CTCGAAGTCAAACGGCTGAAGTCAGGGCCGCGTGTCAATCTCGTGCACGTAACGTCTGTCAGCACGACGAGCCAGTCGCCGGACAGCCACCGATCTTCCTATATCGAGGCAGCGGCAACGATGGTTCTGCACGAACACGGACCGTTCGACGTTGTTGTCCGCGAGCATTACACGAAAGGACGCAATAGGCGATCGACACAAACGGTGTTTGGTGCGTGGGCTGTCATCGACTTGGCGCTCGGTAAGTACGGCTATAAGGCAGATGTGGAGATCACGCCGACAACGGTTAAAAAGGACGTAACCGGAAAAGGCAGCGCATCAAAAGACGAAGTAGAG
>NZ_JAWRWI010000136.1:0-336 GCF_046535585.1 Bacillus sp. SIMBA_005 | reverse complement strand
CCGGGAGCATCGCCGCGAACGCGCTGCCCAGCCGCTCGGTGTTGTCGACCAGGGTGCCTTCGTAGAGGGCGACGCTCTCGCCGACCGCACCGGCCGCATCGGCGAGCGCCAGGCTGGCTTCGCGTTCGTAGACGTCGGCGGAATCGCGGTAGACGATGACCGCGAGCAGCAGCAGGCAGAGGCCCGCGGCAAGGGCGGCGGCGATCGACAGCTTGGTGCCGATCGATGCGTGCTGGAGGGGTCGGGTCATGGTGTGCGCTCCGGCCAGCCTGGCCGTGTTGGATGGACGCCTTTGTTATCGGCGCGTGACGGAGCGGCTTGAGCGATTCCTTTCCG
>NZ_JAWRWI010000135.1:0-337 GCF_046535585.1 Bacillus sp. SIMBA_005 | reverse complement strand
AATGGTACACGCGTCGAGAAGGGGAAAAGGATCAAGATCAAAAAAGAACCCTCACGGCGGCGTAGCACAAACTAACCCATTGTTGCCCACCCATTAGACGGCGAAAGGGCGGATTGGTTTCAAAAAAGGTTAAGAAAAGGGGCTTTCTTACAGGAGAAAATGCCGAAACAGCTTGAACTGACGGACTGGTACTTCCAGAAAAGACGGGAGCTCCATGCGCTCTTCGCGGTTAAAGAGTGGCTGAAGAAATGAAAAAGCCCGAAACCGTTCGCTGGGGTTTCGGGCTGCTGATGTGTTACGTGGAAGGGCGGTTTGGGCCGCCTAATTTTTTATCAAG
>NZ_JAWRWI010000134.1:0-337 GCF_046535585.1 Bacillus sp. SIMBA_005 | reverse complement strand
GTCGAGAACGACGAACAACGTCGAGATCGGAGACGCGGCGAGATTCAGGTACAACCAAGGGGTCAGCGCCTGCGCGTACAAGCCTGCATCGCCCCACTGCGGGCCGAGTGCCCAGGGAACAAGGTAGGGACTGAGAACGAAGATCAACGCGAACGGCAGAATACCGAAGAGCAGGGACTTTCCCACGCTGGAGCGCACGACCTGCGGCAGGTCCTGTCGCGGAGTGGTGGCGAGACGCGGAAAGTACACCTGACTGAGAGCCGACCCGATGAGTGCCGCCGGGACGTTCACCAGGCGCCAAGCCTGGGAGTACTGTCCGAGGGCGTCGAGAGAGTAT
>NZ_JAWRWI010000133.1:0-338 GCF_046535585.1 Bacillus sp. SIMBA_005 | reverse complement strand
GAATTAAAAGAAATGATGCGTCCGGTCATCAGAGTCATTGAAAGCATCCCCGTTCAGGAGCTTTTGATCCGCATGCAGAAGGAGCGGATTCATATGGCGATTCTCGTTGACGAATACGGCGGCACGGCGGGACTTGTGACCGTCGAAGACATATTGGAGGAAATCGTCGGGGAAATCCGTGATGAATATGACCAGGATGAAATGCCCCACATCGTCAAAAAAGGCGAACACCATTATGTGATGGACGGCAAGGCGCTCATAGAAGAGGTGAATGATCTCCTTGATATCGCCATCGAAAATGAAGACATTGACACGATTGCCGGCTGGCTCTTAACACA
>NZ_JAWRWI010000132.1:0-338 GCF_046535585.1 Bacillus sp. SIMBA_005 | reverse complement strand
ACCACCTTCATCTCGTCGATCCCCTACTTCTGGTTCGGGCTGATCATGGTCTACGTCTTCGCCGTGCTGCTGCGATGGTTCCCGCTGTCGGGCGGATATGAGCCTGGGCTGATGCCGGGGTTCAACCTGGAGTTCATCGGAAGCGTCATCTCCTACGGGATGCTGCCGGCGATCACGATCATCGTGTCGTCGATCGGCGGCTGGCTCCTCGGGATGCGCAACATGATGGTCACCACCCTCAGCGAGGACTACGTGCTCCTCGCGCAGGCCAAGGGTCTCAAGACCCGGCGGGTGATGAGCACCTACGCCGGACGCAACGCGGTGCTGCCCTCGCTCGC
>NZ_JAWRWI010000131.1:0-338 GCF_046535585.1 Bacillus sp. SIMBA_005 | reverse complement strand
AACAAGCAATGAGCCGCCCGCAATCAGGCCGGGCTTCTCACCAAGGTTTTCTTTTGACACCATATAAGCGCCCCCGCCTTGCGGATAAGCGTAAATAATCTGTCTGTAGGACAGAATCAAAGCAAGCAGCAAAATGAGAACACCCGCTGCGATCGGAATGGAATACCAAAACGCGGCCGCGCTTACCGCAGCCAAAATGATCAGAATCTGTTCCGTTCCGTAAGCAACTGATGACAGCGCGTCTGAAGAAAGCATGGCGAGCGCCTTGAGTTTCGTGAGTTTCTGCTCTCCGGCCGCCTGTGATTTCAGCGGTTTCCCAATCAAAAATCTTTTGATTG
>NZ_JAWRWI010000130.1:0-338 GCF_046535585.1 Bacillus sp. SIMBA_005 | reverse complement strand
CCCGCATTATCACTTCTGCAACAGAGTGGCGCGAAATGAGAAACCCTAATATCAGATCGAAAAATACATATTGGAGAGAAAATTGGGAGGCGGTACAAGATCAGGTCGAAACCTTTGAGAACGAGTATCAGCTGACAGAAGGCATTACGATGCACCACACCGGCGGCCACAGCGACGGCCACAGTGTCATCGTCTTAGAAGACGGCGGGGAGACGGCTGTGCATTTTGCCGACCTGATGCCGACGAATGCGCATAAAAATCCGTTATGGAATCATACGTAGAACAACTAGCCCTACACTAATATTACCCCACTTCCGATACACGACGCGCTTCCGACA
>NZ_JAWRWI010000129.1:0-339 GCF_046535585.1 Bacillus sp. SIMBA_005 | reverse complement strand
AGGTCCGCTCCAGGATCCCGAGGTCGACGCGCCCGCCGCCCGCGGAGCAGGTTTCGATCTCGAGCGACGGGAAGCGGCCGCCGAGCTCGTCGAGCAGACGGTACAGCGCGAGCGTCTGCGCGTGCACGGCGGGGCGCTGCGGATCCGTGCCCCGCGTGACGGCCTCGAGCAGGTCGCGGTTGTGGTCCCACTTGATGAAGTCGATGTCGTAGCGGGAAACGAGGTCCGAGATGGCGTCGCGCACATGCTCGAACGCGGCGGGGTTCGTGAGATCAAGCACGTACTGGTTGCGCGCCGGAAGGCCCACCCCGGCTTTCGGGGCGAGGATCCACTCGGGGT
>NZ_JAWRWI010000128.1:0-340 GCF_046535585.1 Bacillus sp. SIMBA_005 | reverse complement strand
AGTGCAAAGCTTGTGGCAAAATCTCTATGTGTCACTGGAATACCTGCATAAGCGGGAGCTGCAATGCCAGCCGTAATACCTGGTACTACTTCATAGGCTATGCCATTATTTTTTAATATTTCTGCTTCTTCAGCACCACGGCCGAAAACAAAAGGATCGCCACCCTTTAAACGTGTTATCACTTTGCCCTCTTGAGCTTTCTCAACAAGCAATGTATTAATTTCATCTTGAATAAGGTGGTGCTTACCAGGCAATTTACCACAGTACACAAGGTCAGCATCTTTTTTCGCAAATTCTAATAATTTTGGATTCACTAGACGATCGTACGCAATGACATCGG
>NZ_JAWRWI010000127.1:0-341 GCF_046535585.1 Bacillus sp. SIMBA_005 | reverse complement strand
GGATGGGCTCAATATCATCGTTGACGCCGGAATTGGGTCCGGCAAGCTGACTGATAAACAAAAACGAAACTATGGCGTGACACAAGAGTCGAATGTGAAACCCTCATTAGCTGCACTCGGATTAACGGTTGCCGATATAGATGTGATCGCAATGACACACCTTCATTTTGATCATGCATGCGGTTTAACGGAATATGAAGGTGAACGGCTCGTCTCTGTCTTTCCGAATGCAGTGATTTATACATCAGCTGTTGAATGGGACGAAATGCGCCATCCGAATATCAGGTCGAAAAATACGTATTGGAAAGAAAATTGGGAGGCTGTAGCTGGCCAAGTCAAAA
>NZ_JAWRWI010000126.1:0-342 GCF_046535585.1 Bacillus sp. SIMBA_005 | reverse complement strand
CCCGGGTCGCGCCGCCGCCTCGTGCGCCGGTGCCGAACGTGACGAAAACCCCGGCCGATGCCGGGGTTTTTGTTTGTGGACTGGGGCGCGATAATCGGTGCTCATCCGCTGCCGACACTCCCATGTCTCCTGCCCGCTGGTCGTTCCGTGCGCTGTTCCTGACGTCCGCCATCGTGTGCTTCGCACTGATCGGCTTCGCGATCTATTCGCAGCTGGCGTGGGGGCTCGAGCCGTGTCCGCTGTGCATCTTCCAGCGCCTGGCATTCGCGGCCCTCGGTGTCGTGCTGTTGATCGGCGGCTTGCATGCGCCGCGCGGCGTGACGGGCCGGCGCGTCTACGGCC
>NZ_JAWRWI010000125.1:0-343 GCF_046535585.1 Bacillus sp. SIMBA_005 | reverse complement strand
AAAACTTTTGGTAGGGGTTATCTCTTTATTAAATGTTTTAATGAGACCAATTCTTATTATGTCATGTATATATTTATCTAAGGCTGAGACAGCCTGAGTCCACTGCCATCTTAGTAAATCATCTAATGGAATTTTAAAGTGCTCATAAACAGTTGTCATTTGCTGTGTTTCTTTGATTATTATTTTAAACTGATTGATTGCCAAATTCATTTTATTGTTTTAACAATTGCGTTTGTTAATTTTTCAAAAATGAAATTTATCTCTCTTTGTTTCTCTAACATCTGAGCTTTAACTGGTCCGGTTGTTCCCATTTGTTCTTCACTCAATGAAAAAATTGGCACAC
>NZ_JAWRWI010000124.1:0-344 GCF_046535585.1 Bacillus sp. SIMBA_005 | reverse complement strand
ATTTTAATACCTTTTTGTGCCAATATATGCAGCCATAACAATGTAGCTAAGGAACCAATCGGCGTTATTTTCGGCCCTAGATTCGTGCCTATAACATTCGCATAAATAAGTCCTGCTTTAATAGTTCCTGTCGCACTTGTTTCAGCAATAGCTAAAGCATCTATCATCACCGTCGGCAAATTATTCATAACTGCTGATAAAATGGCTGCTACAAATCCCATCGTTAGCGTCGCTACAAATAAGCCTTGCTGAACGGCATGCTCTAACAAATCGGCTAACAACCCCGTAAGCCCTACATTTTTCAAACCATAAACGACTCCGTACATTCCTATTGAAAAGAACAC
>NZ_JAWRWI010000123.1:0-344 GCF_046535585.1 Bacillus sp. SIMBA_005 | reverse complement strand
CAGGTCTATTCCGTTTCTTATTTTAATTATTCTGCTTCTCGGCTTTACTAAGATTCTGGTCGGATCGATTTTAGGACCGAATGCCGCATTGCCGGCGCTGATTATCGGCTCCGCGCCGTTTTACGCCCGTCTTGCGGAAATTGCGCTCCGGGAAGTCGATAAAGGAGTCATCGAAGCTGCCAGATCAATGGGAGCAAAGACATCGACGATTATCTTCAAAGTGCTGATTCCTGAATCAATGCCTGCGTTAATTTCAGGCATCACCGTGACGGCCATCGCCCTGATCGGATCTACCGCCATTGCCGGCGCCATCGGTTCAGGCGGACTCGGAAACCTTGCATATG
>NZ_JAWRWI010000122.1:0-345 GCF_046535585.1 Bacillus sp. SIMBA_005 | reverse complement strand
CCGGCGTCGCGCAGCGCGAAGCGATCCAGTAGTTCATCCGCGACCCGTCCGGGATGCTTCACGTGGCGCAGCTTCGCGACGAGGACGAGGTTCTCGCGCCCCGTCAGCATCTCGTCGACCGCGGCGAACTGTCCCGTGAGGCTGATCGATTCCCGCACTCGCGCCGCCTGTCGGGCGACGTCGTAGCCGCTGACGGACGCGGTGCCCGAGTCGGCCTTCAAAAGCGTGGCGAGGATACGCACGAGCGTCGTCTTCCCTGCGCCGTTCGAGCCGAGCAACGCGAAGATGGACCCCTGCACGACCTCGAAGTCGACGCCTTTGAGCACGGGTAACGTGCCGTACGCC
>NZ_JAWRWI010000121.1:0-345 GCF_046535585.1 Bacillus sp. SIMBA_005 | reverse complement strand
AAATGTAACGAAGAAGCGGAATTATAGCTCGAAAACTCAATTGAAGAAGTAGTGATTTTTATTGATCCTTTTTGTGACTCATTAAAACCGTTTGAATATCTTGATAATATAATACATTGCTTTGACATCAGAGTCTGTATGGATATATGAATGATATCTTGGCAATCTGCATGGCTTTTGTGTTTTAGCTTTCTCTGCGACCGGAAATTCATACACGAATAAAAGAAAAAGGAGGGAGTTCATCCTTGCTGCGGAGCATATGTTTATTTTTGTCGAAAAATAAAATGCTTACAAAATTCGCCCAGGCTTACGGAATCCGCTTCGGCGCGGGAAGGTTCGTTGCAG
>NZ_JAWRWI010000120.1:0-345 GCF_046535585.1 Bacillus sp. SIMBA_005 | reverse complement strand
AGGATGAAGCCCGTCACGGCGCCGCCCAAGGCGAGTGCCAGCGCGGCTCCCATGAGAGCGTAGAAGCGCGGTGCCCGCTCATACAGACCGGTCTCGCGGGCGACCCGTGAGACCTCGGAGTAGGCCTTCGCCATGGGCGGAAAGTCGCGGGTGCCGGAGTACGTCCGGCGAACCGGACCGAGGGTGGCGGAGAGTTCGAGGGGCATGGGGGCCGCCGTTCGGTTTCGACGCGACTGACGCGCGTCTTCATGGGTGCTTCAGGCGGATGCCCTTCGCCCGGCCCAGCCTACGGTGGGGCATATGCCGCGCGCCCCATGTATCCCGCTTGCTACAGCGGCGCGTGGC
>NZ_JAWRWI010000119.1:0-346 GCF_046535585.1 Bacillus sp. SIMBA_005 | reverse complement strand
AAAATATTGCCTTCCATATCAATGAAATTACTTTATACTAAAGCCTTATCAAAAGGGATTCTGATCAATCTCGGCAGTATCTATGCTCAGGAAAAAGGGAATTATATTCGCTTATCATATGCTTATGCATCTCTTGAAGACCTTCAAAAGGGGATTTATGAGTTGGGTTTAATGATAAAAGAACTGGCAAGTAAGTAACTTTTATATCCTTAAATGGATGTTTCACTAAAAAAGAGATCAAGCCTAATGATCGCTTGATCTGATAATAACAAGAGTTACTAGAATAGACCAAATCATGGTTCGGTCTTAAAATGATCATGTCTCTGATCGAAAAGTCTTTCCGACT
>NZ_JAWRWI010000118.1:0-347 GCF_046535585.1 Bacillus sp. SIMBA_005 | reverse complement strand
CATGACGAACAGCGACCCCACGCCGACGAGCATTCCGCCGAGGATCCACGGACGTCGACGACCCAGACGCGAGCGCGTCCGGTCGCTGAGGATTCCGACAATAGGAGTGATAATCATCACGACGATGGAGGCCGCTCCGGTGATGTAGCCCAGGTACACCTCTTCGAAGCCCGGCGCCAGTGCGCTCACCCGCACCGCAAGAGAGATCGCGAGCGGAGTGATAAACGCTACGAAGATTCCGAACTGTGCCAGGACGAGCAGCCAGATGTATGAGCGCGTGGCCTGAAGCGGACGAATGAGGCCCGTAACCGTGCGGATGCCCTCCTGGAGCGCACCAGGCGCGGGAG
>NZ_JAWRWI010000117.1:0-348 GCF_046535585.1 Bacillus sp. SIMBA_005 | reverse complement strand
GAAGCGTCGTGCTGATCGCGGCGTTGACTTTTCCGATCCCCGATTTCAGCAAGATAACTTCGACGCCTTCATAGCTGCCAGTCGTAAACTCACAGTGAGCGATCATCTCTTGTTTTGCGTCTTTCAGTTTGCTTCTTAAAATCGTAACTTCCTCTTCCATTGCTCCGATGACTGCCAGTTTCATTTATACACAATCCCTTCGATTTACCGTTTAATCGCCTCCATTATCCAGACAAAGTCATTTTGCTGCGTAAACCGCGCGGCAAATCCCTCTTCTGAAAAGATGTTTTTCATTGTCCCAAGTGTCGGATAATGTTCCGTCTTTAAATCGTCCGCTAATTGATGATA
>NZ_JAWRWI010000116.1:0-348 GCF_046535585.1 Bacillus sp. SIMBA_005 | reverse complement strand
CGGCTCCGAAGCCGCGCCGGTGTGAATTGTAAAACAAAAAGTCTTTTTTCCATCTCTTCGTTAGGGGCGAATATCAGAAGGAAAAGAATAAGCTCAGCTTTTTTTCAAGCTGTCCGTTGAAGCCTGAAGCTTCTATATCAAAACAGAAAAAAGAAGTTTACTTTCTTTTTTATTTGCATGTTGTCACTTAGCAGTTAAGTATAACAGATTGCCCCTGAATAATCAAATGATTTATTAAAGTTCCAGCTCGGCCGGCGTTTTTTCACCCGCATTCATGAGCTTGATCTGCTTCGGTTCAATTTCGAGAATCACCAGGTTCGGATCGTCTTTTCCGTCAAACCAGCGTTC
>NZ_JAWRWI010000115.1:0-349 GCF_046535585.1 Bacillus sp. SIMBA_005 | reverse complement strand
GGGGAGAGCGTGTCGGTCGCGCCAGATCCGCCGCCGCCTCATCGCCAATCCCCCGCCGGCCGACACTCCCGCGGCAAATCACGCGAGATACGCCCCGCTGATCAACGCGAGCCGCTGCACTCAGTTAAGGGCTGAGCCCTATGAGTAGTCCTCGCCCTCGTCAGCGTGCGTTAGCGCTGAGTCGAGGAACTCCTTCACTTCGCCCTCGTCGGTTATCACGGTCGTCGTGAACACGGCGCCGCCTCGCGGATCGAGCTTCAGCGTTCGATTGATGTCGCGCTCGACGTGCACGGCTACGACGCCTTGACTCTCGTCGGGCATCTGGACCCGTTGACCGACCACGAACACC
>NZ_JAWRWI010000114.1:0-349 GCF_046535585.1 Bacillus sp. SIMBA_005 | reverse complement strand
ATCTACATGTCTGCACAAGTACTGAGGATGTGTTAAGCAATCGAAAGAAATTAGCAGCTTCGTTGCAATGTGATATCAATGATTTTATATGTACTCAACAAACACACAGTGCTAATTTTTATCGTGCAACTGTAGAAGATAAAGGTTTAGGCGCGCTGAGGCAAGATACAGCCATTGCCAATACCGATGCACTCTATACATTTGACCAAGATGTAATGCTTTGTACTTTTACTGCTGATTGTGTACCTGTTATTTTTTATAATGAACGTAGTGGTGTCATCGGTGTCATACATTCTGGCTGGCAAGGAACAGTCAAGGAAGTGACATTGAAACTTTTCCGTCATTTAAT
>NZ_JAWRWI010000113.1:0-351 GCF_046535585.1 Bacillus sp. SIMBA_005 | reverse complement strand
CCAGTCAGGGAAACCGCTAAAAGGTGAGCTAGGTGAATTCTGGCGTTATCGGGTGGGGGATTATCGCATTTTGTGTGAGATCCGGGATGACGAGCTGGTCATCCTTGCGGCCACGATTGGTCATCGACGCGAAGTTTACGACTGAAGCCCGCTGCGCGGGATTTTTCATTAAGAGGGATTTTATGGAATGGTTAATTGGTGGGTTCGTTGTACTTGTCATTCTCGGTGCGATGTTTAAACCAAGGCGCTGTGATGTTTGTGGCATAGGTTTTAATAAGAAACATTACACTTGGACTATTGAAGGCAAAAAGCAGCATTTGTGCCCTAATTGCAATAGCAAAATGAGTAGAC
>NZ_JAWRWI010000112.1:0-352 GCF_046535585.1 Bacillus sp. SIMBA_005 | reverse complement strand
CCATGACTTCACAACCCCGACGGCTCCTGTCGAGCGCTGGATCGAGCGAGTGACGGCGCCCTCGAAGAAGGTCGTATGGTTCGAGAACTCGGCGCACCTGTGCATGCATGAAGAGCCCGGCAGGTTCGTCGTGAACCTCGTGACCCTGGCGTTGCCGCTCGCTGCCGTCGCCTGATCCGGTCGTCGAAGCCAGCCGTCCCGCTCAGAGCTGCGCGAGCAAGGGCATCAGCTCGGCGAATGCCCGTGCGCGGTGCGACTGCGCCTGCTTCTCCTCCGCCGTGAAATCGCCCACCGTGCGCTCCTTCCCCTCAGGCTGGCCGTCGGGGACGAAGATCGGGTCGTAGCCGAACCC
>NZ_JAWRWI010000111.1:0-352 GCF_046535585.1 Bacillus sp. SIMBA_005 | reverse complement strand
GGCAACCCCACCGGCTATATAAAGTATCATATTTCGATAAACCATATAAAAATTCATCATTATGAGACCAATCAGCTTCATTATTAATCACCTCTATTATAAAAATATATTAAAATTCTTTTTTACGATAGATAGCTAGAGAAGTAACATACGATAGTAGAAAGATTAAAATACTTATTAGAATATATATAAACGGAACATGGATTAATAAATCGAGATTAAACTTTAACAGTGGTGGTTGCTCTATAAAATGCTCAACCCCTACTCGAACTAAATTTACTATTAAGGCCATAAATCTACTTTGATTTACTGCATCTGGTCTTACTTCATTGTGTAGTGGGAATCATTGTAC
>NZ_JAWRWI010000110.1:0-352 GCF_046535585.1 Bacillus sp. SIMBA_005 | reverse complement strand
CGGTGCGCGCCTACCTCGTGCACGACGACATCCTGAAGGAGGCCGGCGTCGAGGTCCCCGAGACATGGGACGAGGTGCTCGCAGTGGGGTCCGCAGTGGAGGACGCGACGGGCTCGACCTTCTACGGTGTGACGGGCACAGGAGTGCGCATGCCGCAGGAACTCGTCGTCTACCTCGCCCAGAAGGGCCTGTCGATCGCTGAGGAGCAAGCGGACGGCACGTACACGAATACATGGAACGACAACCCGGACGAGCTGGCAGCAGCCGCCGAGGTGTTCCAGTTCTACTCGGACCTCGTCGAGTCGGGAGCCGCGAGCCCGAACTCGCCCACGTACGGCTGGGAGGAGACCGA
>NZ_JAWRWI010000109.1:0-353 GCF_046535585.1 Bacillus sp. SIMBA_005 | reverse complement strand
GAGCAGGCTTCCGCCCAGGAAATCAGCACATTCGGCGACGGGAATAAACATATCGCTCTCATTGATTTTGGCTATAAAAAGTCAATCGCATCATCACTTGTCAAACGAGGCTGCAAGGTTACCGTGGTGCCATACCAGCAAATGGAGGCCGTATACAACATCAAACCCGATGGAATTGTGCTATCGAACGGACCTGGAGATCCGAAAGCCATTCAGCCATATTTAGGAAAGATCAAAAGCATCATCAGCC
The DNA here is from genome assembly GCF_046535585.1 of Bacillus sp. SIMBA_005. NCBI lineage: Bacteria > Bacillati > Bacillota > Bacilli > Caryophanales > Bacillaceae > Bacillus > Bacillus sp. SIMBA_005. The sequence continues at coordinate 103 of NZ_JAWRWI010000109.1, read as the reverse complement.
GCTTTCCGACTCTAGGCATTTGTCTCGGACATCAGCTGATCGCGCTCGCGTTTGGAGGGAATACTTTTAAGCTGCCATTCGGGCACAGGGGAGCTAATCATCC
>NZ_JAWRWI010000108.1:0-354 GCF_046535585.1 Bacillus sp. SIMBA_005 | reverse complement strand
CTGATCGGACGGGAGCGCCGCCCACCCCTCGTCCTCGATCAGCCCGTCGCCCCACCGGATGTCCGAATCCGCCGTCAGGGCCGCCCCTGCGGCGAAGGTCACATCCTCCGAAACCGACCCGATCCCCGCATCGGATGTCGGGCTCGTGCCGGATGTCCGGCTCGGGTCCGTACTCCTCGCCTCGCGCGAGATCGGGGGTGCGGCGCACCCGGTCGCGACGGCCAAGAAGGCAGCCACGGCGATGACGGCAGGGATGCGGAGGGTGGTGCGATGAATTCGTCGAGTCATGCTGCGGGAGCCTAGGCAGTCGCCGCATCCGCCGATCCACGCCTGTGGATAACTGCCGACACCCAA
>NZ_JAWRWI010000107.1:0-355 GCF_046535585.1 Bacillus sp. SIMBA_005 | reverse complement strand
AGCATGAAAATAAAATTAAAGCTATTGTACTTAAAGATATAAACAAACATTATCAAAGAAGTGGATAAAACAACAATTTTATCTCAATTTAGTAGAGAGTTCCCTAAAATATGCTAAAATACCTTAAGGGTAAAAATTGGAAGGGGCGGTAGTCAATGGTTAAGAATAGAAATTTAGAAGCATTAAATTTATCTGAGGAGATACTACGTAATTTTGAATTGAATGAGATACCTACTCAGCATATTGTTTTAAAATGTTTAAGATTAGCACGTCTAATCAATGATTTCAATGCAGTTGAGTGGTTAAAATATGAAGCTAATGGCTTTGCAATAAATGAAGAAGGTTACTTAACTAG
>NZ_JAWRWI010000106.1:0-356 GCF_046535585.1 Bacillus sp. SIMBA_005 | reverse complement strand
CTTGATGCCGCCGCCGCTGGCGAGGTTGGTCAATGCCGTGTCCACCCCGCCCAGCGCGGCACCGACGTTGTTATAGGTCGTGCCGCCGATGCTGTAGCTCGGCGCGGTCAGCGTGCCGGTGGCCGGATCGTAGGCGGCACCGCCGCCGAAACTGCTGGCCACGCCGGCGCCAAGGGTATCGACCGCGCCATCGACCGCCGTCACCGCCAGGTTCGAGGCGTTGAGCTGGCTGCCGTTGATCGCATCGGTGCTGGTGGTGCTGACGCGACCGGCCGCCAGATTGGTCAGGGTGCGCTCGTTGCCACTCGTGCCGATGCTCACCGTGCTGGCCGGCGCGGTGCCGGCGTAGGCGTAGG
>NZ_JAWRWI010000105.1:0-356 GCF_046535585.1 Bacillus sp. SIMBA_005 | reverse complement strand
CAGGGACGGGCGGTTCTGAGCGCAAGTCTGGGTAGCTTCAGGCTCACCGCCTACTATGGGAGCACTCGGCGAGACGTCGAAGCCGTCGGCGTCGGCAGGGGGATCGTGCCGAGCAACCAGGGAGTTTATACGTGGATACCAACGCGCAGGCGTCGGCCAAGCAACTGTTCGTCAACTGGATCGGCTACCACGGTCGGAGTGACGACCTTGCCAAGAACCTAGATGCCCAAGGCATGTACATTACTGGCGGTTCGGGGAATAGGATCTTGCGTTACCTGCGCCAGTGGCGTGAAACCATCTCGGTTGTTAAGCGTCATCAACCGAACACGGTGTTCGTTATGCAACCGCCCGTGATG
>NZ_JAWRWI010000104.1:0-357 GCF_046535585.1 Bacillus sp. SIMBA_005 | reverse complement strand
AATCGGACGAAGGGTACGTGCTCGACAATGGTGTCGTGCGCGCGGTGATCGAAGGCCGCGGCCTTCTGGTGTCACTCGTCGATGCGGCATCAGGGCGCGAGACGATCGCCCCCGGTACCGCGGGGAACCGGCTACAGCTGTTCCGTGATATCCCGAACAAATGGGACGCGTGGGACGTCGACCGCTTCTACCGCAACCGCGTCACGGACCTCACCGACGTCGAGAGCATCTCGGTCTCGCTCGAGAACGGATCCGCCGTCGTCACCGTGGCGCGCGCGTTCTCGTCCTCGCGCGTGACGCAGACGATCACGCTCGCCCCCGGATCCCGCACGCTCGAGTTCGCGCAGGAGACCGACT
>NZ_JAWRWI010000103.1:0-359 GCF_046535585.1 Bacillus sp. SIMBA_005 | reverse complement strand
CGTTCTTGTTGGAAAAAGCTTACTCCCACTTCTAACTCATCATCTTCAAGTAGTGAGTTTAAGAATTTATTGAATTTTTTTGGTGAATGATGATACAATCTAGAGAAAAGTAGCATCGTGTTATTAGTTACTACATTTTCCTTTTGATGGTACCTTTGGAAATAATGAATCTTACTCATATTTTGTTTTTTTTATCCAACCAAATTAGCAAATGGTCTTTTCCCAAACTGCTTTACAAAGGTTGCAATCAATTGTTTTTCAAATGTTCTTGGTTCTTCTTTTGACATTTCTTTCCAGCAAACGATGATATCTTGAGCATTTTTTAGTTGCCAAATATATCTTCCACCCCAATGTCCTAC
>NZ_JAWRWI010000102.1:0-361 GCF_046535585.1 Bacillus sp. SIMBA_005 | reverse complement strand
GGCAGCTGGTCGAGATCGCCAAAGCGCTCGCTAAGAACGCCAAGGTCCTGGTGATGGACGAGCCGACCGCGAGCCTCGCGAAGCACGAGGTCGACAACCTGTTCGAGCTGATCCGCCGTTTGAAGGACCGCGGGATCGCGATCGTCTATATCTCTCACCGGATGGACGAGATCCGAAAGATCGCCGACACGATCACAGTGTTGCGCGACGGCCGCGTCGTGATGAGTAAGCCGGTGGCCGCGCTGTCTGCGGCCGAGATCGTCGAGGCAATCATTGGGCGGGGCCTCGCCTCCGAGCTCGTGTACCAGGAGCGGGGCGTCCCCGATGACGCTCCGGTGGTGCTTGAAGCGCGGGATGTCAC
>NZ_JAWRWI010000101.1:0-364 GCF_046535585.1 Bacillus sp. SIMBA_005 | reverse complement strand
CGGCGACCTCCGCGACCATCCCCTCCCTGCGCGTGTTCTCGGCGACCGACGAGGGTGACGAGTACCAGGGAGACCTGCTGCTCACCGATCAGACCTACGCGGCGATCGAGAACGCCGGCAGCGATGAGATCACGTTCCTCGTGCTCTCGTCGGCCGCTCATCCCGCGAGCATCCTCGCCGGTCTGCGGGTCGCGCAGTCGGTCGTGGTCGTCACGCGCGAGCGCGACACGACCACTTCCGAGATCCGCTGGATCAGGGAAGAGGCCGACGGGATCGACACGCGGATCCTCGGGGCGATCGCAGAGCGCGGCCTGCCGCGCGCGCAGCGCAAGGAGTCGGGCATCGCCTGGCCGTTCCCCGCACG
>NZ_JAWRWI010000100.1:0-364 GCF_046535585.1 Bacillus sp. SIMBA_005 | reverse complement strand
ACGGTTGATTGGACAATCACAGTTAACAAAAACGGTTACACAATGAAAGACTGGACGCTGGATGATCAATTCACCAGCGGAGGCCTGGCGCTCATTGACGATTCATTTAACATGCAAGACACGACTGAAAACAAAACGCTGAAAGAAGGAACGGATTATACATTAACAAAAAAGCCCGGAAATCAAGGCTTTACAATAGCATTGATCGGGGACTACGCAGAAACAAACAGTCAGTTTAAGATCACGTATAAGACAAAATTCAACGCTGACTTTTCAAACGAAACGATTAAAAATACGGCGGAGTCGACATGGACCGATAAAAACGGCAACAAACGCACAAATAAGGAATCGAGCGGCTTCACAC
>NZ_JAWRWI010000099.1:0-365 GCF_046535585.1 Bacillus sp. SIMBA_005 | reverse complement strand
AGTGTACTAAGTATTAAATTTTATACAAGTACTTGCATACAAGGGGAAGAACAGGCGATGGAAATAGAGGTTTCGATAGATAAGTTTGTAATAGATTATAAGGATGTACCACATTCAGCATTTTTACGTGCTTATATGTTGGGGGTGAAGAAATATCAAGTGAAAATGAAGATTTATAGTGGAACATATAGCTATGAATTGCACATGCGGAAAAGTGACGGTGTATACATTCATATGTATTTTAAGAACTTTAGAGAAACAGAAGGACACTTACATACCTTAAGGATTGAGACAAGGCCAGAGCATTAGGCAAAGCCGTAGTAAGTACTGTAACACCTCAAATATGTTAAACACGCTCCAAGTAG
>NZ_JAWRWI010000098.1:0-365 GCF_046535585.1 Bacillus sp. SIMBA_005 | reverse complement strand
ATGCGTCACATAAACGATGGTCGCTTTCAAACGCTGATGGAGCTTGCTGATTTCGGCGCGCATCGTCACACGCAGTTTCGCATCTAAGTTGGAAAGCGGCTCGTCCATCAGAAACACTTTCGGCTCCCGCACGATCGACCGGCCGAGCGCAACCCGCTGCCGCTGTCCGCCTGAAAGAGCCTTCGGTTTCCGCTTGAGCAGATGCCCGATTTCCAAAATATCAGCGGCCGTCCGGACTCGCTCTGCGATTTCTTTTTTCGGCAGCTTTCTGAGCTTCAAACCGAACGCCATATTATCAAACACCGTCATGTGGGGATACAGCGCGTAATTCTGAAAAACCATTGCGATATCACGATCCTTCGGGG
>NZ_JAWRWI010000097.1:0-367 GCF_046535585.1 Bacillus sp. SIMBA_005 | reverse complement strand
GGTGATCGCCGTGACCTCGGTGTACTGCCGGTGATGCTCCATCCAGAAGTTCGCGATGAGCAGGAAGCTGAGCGCGAAGCTGAACAGCTGCCCGCCGTTCTCGGCGAAGAACTCTCCGGTGGCGAGGCCCTTCGTGCCGGCATCCGACACCGCCTCCAGCAGCGGGAGGATCAGCAGCGTCATCGCGATCGCGACGACGGCGTCGGCGAACGCCTTGAAGCGCTCGGTCGAGAAGCGGAGGCTCGTGCGATCGGTCACGGCGCCAGACTAGACCGCTCGCGCGGACCTGTCAGGCATCGACGTCCGTCACCGCACCCAGGAGCGCGTCCTGCATGGCGGCCGTGCGGCGCCGCAGCGCATCGGCGAC
>NZ_JAWRWI010000096.1:0-367 GCF_046535585.1 Bacillus sp. SIMBA_005 | reverse complement strand
CCAAATTGCTGCAGGAGAATGCTTACCGTGAGTTGCTTCTGCGCCAGCGCATTAACGAAGCCGCGCAGGCGGTGATGGTGGCTTACGCGATGGGCGGCGATCTTGACCAGCTCGCTGCCAACTACAACGTGAAACGCCTGACGGTGACGCCTGCTGATAATGACGCTGTGCCGCCCGTTGCGGCTGTGATGGAAAGCGATGAAGCGTTACGCCTGCGTGTGCCTGCAGCCTTTGAAGGGCTTTCAGTTGCGGGGCCAACTGCAGCCTATGAATTTCATGCCCGAAGCGCCGACGGTCGGGTGGCGGATGCCAGTGCAACCAGTCCGGCACCTGCAGAGGTGGTACTGACTGTCCTTAGCCGTGAAGG
>NZ_JAWRWI010000095.1:0-369 GCF_046535585.1 Bacillus sp. SIMBA_005 | reverse complement strand
AAATGAAGCTTGCTCCACTTCCGCATGGTAGTTTTCCGGATTTTTGTTCAGAACCAATTTGCCGATCGGTTTCCATGGGAAATCGTCTTTATACCACAGTTTTGTCGGATCAAGAGGATCAAAGTCAAGTTCAGGATGCTCATCATCGCTCATGATTTGAGCATACACTTCCCACTCTGGATAATCGCCATTTTCAATCGCGTCATATAAATCCTGTGTGGCATGGTTAAAGTTTTTCCCTTGAATCTCTTCTGCTTCCTTCTGTGTCAGGTTGCGGATGCCCTGCTTCGGTTCAAAATGGTATTTCACGAGAACAGCCTTGCCCTCCTCATTCACCCATTTATAGGCATGTACGCCTGAACCCTGCAT
>NZ_JAWRWI010000094.1:0-370 GCF_046535585.1 Bacillus sp. SIMBA_005 | reverse complement strand
CTTCCGTTTGCGGTTCAGGAGCTTGAAGTATTCAGCGCATGCGCTGCCGAGATGTGGGTATATGCCAGACTTTCTGAAGACCACAAAGCCGGACATGTTGAAAAACGCGATCTTGATATTTGTGATGAAAACGGCAAGGTTTGCGTAAGGCTGAAAGGTTTGTCATTCAGAACGGCTGAAAAAGAACCTGAGAAAAAAGAAAAAGCTCCGGAAACGCTCATGCTTGAGCCGGTATGGACCCGAAGCGATGAAACTGCTGCTCAAACGGAACCGGTTTTTGCCCGGCATATCGTAATGCTTTGTGACACAGACGCCGGACTAAAACAAGCGGTTGAAGCCGCGGGAGCTGAATATTTTGAAATGACCTCCC
>NZ_JAWRWI010000093.1:0-370 GCF_046535585.1 Bacillus sp. SIMBA_005 | reverse complement strand
CTGGAGCCACTGGTGTAACCGGAGATACCGGTCCTACTGGAGCCACTGGTGTAACCGGAGATACCGGTCCTACTGGAACCACTGGTGTAACCGGAGATACTGGCCCTACTGGAGTTACTGGGGCAACTGGAGATACTGGTCCTACTGGAGCCACTGGTGTAACTGGTGATACAGGTCCAACGGGACCTACTGGTGATACTGGGGCAACTGGAGATACTGGTGCCACTGGTGCAACTGGAGATACTGGTCCTACTGGAGCCACTGGAGATACAGGTCCTACTGGTGTAACTGGCGCAACTGGTGCTACTGGTGTAACCGGAGATACTGGTCCTACTGGAGTTACTGGGGCAACTGGAGATACTGGTGCCAC
>NZ_JAWRWI010000092.1:0-373 GCF_046535585.1 Bacillus sp. SIMBA_005 | reverse complement strand
CCCTTCAGTCCGGCCCATTCAATCCCGCCAAGCCATGTATTCCCGGGGGCAAAAGCAAGTGAATATCCGTACAAAACCCAAACGACGGATACGATGGCGAGGGAAGAAAAACTGTGCATCGCCGTGCTGAGCACGTTTTTGCTTTTTACCATTCCGCCGTAAAACAAAGCCAGCCCGGGGGTCATCAGCCACACGAGTAAAGCGCAAAAGAACATAAATACTGTATCGCCCATCTGCATGTTGTATTCCTCCGTCTCATTCAAAATGTAATCGTGATTAATTCATTATTATAGAGAAAAAAGAACGATAAAACATTTTCGTGTAAGGTTATCTGACATGGTTTTTTGCGTTCATAATGTCGCTTTTTCAAGGG
>NZ_JAWRWI010000091.1:0-374 GCF_046535585.1 Bacillus sp. SIMBA_005 | reverse complement strand
CACGTCACGCTCTTCCTCAAGCATGACATCCTTTCCGGCAATACCGGCATCAGCGACGCCATGCTCGACATAAGTCGTAACATCCATCGGCTTTGCCAGAATAAAGCGGAGATTTTCTTCTGGAACGTCAATGATCAGTTTTCTCGATTCTTCAAACTCCTCGGGCAGCCTGTATCCGGCCTGCCTCAGCAACCCGGCCGCTTCTTCGAATATCCGTCCTTTTGGCATTGCCATTGTGAGTACCTTACCCATTCCTCTCTTCCTTTCTGGCTCCGATAAAGTATGTGACGTTTGCGAATGATTTTGTCATATGATCGATATTTTCAATGCCCGCCAGATCCTGCAGGACGACTTTTCTGCCTCTCGCCCTTTCT
>NZ_JAWRWI010000090.1:0-376 GCF_046535585.1 Bacillus sp. SIMBA_005 | reverse complement strand
AGCTCCAAGCAGTAGGCTTCATGAAAACGAGTTTGAAAGTCTGGAATGATATCAAAACTGCTCCCTTTAGCCGATAGGATGGTCACATGTTGATGTCTCAATGTTCCTATGAAAATACTGCCCTCTGTCCCGATCACCTCCGCCCGAATGTCATGTCCATATGGAGAGGTTCTGCTTGCCTCGACGTCCCCCGCTGCGCCGGAGTCAAATTCAATATACGTCAGCGCCTGATCCACATCACCGTACTGCTCCATAAACGGATTGTTCAGAATCCTGCCGTGTCCTGAAACAGAAGTGATTTCCGCCCCTAGCAAATAACGGGCAATATCATAGTCATGGATGGAACAGTCGATAAAAATTCCACCGCTGTGTTTGA
>NZ_JAWRWI010000089.1:0-376 GCF_046535585.1 Bacillus sp. SIMBA_005 | reverse complement strand
GACGCCCCGGCAGCACGCCGTTGGTCCGTGCCAGCCATGCCATGAACCGGTAGGCGAGCGGCAGTCCCCAGCGCTGCGGCCCGGGAAACGCACGCCAGTACGGCGCGCCGCTGGCGACCAGCCACAACGCGTCGAAGGCGTCCGGCTCCAGCGCGAGCCGGCAGCAGGCTAGCTGTCCGCCGAGGCTGTGGCCGCCGATACGGCGCGGCAGCTCGGGCACGCAGGCGCGCAGCGCGGCTGCGCTGCAGGCGACGTCCTCCTGCAGCAGGTGACGATACCCCCAGTCGGCGCGGCGTCCTGCGCGCAGCGAGCTCGAACCGATGCCGCGCCATTCGTGCAGGGCCACCGCGACGCCGCGTACGGCCAGCGCATCCGC
>NZ_JAWRWI010000088.1:0-377 GCF_046535585.1 Bacillus sp. SIMBA_005 | reverse complement strand
GTTTATGCCGATTCGTGTTGCTGTAACAGGGCAAACTCACGGTCCAGAACTGCCGCAATCAATTGAATTGATCGGTAAAGAGACTGCAATTCAGCGTTTAAAAAATATCTAAATAAATGATTGTTGACAGGGAAGAGTATAAAACAATGACCATTACAGAAAGAATCTTCATCGGCTGAGAGAGATTCATGCGTCATGTTTTAGAAGTGCGCCCTTAAGACCTTTGAAGAACATTTCTGCGGAAATCAGTATTTAAAGGCGGCCGCCGCCGTTACAGGCTGAAGTTGGGAGAGCAGAAGTCTGCTTTTCAAACAGAGTGGAACCGCGCGGTTAAAGCGTCTCTGTCATGTGTACATGCAGAGGCGCTTTTTTTATTG
>NZ_JAWRWI010000087.1:0-377 GCF_046535585.1 Bacillus sp. SIMBA_005 | reverse complement strand
CTGTTTTTGAAGCATTAGAGTTTATTAAAGACTCAACCAAAAAAGATCCATCTACTTTACTAAATAAATCCGATCCTGCAATTATCCTCAATGATTTGTCAATAGAGGTTACCTATACCGGTAATTTAACTAATGTTATTAATGCTCACGTTCAAGAAAATAAGATAAACTCATTTCTGAAAAATATCTATCAGGAAGGTACGAGTGAGTGTTTTAAAGTAAAAAGATCATGGAATAAAGACGATCCAGACGAAATTAAAAAGGTTAAGTTTTGGAATGATGTTGATAAAGATTACACCAATCCAAGTGGGATAGATGCTCCTTTTAAAAAACTCTACGATAACAATTTTATCTGGGCTGATACCAACCCGAGTGAC
>NZ_JAWRWI010000086.1:0-377 GCF_046535585.1 Bacillus sp. SIMBA_005 | reverse complement strand
CTTAATGTCAACAAAGCAGGATAAAGCAGCTGCCGAAGCGATCAGCAAGCACATTGATCCGAAATTCCTGAGCGAGAGCGGAAAAGTCAATGTGGCAACCATTAACGGCAAAACAGCTCCTGAGTACGACGGAGTTCCGAAAACGCCTGCTGATTATGACCAGGTGAGAATGGAAATCCAATTTAAAAATGACACCGCAAAAACTGCGGACGGATTAAGTGTGCAAAACAAGTTCCAAGGCAATGCGATTTCTCTTCAATTCTCTTTTGAAGCCACGCAATGGAACGGCTTGACCATTAAGAAAGATCATACGGATAAAGACGGTTACGTCAAGGAAAATGAAAAGGCTCACAGTGAGGATAAAAACTAATCCGAAA
>NZ_JAWRWI010000085.1:0-378 GCF_046535585.1 Bacillus sp. SIMBA_005 | reverse complement strand
GGCGGCGATCTACTGCGTGCAAACAGCTCGTCTACTCAGATTTTGGAAGCGCCGAAAGCGGGAGACGATAGGTCAAAGTCTTTAGTGGATTATCAGCGGTCATTGCGAAGGCTGTCTCAACTTGATCCAACAATCGTATTTCCTGGTCACGGCGAGCCTATCACCAGTGTACAAGCGCTGATTGAGAAGCGTTTTGACAAGCAGAGGAACAGGACGGAGGATGTTCGTCGCATGCTGGATGAAAAGCCGATGACCGCTTTTCAGGTCTGTCAGCAGCTTTTTCCTGCTGTATATGAAAAGGAATTGTTTTTAACGATGTCAGAAACGGCAGGTCACCTTGATGTGTTAGAGGCTGAAGAAGCCATTACGTCATATTGG
>NZ_JAWRWI010000084.1:0-378 GCF_046535585.1 Bacillus sp. SIMBA_005 | reverse complement strand
ACAAGCATCATGAGAAAGCCTAAGATTGCTAACACATCCATTCCCCCTTAAATGAATCCGCTTACATTTTTTTCTCCCTTACTCCCCTTTTTGTCTTGCCTTTTTGCCATCGTATGGGAAAACCAACCGCAAGTAAATAATTTGGTTTTTTTGTATTTTTAACTTTTTAAAACCGTTTTGTTCTTTTTGATCAATTTTCGGCATGAAAAAAATCCCGGGATGCCGGGATCTTAATTTCCTGTCATGATGCTTTGATAAAAAGCAGATTGCTCTTCTAAAAACCGTTTCGTTTCCCTGCTGTTTAAATAAAAGCTTTCCCAGTCCTGTTCGTTTATTTTCCGCTTCCATTCAGGTGAAGAGGTGACCTTCTTTAGCGCT
>NZ_JAWRWI010000083.1:0-379 GCF_046535585.1 Bacillus sp. SIMBA_005 | reverse complement strand
CCGCAGATCGCGACGCAGTTCTCGGGCACCACCCGCACCGTGACGTTCTCCCTGCCGTTGGACATTCCAGGCAACGGCGACACCATCCCGATCCAGCCCTCGTTCGCCGTCGTGAATCGGACCGCCTGGGTTCCGGATGCTGCCGACTACGTCGTCACCCTGATCGGGCCGGGCGGCCTCCTCGACCTCGACCCGTCGAACAACACGGTGATCATGGCGCCGCAGTACGGCGGCCCGCCGGTGTGAGCCTCTCCTCTGCCGGTTCGGAACAAGGCGCTGCCCTGACGCGGGCGGCGCCTTTTCTGTGAAGTCAGCCGGCCCTCTTGACATGATCGAGATATATCGTGTTACTCTCAATCCACACGATATATCTCGATCC
>NZ_JAWRWI010000082.1:0-379 GCF_046535585.1 Bacillus sp. SIMBA_005 | reverse complement strand
TGCGGAAAGTGCACTGCGGAATACAGTAAGATTGGCGGAGGAGGCGGAAAAGCTCGGATATAAGAGGTTTTGGGTGTCAGAGCATCATTTTTCAGAGCGGTTGGCGGGCTCAAGCCCTGAAGTGCTGATCAGCCATATTGCGGCGAAAACGAATGACATTCGGGTAGGATCAGGCGGTGTGATGCTTCCGCATTACACCGCATATAAAGTGGCGGAGAATTTCCGCGTGCTCGAAGGGTTGACGCCGGGCAGAATCGATCTCGGATTAGGGAGAGCGCCGGGCGGAATGCCGATCGCATCATGGGCGCTGAATGACGGCGGGAAGCGTAACGCTGATCAATATCCGCAGCAGCTTCGTGAGCTGGCGATGTATTTGCAT
>NZ_JAWRWI010000081.1:0-380 GCF_046535585.1 Bacillus sp. SIMBA_005 | reverse complement strand
GTGCTATAATCAAAACAAATATCAATAGAGGGGGAATTAGAGTAAAAATAAAATTAGTTTACAGGAATGATCTGTTGCTCACGGATAGAGTTGTACGATTATAAAGAGTAAGATTAATATCAGGAAGGTGAATGAATGACAGAAGCATTTACACTGTACGCAGAGCAGCACATGCAGCAGAGCGTAGAAAGGCTACAGAGTTTTGTTCAGGATTTATTCGATACATATACAGTTAATTTAGAAGTACCCTCTATAGAACAACCCATAAAAGTAAAGCATGGAAAGTTCAACATAACCGTAAAAGCCAATAATGAGCCGTCTGAGCATGCAATAAAGAGAACTAATACCAAAGTGAATGAACTAATGAATGACGTGTACAG
>NZ_JAWRWI010000080.1:0-381 GCF_046535585.1 Bacillus sp. SIMBA_005 | reverse complement strand
CCGTGATCGGTTTATTGGCTTTATCGTAAAACATTCCTTCAAAGCCCGGCGCTTCGTCGGTCATGTTTCCTTTTTCATCAACAGGGCACAGCACTTCTAAGCCGTACTTTTGGCCGACGATAAAGTCATCTTCCCCGTGGCCCGGGGCAGTATGAACACAGCCTGTTCCGGCATCGGTTGTGACGTGGTCACCGAGCATAACGAGTGAATCTCTGCCGTACAGCGGATGTTCTGCAGTGATGTATTCTAATTCTCTGCCTTTATATGATGCGACAACTTCAGGATTTTCAAAGCCGCATGCCTCCGCTACGTTTTCGATCAGTTCAGCCGCCACTACATAACGCTTGTCTCCAACCTTGATGACATTGTATTCAAGATCAG
>NZ_JAWRWI010000079.1:0-381 GCF_046535585.1 Bacillus sp. SIMBA_005 | reverse complement strand
ACGGGCGTTATTACGCCGACCGCCGTTCTGGAACCGGTAAAAGTCGCGGGAACGACGGTCTCAAGAGCATCCCTTCATAACGAAGATTTAATTAAAGAGAAGGATATCCGCATTCTCGATAAAGTGGTCGTCAAAAAAGCGGGCGACATCATCCCTGAGGTCGTCAATGTCTTAATTGAACAGCGGACCGGGGAAGAAAAAGAATTCAATATGCCGACCAGCTGCCCTGAGTGCGAAAGCGAACTTGTCCGCATTGAAGGGGAAGTCGCGCTGCGCTGCATCAATCCGGAATGTCCGGCGCAGATCAGAGAAGGCCTGATTCACTTTGTCTCACGCAACGCGATGAATATTGACGGACTCGGAGAACGTGTCATCACACAG
>NZ_JAWRWI010000078.1:0-385 GCF_046535585.1 Bacillus sp. SIMBA_005 | reverse complement strand
CAAAGCATTTAAACTTTTCCAGCGAACGTTACGGGCTTGATCCTCAGGATGACGCCAAGCTGGAGCAGGAAGATAAGAAGGGTTCCGGCTTATCGATGTTTTTCAGCCTGGCGGTGATCGGCGTTCTGTCGTTTTTGTTCAGCAAATTCGTTTTTACGCTCGTCCCGGTCTTCTTAGCGGAGCTTGTAAGGCCCGTATTTTCCTCAGACGCCGCGCAGATCGGAATCGAAAGTCTGTTTAAGCTGATTCTGCTTCTCGGCTACATTTATTTTTTATCAATGACGCCGTTAATTAAAAGAGTGTTTCAATATCATGGAGCCGAACATAAGGTCATAAACTGTTATGAACAGAATTTGCCAATTACAATAGAAAATGTTCAGAAACA
>NZ_JAWRWI010000077.1:0-385 GCF_046535585.1 Bacillus sp. SIMBA_005 | reverse complement strand
GCAGCACTTGCTGTCTCGCTTTATTCAAGCTGACACCGAGATTATTCAGAACTCTCGCCGCCACGCCTTCTCCTTCACGGATCAATCCGAGAAGTATGTGTTCTGTTCCCACATAAGAATGTCCTAGCTTTCTGGCTTCATCCATGCTGAGCTCAATGACTTTTTTTGCTCTTGGCGTATAATGAATCGTTTGAGACATTTCCTGTCCCCGTCCGATTAAGCTCTCCACTTCTTTCTGAATTTTATCCGAACCGAGTCCGAGTGCTTGGAGTGCTTTAGCCGCAATCCCTTCTCCTTCACGAACCAGACCTAATAAGATATGTTCAGTTCCAATATTGTTATGGCCTAAGCGCAGTGCTTCCTCCTGTGCCAGTGCCAATACCTT
>NZ_JAWRWI010000076.1:0-387 GCF_046535585.1 Bacillus sp. SIMBA_005 | reverse complement strand
AGAGCACAATACCTTTTACAACAGGGAACAGCAGTGGTTGATATATGCTATTTTAAAGGGGATGATCCGGCCTCGGGAATTCCTGATATTTATCTGATTGGCATAGTACCTGAGGGTTATAAGGGAGATGTGATCGGTCGTGATGTTTTGTTAAACCAGATCTCAATTAAAAACCAAAATATAGAATTGTCGCAGGGGATGCAGTATAAGATCTGTGTTCTTGCAGATGTTAAAGCTCTACTACCTGAGAGTGCCCAGAGATTAAAAGAGCTTGTAGGAGCGGGGATGCGCCTTGTGGTTATCAGCAAACCTGAGAAATCCTTAGGGCTTTTAAATCAAGATTCATCAGTGATTGACACCATTAATGAATTGTATGGCACTCTTGAT
>NZ_JAWRWI010000075.1:0-390 GCF_046535585.1 Bacillus sp. SIMBA_005 | reverse complement strand
AGGCGCGTGTCAGAGAACTGCATCATCTTCTTTCGTGGGAGGGCGGGCCGCAATGAGCGGCCCGCCCGCTGCGTCTGGCGGCTCAGTCCAGCGGCTCGTAGTTCTGGTCCATTGCCTCGAGCACGCCGTCCACGGTGTTCTGCCCGGAGAACAACTGTTGGACCGCTGCCATGTACGAGTCGACGCCCGTCGGCGACTTCCACAGCTGATTCGGGAAGATTCCCGTCGGCTGCTCCTCGAACGCTGCCGACATCGCCTCGAGCCCTGCGGGCGCGGCACCGTCGCGAGGGATGACGTTGTAGCCTGCGGCGAGCGCGGCGAGATTCTCCGGCTCATTCACGAAGTCGACGAACTTCCGCGCCGCGTCGACGTGTTTGCTCTTCTTATTGA
>NZ_JAWRWI010000074.1:0-390 GCF_046535585.1 Bacillus sp. SIMBA_005 | reverse complement strand
CCTTTTTCATTCAGTTTTTCATCAAGGGCGGCGATATAAATATCAACGTCAGAATGATGTTTCTGCAGCTCTTCCACGCCTTCCGGAGCCGCTACAAGACACATAAAACGAATGTTTCTCGCGCCGCGCTTTTTCAGGCTGTTGATCGCTTCCACCGCAGAGCCTCCCGTAGCAAGCATCGGATCCACGACAATAAATTCGCGTTCTTCTACATCAGAAGGAAGCTTGACATAGTATTCCACCGGTTTTAAGGTTTCCGGATCACGGTATAATCCGACATGTCCCACTTTAGCGGCCGGGATTAATTTCAGCATGCCGTCAACCATTCCGAGACCCGCTCTCAGGATCGGCACGATACCGAGTTTCTTCCCTGAAATCACTTTGGATGTC
>NZ_JAWRWI010000073.1:0-392 GCF_046535585.1 Bacillus sp. SIMBA_005 | reverse complement strand
GTGAACGAATTTATCCTGCTTCTTGGTTTCAAAGGAGAGATGATTAAGGAATATTTCTTAGATTATGACTGGAAGAATCACAGCATGACGCTGGACAGCTCTACCGGAGAAGTGCGGATATTGGGAACATCCGAGCCGTGGAAAATCACTTTTTTAGACACGGGGGAACACACGCAGACAGCGGGGCGGCTTTTACAGGCGAAGGACATCATCGGTGATGAAACCTTTCTTATGACGTACGGGGACGGACTGGCGAACATCAACCTGTTTCATCTGATCAGCTATCATCAATCAAAAGGGGCTGCGGCAACCGTCACCGGTATAGAAAAGACCTCGCAATTCGGAACGCTGACGGTTGAAGACGGTATGGCGAAAAGCTTTTCTGAAAAAAC
>NZ_JAWRWI010000072.1:0-396 GCF_046535585.1 Bacillus sp. SIMBA_005 | reverse complement strand
GCTCGCTGCCGCCGACTCCGTTCCAGCGTCTTCGCCGCAGCCTGCGCACGTCACAGGGAGCACGTCGATGACCGCCGGGATCGAGATCGCCAACGCGACCAAAGCGTTCGGAGACCGGCCGGTTCTTCGCGGTGTCGACCTGACCATCGAGGCCGGCACGGTGACCGTCATCCTCGGCCCGTCCGGGTCCGGCAAAGGCACGATCAGCCGCATGGTCGCCACGCATCTGGGCTGGCACTACCTCGATTCGGGCGCGCTCTACCGCGCGGTCGGCGTGGCCGCGGGCTGGGCGGACCTGGACCTCGACGATCCGGGCGCGCTGGTGCGCTGCACGTTCGACACGACGATCGGGTTCCGTGACAGCGACAGCGGCGAACTGCGGGTACTGGTCAACGG
>NZ_JAWRWI010000071.1:0-396 GCF_046535585.1 Bacillus sp. SIMBA_005 | reverse complement strand
CGAGCAGATCAAGGAGATGACGCATGCTCTACACGACATTCGGACGCCGTTCCGGGTTGAGGGTCTCGCAATACGCGCTTGGTACCGGCAATTTCGGGCTCGGAGCGAACGCTGGCACCGACCGCGCAGAGTCGAAAGCGATCTTCGACCGGTTCGTGGAAGCGGGCGGCAACTTCATCGACACGGCTGACACCTACCAGAGCGGTGAGTCCGAGCAGCTCGTCGGGGAGTTCGCTCGGGCCGTTCGTGACGATCTGGTGCTGGCGACGAAGTTCACTGTCGGCGCGAATCCCGTTCGCACGCTGTCGCGCACGGGGAATGCCCTCAAGAACATGCGTCACTCGGTGGACGAGAGCCTGACGCGACTCGGCACGGACTATATCGACGTGCTCTGGG
>NZ_JAWRWI010000070.1:0-398 GCF_046535585.1 Bacillus sp. SIMBA_005 | reverse complement strand
CAGCAGTGGCTCCGAAGCTGACTGCAAAAAGGTCTCCAACGCGCAAGGGCCTCGAGGGGTGGTATCCCTACTACGCTGGCTACACCGAGCAGTTCGCGCAAGGCATCATCGCCGCAGCGTCGGGCGGGTGCAGATTGAGGGTTCTCGATCCTTGGAACGGGAGCGGTACGACTACTCGGGCGGCGACCACTCTCGGGCACTACGCGGTTGGATTCGACATCAATCCAGTTGCGACACTAGTAGCATCCGCCAAACTTGCCAATCACGATGACGCAGCCCATGTGCAAGGATTGGCGCAGCGCCTTGCTACATTCTCTTCTGGCACGCAACCCCACGGATCAGATCCACTGCTGAACTGGCTTGGTCCAGCAGTCGTTAGTCGCTACAGAGCCATAGAG
>NZ_JAWRWI010000069.1:0-402 GCF_046535585.1 Bacillus sp. SIMBA_005 | reverse complement strand
CAGTCTTTGTTATACATCTGTTTTACTTCGCGGTATCTCTTTTAAGACGAGGAAAAGGATGATAAAGTTTACAAACCAATTCACTAAAAATTCACTCGGCACCGTAATAACAAGCGCGCGCATGATCGTAAAGAATACGGTCGAAAGTGTAATGGAATAAGCCGAAAGCTTCCAGAGCTGCTGGTAATGCAATGTCTTTCTTTGCGCATTTTTCAAAATCAGGCCGATGACAGCGAGAAATGATACTTCAATGAATTTGCCTGCCGCTGTCATGATGAACAGCACAACGGACAGGACGGTGACGATAATTGTTTTATTTTGGTTTAATGCTCATATGATTTCTTTTTTTGTGATATCGGCAGGCATCAGCGAATAATTCATTTCTGTCGCTTGTCCGTCTAC
>NZ_JAWRWI010000068.1:0-403 GCF_046535585.1 Bacillus sp. SIMBA_005 | reverse complement strand
GAATCATACTGATACAAGAATCGTTCCTTTCGCGTCGAGGACTGCGGATCAGAAGCCCGCGTACCAGTCCTCGTAGTGGTTCTCACGCACGGCGATCTGCACGTCCTCGTGTCGGATCCCGAGTTCCTCCAGGCGTGCGACGATCTCCTCGTAGAGAGCGCGCTTGAGCTTCACGGGGTAACGGGCGACCATCGTGATCTGGATCACCAGGAGGCTGCGCCGGTCGACGCCGCCATAGGTGGGGTCGAAGCGGATTTCGCCGGCGTCGTGAGGGACGAAGAGCTGGAAGCGGTCGTTCGCGGGGATCTCGAGGACCTTGATCTGCGCTTCGTGGATCGCCTCGGCGATCTGGTCGGCGCTCTCGTCGTACAGCTTCCTGTCCACGTGGACCTGAATGAGCGGC
>NZ_JAWRWI010000067.1:0-403 GCF_046535585.1 Bacillus sp. SIMBA_005 | reverse complement strand
CATAAAAGAAATGACGATAGGCAAAAGGACAAAAAAAAAGATAGCTGTCGCATATATTCAGGATATTGCCCCTGATTATGTCGTAAAAGAAGTGTTTAAACGCCTAAAATCCATCATAACAGATGATTTGCCGGAATCAGGCACACTTGAGCAGCTCATTGAAGATGAACCTTTTTCGATCTTTCCGACGATCTTAAGTACAGAGCGTCCAGATCGTGTAGAAAGCTCATTGTTGGAAGGCCGTGTTTCCATTTTGGTGGATGGCACGCCGTTTGCACTCGTTGTCCCCGCAACGCTTGATGAATTTATTCATTCACCGGATGATTACAGCCAGCGCTGGATTACAATGTCACTTATTCGTTTGCTTCGTTATTCCAGCATCCTGATTACCATTTATTTGCCG
>NZ_JAWRWI010000066.1:0-407 GCF_046535585.1 Bacillus sp. SIMBA_005 | reverse complement strand
GCCGTCGATCAGCAGCTCGAGGATCTCGTCGAAGACGTGATCAGCGAGGACTGTCCGCTGGACGGGCTTTGCGGAATCAAAAGAGGGCGGCACACCAGCACTCTATCGGCCGATCTATCGGCTGACAGGCGATCAGTCAGATTCACAGCGCTCCGCCCGGACGGGGCCCTACAGAGAGGTTGTTCATGATGACATCAGATAGCGCGGGCGCCATCGTTCGCGATGAGCGGCTCGGGGCTTCGACATGATGGCCTCGGACGGCAGCACGAGCGTCAGGCTTCGGCCCTCGGCAACGGCCCATAAGCGCCGTGGTCGTGCCGATGGTCGTGCTGCTGCGGTTTTCCTGTTGCCGTGGTTTATCGGTCTTGTGGTGATCACGATCGGGCCGCTGATCGCCTCGCTCTACC
>NZ_JAWRWI010000065.1:0-409 GCF_046535585.1 Bacillus sp. SIMBA_005 | reverse complement strand
CAGCCTTCCGGGCCGATTGAGAGATAAGCTTGCGAAGCTCCATTTTTACCAGATCCGCCAGCAACTGTCAAAGCACTTAAAGCTCGCCAACAGGGGTTATATCAATGCTCATAATTTGTGATGGCGCTTCAGGATGATAAAAGAAGTAACTCACCCAGCTCGAAACCGGACTTTCTCCAAGGAGTCTTTAAGCACCACAACGAGAAACCCTATAACTTAGGTTAATTTTATTTCGCGCCATGCATTCATCATTCTTCAGCGCAACTCCAAATCCTGGAGCTTGCTTAGAACCTTGCTCAGCAGATAAATCATTACAAGATATAACCTGTGATTCCCTCTCGCTTCTTAGGTAGGCTCCAAAACTTAAGCAAGGACTTGAACCATAATAAAAACACCTATTTAGACCGAC
>NZ_JAWRWI010000064.1:0-415 GCF_046535585.1 Bacillus sp. SIMBA_005 | reverse complement strand
GTATCAGCATGAATCAGGATCACCTGCTGCACGATGCGAAACAGCTGGCTGCTTCCTTATATGACAGCGGATACCGTCCGCCTGCCCGCAAAAAAGTGAAAGTCACTGGAGAAACCGGCTGTGCGGCATTACTGCTCGGAGCAGACCAAATGAGACGGTCGGGTTATTTATCCGATCACGATATGAAGATTGCGAAGAAGCTGGCCCATGTCATTGCCGGCGGAAGAGTCCCGTTCGGCACGGAGGTTTCAGAAGAATATTTACTCGAGATTGAAAGAGAAGCCTTTTTAAGCCTCGCTGGCGAGGCGAAATCTCAAGCGAGAATGCAGCATATGCTCGTCAAAGGCAAACCTTTACGGAACTAGGAGGGTGTTTATGAGAGAAGCAGTCATTGTGGCCGGTGCGAGAACCCCGG
>NZ_JAWRWI010000063.1:0-415 GCF_046535585.1 Bacillus sp. SIMBA_005 | reverse complement strand
AAAGGCGCATGTGATCAGCTACGTCGCTGGACATATGCTGGCGGTAAGCAATGGAAAGGTCTCATGACTCGTCGTGAGATTGAGCGTGAAATCTGTTTGTGGGGTCAGCAATGAACAGAGTAACCGCGATTATCTCCGCTCTGGTTATCTGCATCATCGTCTGCCTGTCATGGGCTGTTAATCATTACCGTGATAACGCCATTACCTACAAAGCCCAGCGCGACAAAAATGCCAGAGAACTGAAGCTGGCGAACGCGGCAATTACTGACATGCAGATGCGTCAGCGTGATGTTGCTGCGCTCGATGCAAAATACACGAAGGAGTTAGCTGATGCTAAAGCTGAAAATGATGCTCTGCGTGATGATGTTGCCGCTGGTCGTCGTCGGTTGCACATCAAAGCAGTCTGTCAGTCAGT
>NZ_JAWRWI010000062.1:0-416 GCF_046535585.1 Bacillus sp. SIMBA_005 | reverse complement strand
CGCATAAACGTTCCTTACGGGAAAGCATATGAGCGGGGGAATACCAAAAAAGGGTACTGGTGCATTTCTAAAAGTCTCATATTACACAGAACCCTCGGCAATTCCTACTGGGAAAGCCAAGGGCTGAAAAGTCTGCAAGTTTGTTATGAAGCTTTGCATTATTCATCTTAATTGAACCGGCGTATACGGAACCTTACGTACGGTGGTGTGAGAGGTCGGTAGTTAATCACTCCCGCCTACTCGATTTGGGCAAGACTTTCTTCCATTATTTTAGAAATACTATGAAGGTTCGCTATCTACCTGTCGATATAAAGGGTATGATGAAAATGAAGTTTGTGCGAATCATTTATATGTGAAAGGAAGAGTGAGATGGATAAAACAAAAATCCAAAAAGTGAACAAAGCACTGATCGCAAC
>NZ_JAWRWI010000061.1:0-422 GCF_046535585.1 Bacillus sp. SIMBA_005 | reverse complement strand
CGTGTCCTCGAGCACTCTTGTCGTGTTTGATGTCTATATTTTCGTCGCGCTTTTTTATTTGATATTAACGATCCCGCTCAGCATCGGGGTTCACTATTTGGAAAGACGTCTCGGAAAAAGTTATTAGAGAAGGAGAGTGAATAACATGGATTTTAGCGGCGCCTATACACCTGACCATCTGCTGTTTTTATGGGACGGCTTTTTGGTCACACTTTATGTTGCGCTGATCTCCATTGTCCTGAGTTTTATGTTCGGGCTTGCCGCCGGCACTTTGCGCTATGCGAACATTCCTATCGTCTCGGGCATTATAGCGGCCATTGTGGAAACCATCCGCAACCTGCCGCTGTTATTAATCATTTTCTTTACGTTTTTTGCCCTTCCGGAAATCGGGATCAAACTGGAAATTACCGCGGCCGCCATCA
>NZ_JAWRWI010000060.1:0-422 GCF_046535585.1 Bacillus sp. SIMBA_005 | reverse complement strand
AACCGGTAAAGCAAACGGAGTAGAACTTGCAACAAAAGCGACCGAGCAGCACGAAAAAAAGCGGACGATAGAAGCGAGCCGCGGCTCTATTCTTGACCGGAACGGCAAAGTGCTTGCAGAGGACACGGCGACATATAAGCTCATTGCCGTGCTTGATAAAAAAATGACGAGTGATCCGAAGCATCCTCAGCATGTCAAAGACAAAGAGAAAACGGCGGAAAAACTGGCGACCGTTATCAATCTTGATAAAAGTAAGATTCTAGACATCTTAAACAGGGATGGCGCGAAGCAGGTGGAATTCGGTTCAGCCGGCCGCGATATCTCTTATGCAAAAAAAAAACAAAAGATCGAAAAAATGAATCTTCCGGGTATTTCTTTCCTAAGAGATACGAAGCGCTACTATCCGAACGGCATATTTTTGT
>NZ_JAWRWI010000059.1:0-424 GCF_046535585.1 Bacillus sp. SIMBA_005 | reverse complement strand
TGTACTCTTCATCATCCAAGCCTTCATCACAACAGGCGCATTAAAAGAAATATGGTCCTATATCACCGTTCAGCAAAAATAAAACGGCAGCCGTTTTTTCATGGCTGCCGTTTTTTATTTGATGATGATCCGCTTATTCTTCGACATACCTCTCAGCCATTTGAACAGAATCGGCTTACACCAGCCGCGGGTAAACGGGATAAGAAGACAGGCGCCGGCCAAATCTGATAAAAAGCCCGGAAGCATCAGCAATAGACCGCCAATGAAAATGCACAGACCGTCAGCAATCGCTTCTCCCGGCGTTTTGCCATATTGAAGATCACGCTGAACCTTATAATACACTTCGGTTCCTTGTTTTTTTGCAGCTGCTGCGCCGATAATGCCAGTCATAATCATGAATAGAACTGTCGGTAAAATGCCAATC
>NZ_JAWRWI010000058.1:0-434 GCF_046535585.1 Bacillus sp. SIMBA_005 | reverse complement strand
ATGCAGTCCATGAAGGGGAAGAAAAGCCAAGCAGCAGCTGCTTTAGAGGCGGAACAAGCCAAAGCAGAAGAAGCGTCTGAGCTGTCTCCTGAAAGCGTGAACAAAATTATCTTTGCGTGTGATGCGGGAATGGGATCAAGTGCCATGGGGGCATCCATCTTAAGAAACAAAGTGAAAAAAGCGGAGCTTGACATCAGTGTGACCAACACGGCCATTAACAATCTGCCAAGCGATGCGGATATTGTCATCACCCACAAAGATTTAACAGACCGCGCGAAAGCAAAGCTGCCGAACGCGACGCACATATCAGTGGATAACTTCTTAAACAGCCCGAAATACGATGAGCTGATTGAAAAGCTGAAAAAGTAATCTTATAGAAAGAGAGTGATACTCATGCAAGTACTCGCAAAGGAAAATATTAAACTCAATCAAAC
>NZ_JAWRWI010000057.1:0-438 GCF_046535585.1 Bacillus sp. SIMBA_005 | reverse complement strand
CTGTCGAGCGACGCAGCCGAAGCATCGGGCGCGGAACGAGCACGCATGCAGACGCAGATCGAGCGCACCCTCGCCCCGATGAACATTGGGACCGTGCGCATGACGGTGGACGGCTCCCGCCTCACGGGCCCTGCCGACACTGTCGCCGACGTGCAGCCCGACGCTCGTGCCATCGTCATGACGAAGGACGACTTCGGATACTTGGCGGGCGGCGAGGTCGAGCGCATCTCTGGTCTGAGCGAGGCGATCCGGGAACGTTTCGCGTCCGAGAACGAGCAGAACAACTCCGATCCCGCGACGTCGATCTCCGTCGCGCCCGACCTCAGCGCGGCTGCCGTGCAGACCGAGAGCGGTGTCCTGTGGCGGATCGACGCCGAGACCGCCGCCTTCAACCCGCTGACGTTCCAGAGCGGGTGGCTCGCCCCCTCACTCGACCCC
>NZ_JAWRWI010000056.1:0-443 GCF_046535585.1 Bacillus sp. SIMBA_005 | reverse complement strand
CTGTCAGGAAGCAGGAGTCAAAGCGACGATTCTGATACGGCGTGACGGTCAGCCCTTTGCTTTTCGCCAACGCAAACAGCTCCTTCGCCTGGGCAAGCGTCGGGGTGAACGGTTTTTCGACCAGCACATTTTTCCCGGCTTCCAGCGCGCGTTTCGCGTACTCGAAATGGCTGTCCGCGTGGGTGCAGACAACAACCAGCTTAACATCGGGATCGTTTAGTACTTCGTCGAGATCGCTGGTGAAATGGATATGGGAATAAATGGGAGCCTGTTCTTCCGGCTTCGCATGGCGACGAAAAATATGCGCGAGATGCCAGCTATCCTTGCGGTTAAGTACATACGGCAGATGGTAACGGGTGGTGCTTTTGCCGAAGCCAATAAAGGCGCAGTTGATGACCATGATTTCGTCCTTTTTAAGGTGGTTATTTACACCTTAGCGCAAA
>NZ_JAWRWI010000055.1:0-444 GCF_046535585.1 Bacillus sp. SIMBA_005 | reverse complement strand
GGTGTTAACCGCCATTTTTCCTCAATCTCCTCCTATATTATCAGGGGTTTGTTTGGTATTGCTTACACCTTGTATTGATTACGTCATCGTCTTTACTCAGCTCGGCAAAGGAAATGAGAGATTAATACTGGCTTCCACGCCGGTTTTGTTCGCCGTTCAGATGGTATTGCTTCCGTTATACCTGTGGCTGTTTATCGGGAAAGAAGTGATAGGAGCTGTTCATGCGGGACCGTTTCTGGAAGCATTCTTATTGTTAATAGCGGTGCCGCTGCTGGCGGCGGTGATGACTCAATTATGGGCTGATAAGAAACCGGCGGGAGAAAAGGTGTTGGAATGGACGGCGTGGCTGCCTGTTCCTTTTATGGCTCTGGTTTTATTGGCGGTCGTCGCCACACAAATCGGCAAAGTCATCAATGATGCTGACATCATTATACGTGTGATTCC
>NZ_JAWRWI010000054.1:0-446 GCF_046535585.1 Bacillus sp. SIMBA_005 | reverse complement strand
ATTCCGGAAAGCTCACGCTGTTGTTCGTGAATAATACTACGACTGTTTTTGATTCCCTGTTCTAATTGATTCTCGACAAAATGTTCATCAACAAACGTATCTCCGGCAAGCGCGATATCTTCCAGCTTTCCTTCGATACTATTGAAAAAGGCGATCTGCATCTCAGTGAAGTTCATATATGTTTCGGTGTACAATGCTAAATCGTTAAAAAAAGCTTTAATGTTATCTGCGCCTCGGCCAGTGAAATCATCACCCAGATTAGACACGTCTTCTAATGATTTCTTTAAATCGGATAGTTCTTCACGAAGTTGTTGATATTCTTTGGAGCGTTGTTTTGAGGAAGTAATAAGCGATTGTGTATCAAGGATTTTCATGAAAAAGGCTCCTTATGAGATATTCTGTAGGTTAAGAATATCTCAAAAGAGCCCTTTTCGTTTAATATTCCT
>NZ_JAWRWI010000053.1:0-447 GCF_046535585.1 Bacillus sp. SIMBA_005 | reverse complement strand
ATGCGACACTCCTAGGCTTAGCTGACCGTCAGAGCGTATCGGTTAGTGCTGCGGAAGTGTGAGCGTTGAGTGACTCAGGGGATGAGGATGATGCTCGCGACGGTCGCTGACAGCACGCCCAGTCCGATCATGAAGAACTCGGTGATGCCCCAAGCGGCCTCACCCATCGCCGTCGAGCGCACCCTCTCCGGGTCGATCATCGCGTCGAAGTCGCCGAAGGATCCTTCATAGTTCTTCGCTCGGCGGTATGCCAGGATTCGCCGCGTCACAGCGATAGCGGGGCCTCCGACGGCCAGCACCGCACCGAAGACGAAAAGGAACCGGGCAACGTTAGCGAGGGATTCATCCACCGCCCGAGGCTATCGGCTAGTGCCACGTGATAGCGAGCGTCGCCTCAGTGTGCGCCAGTCGCCCGGCCGCATCACGCGGAGCGCGTGAGCCCTTCCC
>NZ_JAWRWI010000052.1:0-449 GCF_046535585.1 Bacillus sp. SIMBA_005 | reverse complement strand
CTCGTCGATCAGGGCATCGCCGATCACGACGACAGACCCAGCAGCGGTAGTCGCGGTCCTCATCCCACGACCTTATCGCGACGCGCCACCGCGAGTGCGCGGCACGAATGCTGTCGTTCGACCCGCGAGCGCGCTACGGTGTGCCCATGAAAGCGCGATTCCCCGCAGGCGCCGCGGCTCTCCTCCTCGTGGCGATCCTGACCGCGTGCGGAACGGCATCCGATGGCCCGGGGAATGCCGGCGGATCACCGAGTCCGTCGCCAGGAGCATCCGACGGCCCCGCCGAGACCGGATCGCCGACCCCTTCCCCCAGCCCCTCACCGACCGCGAAGGGCGTCGCCCTGCCGACCGACTGCCGGGCGATCCTCTCTGACGACGTGCTCGCCCAGCTCGAGGGCGTGCCCCTCAACGACGCGGCCTTCGGTCCCTCTGGCGTCGGCACCGACGGG
>NZ_JAWRWI010000051.1:0-452 GCF_046535585.1 Bacillus sp. SIMBA_005 | reverse complement strand
ATGTGAAGAAGTTTTACGAAGCCACCCTCCAAAGCCTGGCCGATCGGCAAAAGGAGGACCAGAGCCTGCTTCATACACTGTCTGTTTACCTGGAGACCCACTGCCAGATTTCAGAAACGGCTAAGCGCCTGTACGTCCATCGAAATACGGTGATCTATCGTTTAGAAAAATGCGAGGAACTGCTCGGCAAAAGCATAAAAGATCCGGAGACGACGATGCGCCTGCGGCTCGCGCTGAGAATGCAGCGGCTGATCGGTTAAAATTTAGCCATAGACCAGGATGCGGGTGTTCTCCCGCATCTTATTTAAGGGAGAACATTCAGCTAAATCCTCAAAAAATGCTGCCATTGATATCATCAGGCTTTTTCGAT
The DNA here is from genome assembly GCF_046535585.1 of Bacillus sp. SIMBA_005. Lineage (NCBI taxonomy): Bacteria > Bacillati > Bacillota > Bacilli > Caryophanales > Bacillaceae > Bacillus > Bacillus sp. SIMBA_005. Next base: position 82 of record NZ_JAWRWI010000051.1, on the reverse strand, counting down.
ATTCGGGATGCAACCGATAATCTCACCCTTTTTGATTTCATCCTAAACTGCCTCGGAACCTTTGTCACAAGTATCCATGACC
>NZ_JAWRWI010000050.1:0-457 GCF_046535585.1 Bacillus sp. SIMBA_005 | reverse complement strand
ATAAGATTGCTGCTGATAAAGCTAAACAAAGCATGCTCAAAGCTCAATCTGACATTGAGAGTGGAAATGCTAAAGTTAAAGATAGCGTCCTTTCAATTGCAAATGCTTATAGTTCAATTGATATCAGTAATACTTTAAAGACGAGTATTAGTGATGTTGTCAACAAACTTAACTTAAAAGATGATTTAGATCCTGAAGAATTAGAAAAATTTTCCTCCTCTTTAGGAAAGCTTCAAGAAAAAATGCAAAAAGCTTTAGATTCAGGCGATGAAAAAGCTTTCGATAACGCAAAAAAAGATCTTCAAAGTCTCTTAGAAACATACTCTAAATCCGATTCCTCTATTGATGTTTTTAAAATGAGCTTCGACAAAGCACAGAAGAACATAAAAGATGGAGATAAGAGCTTATCTTCCGTTAAATCTGAAGTTGGCGATTTGGGTGAGACGCTGGCAGAAGC
>NZ_JAWRWI010000049.1:0-458 GCF_046535585.1 Bacillus sp. SIMBA_005 | reverse complement strand
AGATTTAATGTTAGAAAGAACCCCGTTTACAAACTTTGTCGCTTTGTCATCACCAAACCGTTTTGCCAGCTCAATCGCTTCGTTCATGGAGACATTCACCGGAATGTCTTCGGCATATGCCATTTCATATGCTGCCAGGCGCAAAATCGCACGGTCAACATTGGCAATCCGATCGAGCTTCCAATTCACCAGATGCTTGGAGATCATTTCATCCAGCTGGTCTTGGTGTTCCAATACCCCGTGTACAAGCTGTTCAAAGAAAGGATCTGTTTTTTCTTCATCCAGTGCGTGTTCTATGGCTTCATTCACTGCAATATCGCTGACATCAATTTGAAATAGTGCCTGCAAAGCTTTTTCTCTTGCTGTTCTTCTTTTCATTTTCTTTCTCCTTTGATCCTCTTTATCCGCTTGTCGTTAAGCCACAAAGAGATCATAACATATTTTTTTCGTATCCGCAT
>NZ_JAWRWI010000048.1:0-468 GCF_046535585.1 Bacillus sp. SIMBA_005 | reverse complement strand
CGTTCCCATACCGAACACGGAAGTTAAGCTCTTCAGCGCCGATGGTAGTTGGGGGTCTCCCCCTGTGAGAGTAGGACATCGCCAGGCTTTCTTCATTCCGCAGTAGCTCAGTGGTAGAGCTATCGGCTGTTAACCGATCGGTCGTAGGTTCGAATCCTACCTGCGGAGCCAATTTGGAGAGCTGTCCGAGTGGCCGAAGGAGCACGATTGGAAATCGTGTAGGCGGTAACCCCGTCTCAAGGGTTCGAATCCCTTGCTCTCCGCCACAAATTTACATAATAAAGGGCCCGTTGGTCAAGCGGTTAAGACACCGCCCTTTCACGGCGGTAACACGGGTTCGAATCCCGTACGGGTCACCATTTTATAGAATATACACCAGTATTTTTTATTCGGAGGATTAGCTCAGCTGGGAGAGCATCTGCCTTACAAGCAGAGGGTCGGCGGTTCGAGCCCGTCATCCTCCACCAT
>NZ_JAWRWI010000047.1:0-471 GCF_046535585.1 Bacillus sp. SIMBA_005 | reverse complement strand
CGGCTCCCTTGGCGTTTGTTATGCTTGAAACAGGATGCGGCGTTTTGCTGAATCGGGATCACTTTCGACAGCGGTATCCGTGTTGAAAAGCAAAGTTTCGCGTGAATCGGTTTCATATTCAGGCCAATTGAAGTGAGAGGTGTTCGGGTTTCCGGTTTTTGCAAAAGCGAGCCATGCGGATTGAATTTGTTTGGAAAGCTGTTCTGCGTCATCACCGAGCGGCTCTTGCAGCGTCTTTCTCAAAGAATCAAAGTTTCCGAACACAAACGGCAATTCCAGAGCGTGAACGGCTTTATGAAACGGCGGTGTTTCGCCATGCCAATCAAAGCGGTACATCCAGACCGGTGCGTGTTGCGACTGTCCTTGTGCGAAAGCGACAGCCGGCCGCCAGAAAATCAGATCCGTCATCATATCGATTTGTCCCTTTAATGAATGCGGATATAAATCTGCCGCTTGCTCGGTGCAGTTTTC
>NZ_JAWRWI010000046.1:0-474 GCF_046535585.1 Bacillus sp. SIMBA_005 | reverse complement strand
ACCTTCACCCAGTGCGACCACACCCGGCATCATTCGTGGCGTCACTTTCGCCTCAATATGAACCTCACCACGATCGTTAAAGATCCTGACTTTATCGCCGTTGTGGATACCGCGTTTTTGGGCATCAAGCGGGTTGATCCACATTTCCTGACGGCAAGCCGCTTTCAGCACATCAACGTTGCCGTAAGTTGAGTGAACGCGAGATTTATAGTGGAAACCTGTAAGCTGCAGCGGATACTGTTTGTTCAGCGGATCCTGATAACTTTCAAAGCCCGGCGTGTAGATCGGCAGTGGATCGATCACATCGCCTTCAGGCAATTCCCAGGTAGCGGCAATGTCAGCCAGCGCCTGCGAATAAATCTCAATTTTGCCCGATGGCGTAGTCAGTGGGTTTGCCTGCGGATCTTCACGGAAGGCTTTATAAGCAACGTGATGCCCTTGTGGGTCGCGCTTTTTAAAGATCCCCTGCTTGCG
>NZ_JAWRWI010000045.1:0-482 GCF_046535585.1 Bacillus sp. SIMBA_005 | reverse complement strand
AGATGAAATATATACCAAAGCTCGCGTCAGGAGACCATTTGGGCGCATTTGCACTAACGGAGCCTCACTCGGGGTCGGATGCCGGGAGCCTCCGCACAACAGCAATCAAAAAGAACGGCAAATATCTATTAAACGGATCGAAAATATTCATAACGAATGGCGGAGCAGCTGATATCTATATCACATTTGCTTTAACAGCTCCAGATCAAGGCAGGCACGGGATTTCGGCTTTTATTGTTGAAAAAAACACACCCGGTTTTTCTGTCGGAAAAAAAGAAAAAAAGCTCGGATTGTTAGGTTCCAATACTGCCGAATTGCAGTTTGATCAAGCGGAAATTCCGATTGAAAACCGGCTCGGCGAAGAGGGCGAGGGTTTTTCAATCGCCATGAAAAACCTTGCCGTCGGACGGATCGGCATAGCGGCTCAGGCGCTCGGGATTATCGAAGCGGCGCTCGGCTGCTCGGTGGAGTACGCCAAAACC
>NZ_JAWRWI010000044.1:0-483 GCF_046535585.1 Bacillus sp. SIMBA_005 | reverse complement strand
ATCGCTTCTTTTGCTTTATCCTGTCCGACTGCCCAAATCTCGGCCTCCTCACCGATGGAGCTGGCGTAATTCTACATTTTCGTCACAAGAAGGCTGGTGGACATGCCTGAGCTGCAGGCTAATAAAATTCTTTTCATGAGGAATCCCTTCTTTCATAAAGTTAAAACGTTTTCATGAATATTATAATCTTTTGAAATTAAATGTCTATACTTTTAAAATATAAAAGTTTTACTTTTCGGATTTTTGACACAAAAAAACCTTTTAAGATTCAACTTAAAAGGTTTTTCATCTCAAGCGAGCCATAACAGCCATAAATAAAGTCCGATCAGGGTGATGAATAACGTCGGAATGGTTAATATCAGACCTGTTTTGAAATACATTCCCCAGGAAATTTTCACGTTTTTCCGGCTCAGCACGTGGAGCCATAACAATGTCGCCAGCGACCCGATCGGCGTGATTTTCGGCCCGAGGTCAGAACCGATA
>NZ_JAWRWI010000043.1:0-484 GCF_046535585.1 Bacillus sp. SIMBA_005 | reverse complement strand
ATCCAAGAACAAGCTATGAGGCGCACGCTGGAGCGCACGCCCGACGACCTGTTCACATTCGATGAGATCCAACCGGCAACGGCGAAGCAGATCGACTATCTGAACGATCTTTACATCTTCGTCACCGAGCACATCCCCGAGCAGCGCACCCGAGACGGATGGGCAGCCCTCGACACCATCGCAGCCAGCAAGCTCATCGACACCTACTGGTCTCAGATCGATCGAGGTCGCGGAGGGGATTGGGCTTCGAACGTCGATGAGACGCACTCCGCCTACCGGGCACTGTCACCACTCGGCAAACGCTGGATCTACAACGGATGCCTTCCGGACGCATTGGAGGCCGCATGACCGCGCCGAAACCGGCGAACTTCCGGGCACTCGCAGACGCCTGGGATTCACCCATCGCGTACGCCGTCGAGCGCGCCAAGTACTACAGCCAACTCGAGGGCTGCGGGTACCGCATGCCCGCCCCCGACATCACCAC
>NZ_JAWRWI010000042.1:0-497 GCF_046535585.1 Bacillus sp. SIMBA_005 | reverse complement strand
CCGGTTGTCCCCGGCTTAATGGTCGGATGGGCGATATATTTTTTGTTGCCTGTCGTAATAAATGCAAAGCCTTCTTTACCGATTTTGATTCTTTTTGATGCAGTAAGCACTTCATCCAGGTTTAAATCCAGCGCTATAACCCCTGAACCGTCTTTTAATTGTTTTGAAATTGTGACAACGATATCTCCTGTCGCTTCATCGGTATACGGTTCTGAGAAAACAGCCTGTCCTTTTTCCGCAACCGCCTGTTTGTACCAGTCACGTCCTGTCGGATCGAAACCTTTCGGAACACCGCTATCCGGATATTTATAAAGCTTCTTATCTTCTGAGGCAGCATAGATTGCGCCTACATCGTCGTTAAGTGTCGTGTACTGCTTAAATTTCTCTTTCAGTAATGTTTTGTTTTTGCCTAACAATATGTCTTTATCAACTGTCTCACTATAATAATCTATTGCTTTTACTTTATCTTCTAATTTATTTTGCAGCGTACTGTTTAG
>NZ_JAWRWI010000041.1:0-498 GCF_046535585.1 Bacillus sp. SIMBA_005 | reverse complement strand
CCACTTCGCCGTTAACCAGGGCGAACAGAGACTCCATGCATTTTCCGCAGTAGCTTAAACAGCCGTACTCAAGCACGTCCAAGTTCGGATCCTTCTCTAAGATCTCAAGTGCTTCCTGGGAACCGCGCGCTAAATTGCTGACACAGAATTCAATCATCGGATTCATGCGGTTTCACCTCACATATGTACCTTATCCTAAAGGAATTTCCTCTATTCGTCAAAGATGCGGTTTCACGCTCAATGTTATCGTAACATATTAATTCAGGTTAAAGGTTTTACTATTGCGTGTTTTCTGGTCAATTTGTAGGTTATTTTAAAACTATTATTGTGGTTTTAGATCAAATTCGATATAATTCTAGATGTTATTTTACATAGTTCGTTATTTTGTAACAATATTGACTACCATATTTTTCGGGCAAAAGGGGAATCATTATGAAAAAATTGGTCTTGATCGGCGGGGGTTACGGAAACATGCGGGTGCTGCACCGCTTACTGCCG
>NZ_JAWRWI010000040.1:0-500 GCF_046535585.1 Bacillus sp. SIMBA_005 | reverse complement strand
CGCATCGGTCGTGATCAGCGAGATCGCGAACGAACCGAGCGACTCGCCCGGCGCGCGGATGAGCGGCGGCACGCCGGGCAGGTTCGGCACGTTCGGGAAGGTGGGAACGGTTAGGTTCGGCAGCGGCATATCAGCTCAATCCGGTGTTGGCCTGCGGCACGACGAAGCTGTAGCGGCGCAACGCACCGCCCAGATCGCGCGCCACGCCCGCGGCGTCCGTCGCCTGCGTGTGCACAGTGATCGGCCCGTTGATGTTCGTCTCGGTCGTCGATGTGCTCGTCGTGGTCGTGTTGCCGCCAGCGGGAGCGGCCGCAGCCGCAGTCTGCTGTGCGATCTGCGCGGCGTTGGCCTGACCGAGGCCGCCGAATACCTCGCGGGCATATCGCTGACGCCGCGCGATGTTCGCCTCGGCCGCGCCCGGCCGCTCGTATTCGCGCGAATGCACCTCGGCGGCGAACTCAGGCGTCTTCGCCATGCGCAGCCGCTGGTCGGCCTGCTTC
>NZ_JAWRWI010000039.1:0-502 GCF_046535585.1 Bacillus sp. SIMBA_005 | reverse complement strand
ATCAGCGACCCCCTGCGCCCGTCCGACCATGTCGACGGCGACGACTCGATCTCGCAGCCGCGCCTCGGCCTCGTCGGCGATTCGGCACGTTCGTCTCGCCCATCCATCTCCCGCTGTGGCTCAACATCGCCCTCGGCGCCGGTGCGGCGCTGGCCAGCATGGAGCGCGGCCTCCGCCTCCGCTATCACTGGATGCTCGACGGCCTCGGCAACTGAGCGATCGGCCACCCGGTCGTTGAGCGAGCGAAGCGAGAAACGGGGTTCTCGTGATTCCGGGCGCAGCCGTCTGGGATGCGCCATACAGAGGTCGTGGCGGGGCGACGATCTGCGGACGGTGTCCCGATCTGCGGGCGCTTTGCGCGAAAGCATCCGCGTATCGGGACGCTGTCCGCGGATCGGGGCAGGCGGATGCTGCGACCCGGGGCTACCTGTCGGCGACCGGGACCGAGGGCAGGCCGCGGGCGGCACGGGCACGGTCGACGAGGTCCTGGATGACGGGGGCC
>NZ_JAWRWI010000038.1:0-504 GCF_046535585.1 Bacillus sp. SIMBA_005 | reverse complement strand
CTCCTATATCCGCGATGTCATCCGGCAGAAAAACGCCAAAAAAATCGTAAAATCCAAATCCATGGCTGCTTTGCTTTTTCAAAACCCGGATGAAGAATCATATAATCCGGGCCTTCATATACCGCGGCGCTGCCCATTTGAACCGTCCGGCTTTTCAGCCCGCCGTAAATGCCGTTTATAACGGCATCGCATAAATGAATGACATGTTCCCTCTTTTCTTCAAATAAGACGATACGAGCCGATGAATGCTTTTTGATTTCCTCCAGCCAGTCACACGGCATATCGAGCAGATCGAATATGAGAAGGTCGGGAGCCCGCGTGTTTATTTCCCGGACAATAAATTCCTTCTGTCCCTTGTCAGGCTTGATGATCACTTCCCATTGATCAGATGACAGATAAGAAGAAGCCTCTTTATTTGTGTAGAACGTTATTGAGCAGTTGTTCTTAATGGCACCGGCAAGCAGCTTCATCCGAACCGCGTGCCCCATGCCGATGTCACGGCCC
>NZ_JAWRWI010000037.1:0-511 GCF_046535585.1 Bacillus sp. SIMBA_005 | reverse complement strand
AGCGTTTCTTAATAGTTTCCAGGTGTCATTTGTCGCCGCTGTTATTACTACTTGTTTAGCGTTTGCTCTTGCCTATGCCATGCATTTTACGACGATGAATCAACATTTAAAAAAGCTTGTACATATCGGGGTGACATTGCCGATGCTCTTGCCGACAATTACCTATGGTTTTGTATTGCTTTACACATTTGGCAATCAAGGAATACTAACAAAACTTCTGGGGAAGCCCTTAGTTACAATTTATGGATTTAATGGCTTGTTGATTGGGTATGTGCTTTACACATTGCCTGTTGCATTTATTTTAATGCAAAATTCCATGCAGTACATTGATAAACGCTTTTTGCTTGTCTCGATGCTAATGCATGATAGACCATCACGTCGATTTTACCATACCGTATTTCGACCTATGATAGGAACAATTGGTGGAGCATTTATTTTAACGTTTATTTTAAGTTTTACCGATTTTGGTATCCCTGCTTCGGTAGGTGGGGGTTATAAAGTGATTGCAACA
>NZ_JAWRWI010000036.1:0-523 GCF_046535585.1 Bacillus sp. SIMBA_005 | reverse complement strand
TATTGAAAAACAGACTGAAGCTTATTTGAAGATCAAGAAAGATGAAGCGAAAGAACGAGAAATCAAAGAGCTGAAAAAGAAGCTAGCTGACGGAGTGACGGATCCAGATGAATACTTAGACATTGCCAAGAAGGTCGGCTATGAGAACCTTACCCCTGAACAGCTTGAATTTGTTTCATTTCTTGAACAGCGTAAAGCTTTCATGGATAACGGAAAAGAAGTGTTGCAAATCATAGGTGATGGCGCCAAGGGTGCGATTGTTGGTATATACGATCTTGCCAAGGATACCGGTGAAGGAGCCATTCAATTCGGATGGAATATCGGTTGGTCAATTGACAACTTAAACAAGGAGCCTCCAAAAGTGCTGGATACCGTTTTGGAATACGACTATCAAGCTGCCTTTCAAAGTATGGTTGACACATTGAAGGATAATTGGGATAAAAAAATGATTCACGGGGATGCATATACACGGATGCACTATGTTACTTATTTGGGCGGAAGTCTTCTGTTATTGAAAGGTGGA
>NZ_JAWRWI010000035.1:0-529 GCF_046535585.1 Bacillus sp. SIMBA_005 | reverse complement strand
ACCGGATGCCGCATGATTTTGTTTAAATACGGTTTCCGCGGCTTGAGCAGCCGCCGGATGCAGCCATTTTGCCCCCGGCAGATCAGAAACCGCCCCCACAGATAAAGCCGCAGCAACCGCAGCGCCGGCCGCCAATGTTTTCATTCGCAATGAAGCTGTCTTTTTTTTCAATGTCAGTTCCTCCCGTTTCTATTAAAAACTGCTATACCGCTTTCATCATACCATAATCATCCTATGAAATATTTGTATTTTCGGTAGATTTATAGAACAAATGTCACATAGCCTGCTGATGCTTCGGGGATGATCGAAACGCGGCAATATACCACACCACATTGACGATGAAAGCCGCGCCTGACCAAACGAAAAGACCGTAATAAAGAGACAGCTCCTGCCCTAAGGAAATTGCGGTCAATAACGCCACCAACAAGACAGCCGCGCAAATGATAAGCCCGATCCCGCAAAAAACAGCCATGATGATTTTCATGCCACGAACACCGAGAATATACATAATGAGCGGGACCGCATATAT
>NZ_JAWRWI010000034.1:0-549 GCF_046535585.1 Bacillus sp. SIMBA_005 | reverse complement strand
AAGATCTGAAAATGGCGAGCCTGCTTGGCATTAACACTGACCGGGTGATTGCGCTGACCTTTGTGATTGGCGCGGCGATGGCAGCGGTGGCGGGCGTACTGCTCGGTCAGTTCTACGGCGTCATTAACCCCTATATCGGCTTTATGGCCGGGATGAAAGCCTTTACCGCGGCGGTGCTCGGTGGGATTGGCAGCATTCCGGGAGCGATGATTGGCGGGCTGATCCTGGGGATTGCGGAGGCGCTCTCTTCTGCCTATCTGAGTACGGAATATAAAGATGTGGTCTCATTCGCCCTGCTGATCCTGGTGCTGTTGGTGATGCCGACCGGTATTCTGGGTCGCCCGGAGGTAGAGAAAGTATGAAACCTATGCATATTGCAATGGCGTTGCTCTCTGCCGCGATGTTCTTTGTGCTGGCGGGCGTTTTTATGGGCGTACAACTGGAGCTGGATGGCACCAAACTGGTGGTCGACACGGCTTCAGACATCCGTTGGCAGTGGGTGTTTATCGGCACGGCGGTGGTCTTTTTCTTCCAGCTTTTGCGACCGGC
>NZ_JAWRWI010000033.1:0-586 GCF_046535585.1 Bacillus sp. SIMBA_005 | reverse complement strand
GCGGGATATGCGGCGCTTGGAATCAAAAAATGTAAAGTTCCTAAAGCAATACAGCCGATTATGCCGATCATTATTATTCCGGTGTTTGCCTCACTGATCGTCGGTTTGGCGTTTGTATTTCTGATCGGCGCCCCCGTCGCTCATATTTTCGCATCATTAACGGTTTGGCTTGCGGGAATGAAAGGCTCGAGCTCAATTCTCCTGGCATTGATTTTAGGAGCGATGATCTCTTTTGATATGGGAGGACCCGTAAACAAGGTGGCCTTTCTATTCGGATCGGCAATGATCGGAGAAGGAAATTATGAAATTATGGGCCCGATTGCCGTTTCCATTTGTATACCGCCGATAGGGCTTGGGATTGCGACGTTTTTAGGAAAAAGAAAATTCGCCGCCGCAGAAAGAGAAATGGGAAAAGCGTCATTTACGATGGGCCTTTTCGGTATCACGGAAGGAGCCATTCCATTTGCGGCCCAAGATCCCCTTCGTGTGATCCCGAGTATTATGGCGGGTTCTATGACCGGCTCGGTGATAGCGATGATCGGCCATGTGGGGGACAGAGTGGCACACGGCGGCCCCATCGTTGCTG
>NZ_JAWRWI010000032.1:0-603 GCF_046535585.1 Bacillus sp. SIMBA_005 | reverse complement strand
GATGGTAGTTGGGGGTCTCCCCCTGTGAGAGTAGGACGCCGCCAAGCTTGTCTAAGGATCAGTTCCGTTTGGAACTGGTCTTTTTTGTGCTTCTTGAGAAAATATGCTGCTGATTGCACTTGTTTGATGAACGTTTCAACACTCTAGCGCATTTACAGGCATGTGAAACACTTTAAAAATGAGATCGGGTATTCCAGTTAACTATGAAATAACCAGTAAAGAGTTAGATTAATAGATGATAGAAAAGCTCTGTATTGATAATAGTAGATAATTCTAATACGGACCACATGGTATCTAATGTGAGAAGCGAATATTTATGAAGGAATTGCCCGTTTTTAAAGAGAATATAGAGTGGAGAAGTTTAAGTGATGAACGTTAGATCACGCTGTTTTAATAGAAGAAATAATGGTCATCTGTTAAAAGAAATACGTAATGAAAATTGAAATAAAATTTTTTTAATATAGCCTTTACAAATGATGAAAACCTGTATATAATAATCTTTGTCGGATCGAGAGATTCCTACATAGTGGAGGATTAGCTCAGCTGGGAGAGCATCTGCCTTACAAGCAGAGGGTCGGCGGTTCGAGCCCGTCATCCTCCACC
>NZ_JAWRWI010000031.1:0-696 GCF_046535585.1 Bacillus sp. SIMBA_005 | reverse complement strand
CGTATGGCAATGAAAGACGGTGAGCTGGTGATATGGGATAGTGTTCACCCTTGTTACACCGTTTTCCATGAGCAAACTGAAACGTTTTCATCGCTCTGGAGTGAATACCACGACGATTTCCGGCAGTTTCTACACATATATTCGCAAGATGTGGCGTGTTACGGTGAAAACCTGGCCTATTTCCCTAAAGGGTTTATTGAGAATATGTTTTTCGTCTCAGCCAATCCCTGGGTGAGTTTCACCAGTTTTGATTTAAACGTGGCCAATATGGACAACTTCTTCGCCCCCGTTTTCACCATGGGCAAATATTATACGCAAGGCGACAAGGTGCTGATGCCGCTGGCGATTCAGGTTCATCATGCCGTTTGTGATGGCTTCCATGTCGGCAGAATGCTTAATGAATTACAACAGTACTGCGATGAGTGGCAGGGCGGGGCGTAATTTTTTTAAGGCAGTTATTGGTGCCCTTAAACGCCTGGTTGCTACGCCTGAATAAGTGATAATAAGCGGATGAATGGCAGAAATTCGAAAGCAAATTCGACCCGGTCGTCGGTTCAGGGCAGGGTCGTTAAATAGCCGCTTATGTCTATTGCTGGTTTACCGGTTTATTGACTACCGGAAGCAGTGTGACCGTGTGCTTCTCAAATGCCTGAGGTCTGTTTATCGAATTAATTGCAGATATAAAAAAACCAACCG
>NZ_JAWRWI010000030.1:0-806 GCF_046535585.1 Bacillus sp. SIMBA_005 | reverse complement strand
GTGAGACGCTTCCACGATACAGATTTATTTGAACAAATTTTTTATCGAATCTTAAGAGAAGCGATGAAAAAAGGGTTCGTTGACCCTTCAATTGCCTTCATTGATTCCACTCATGTCAAGGCGAATGCCAATAAGAAGAAACTTGAAAAGAAAGTCGTTCGAGTAGAGACGAGAAGTTATCAAAATCAGCTCCATGAGGAGATCAATATTGATCGTGAAGAACATGGAAAAAAGCCCTTACCCCTACAGAATAAAGAAGAAACAAAAGAAGTTAAAGTTAGCACGACTGACCCAGAAAGTGGCTACTATGTAAAGGATGAACGTGAAAAGTCATTTGCTTATTCATTTCATACAGCTTGTGATTCAAAAGGATTTATTTTAGGCTCGTTGGTCACAGGCGGAAATGTTCATGATAGTCGTATGTTGGATTCACTCGTATCAGAGGTATCAGAGAAAGTCGGAAAACCAAATGTAGTCGCAGTAGATGCGGGATATAAAACACCTTATCTCGCTAAGTTTTTAATGGATCAAGAGATAAGACCTGTCATGCCTTACACTCGTCCAAGAACAAAAGCTGGTTATTTGAAAAAGAGTGAATACGTATATGATGCATATTTTGATTGTTACATTTGCCCCAACGGGCAAATTCTCTCTTATCGTACAACGACTAGAGAAGGCTATAAGCAATATGCGTCTGAGTCAGAGATATGTAAGTCCTGCTCGTATTTAGATAACTGTACACAAAGTCAAAATCACACCAAACAAATTCATCGGCATATTTGGCAGGACTATCTAGATGAAGCAGA
>NZ_JAWRWI010000029.1:0-926 GCF_046535585.1 Bacillus sp. SIMBA_005 | reverse complement strand
TTCAGCGCCGATGGTAGTTGGGGGTCTCCCCCTGTGAGAGTAGGACGCCGCCAAGCTTGTCTAAGGATCAGTTCCGTTTGGAACTGATCTTTTTTGTGTTTTTGAAAAAATTACTTCTATTAAATTGCTTTGTAAAGTGAGAAGTGATGATGTAGCAAGCCTCATCGACCAGCTAATTTTTTCTTCCGTTCACTTTTATGTATTTTCATTGAACAACGCAGCTGTTGTGTGGGTAGGTCGTTCAATTCGTTTAGGATGAAGACCAAAAGCATAGACAGCAGCCAATAAGATTTTCTTTGGCAGCCAACAGATAAAGAGGACTGTTAGAGATACACTATAGATAACTGAGTATTGCCAAAGAGCATAGAGCACCTTCAGTTAATTTTTACGCCCGTTCTAAGTAAGAACAAGAAAGAATCAACAACTAACTTGTTACCTCCAGTAACACTTTAATATTGAAGATAGTAAAGAACAGCATCATTTACTGATATTTTTATATGAAAATGATTTCTCAAAAAAATAAAATAATAAAAGAATCCCTTCTCTAGATGATTTGTATGAGAAGATATATTGAATAAAACAAGCATATAAAAAACATGAAAAGGGTCATTTTACATCAATGAAGCGTTATTAGAGCGCTTTTTAACCAAAAAACATAAAAAAATGAAAAAAAGACTTTTAAAATGATGAGACAAGTGGTAAACTTCTTTAGGTGCCTTAACGAAAAGATGAAAAAACAGCGTTAAAATTAATTCAAAAATTATTTTAAAAAAGTCTTTACAAACAATATCTTATCGTTATATAATACTACTTGTCGGATCGAGAGACATTCGAAATGACAACAAAATATGGAGGATTAGCTCAGCTGGGAGAGCATCTGCCTTACAAGCAGAGGGTCGGCGGTTCGAGCCCGTCATCCTCCACCA
>NZ_JAWRWI010000028.1:0-949 GCF_046535585.1 Bacillus sp. SIMBA_005 | reverse complement strand
ACAACACTTTAAAATGCCCTATATAGGGTTAACCAGTAATTATCTGTATGATAGCTTTGAGTTCGGGAGGAGGTAATGACTCCAACTTACTGATAGTGTTTTATGTTCAGATAATGCCCGATGACTTTGTCATGCAGCTCCACCGATTTTGAGAACGACAGCGACTTCCGTCCCAGCCGTGCCAGGTGCTGCCTCAGATTCAGGTTATGCCGCTCAATTCGCTGCGTATATCGCTTGCTGATTACGTGCAGCTTTCCCTTCAGGCGGGATTCATACAGCGGCCAGCCATCCGTCATCCATATCACCACGTCAAAGGGTGACAGCAGGCTCATAAGACGCCCCAGCGTCGCCATAGTGCGTTCACCGAATACGTGCGCAACAACCGTCTTCCGGAGCCTGTCATACGCGTAAAACAGCCAGCGCTGGCGCGATTTAGCCCCGACATAGCCCCACTGTTCGTCCATTTCCGCGCAGACGATGACGTCACTGCCCGGCTGTATGCGCGAGGTTACCGACTGCGGCCTGAGTTTTTTAAGTGACGTAAAATCGTGTTGAGGCCAACGCCCATAATGCGGGCAGTTGCCCGGCATCCAACGCCATTCATGGCCATATCAATGATTTTCTGGTGCGTACCGGGTTGAGAAGCGGTGTAAGTGAACTGCAGTTGCCATGTTTTACGGCAGTGAGAGCAGAGATAGCGCTGATGTCCGGCGGTGCTTTTGCCGTTACGCACCACCCCGTCAGTAGCTGAACAGGAGGGACAGCTGATAGAAACAGAAGCCACTGGAGCACCTCAAAAACACCATCATACACTAAATCAGTAAGTTGGCAGCATCACCTGCCGTTGAAAATCAGCCCGCCGCCAACGCCGGTGCCGAGAATCAACCCCATCACCAGTGGATATTGAGTAAATTCATCATCCCAGGCTTCTGAAAGGGCAAAACAGTTG
>NZ_JAWRWI010000027.1:0-1139 GCF_046535585.1 Bacillus sp. SIMBA_005 | reverse complement strand
CACTTTTCGGGGAAATGTGCGCGGAACCCCTATTTGTTTATTTTTCTAAATACATTCAAATATGTATCCGCTCATGAGACAATAACCCTGATAAATGCTTCAATAATATTGAAAAAGGAAGAGTATGAGTATTCAACATTTCCGTGTCGCCCTTATTCCCTTTTTTGCGGCATTTTGCCTTCCTGTTTTTGCTCACCCAGAAACGCTGGTGAAAGTAAAAGATGCTGAAGATCAGTTGGGTGCACGAGTGGGTTACATCGAACTGGATCTCAACAGCGGTAAGATCCTTGAGAGTTTTCGCCCCGAAGAACGTTTTCCAATGATGAGCACTTTTAAAGTTCTGCTATGTGGCGCGGTATTATCCCGTATTGACGCCGGGCAAGAGCAACTCGGTCGCCGCATACACTATTCTCAGAATGACTTGGTTGAGTACTCACCAGTCACAGAAAAGCATCTTACGGATGGCATGACAGTAAGAGAATTATGCAGTGCTGCCATAACCATGAGTGATAACACTGCGGCCAACTTACTTCTGACAACGATCGGAGGACCGAAGGAGCTAACCGCTTTTTTGCACAACATGGGGGATCATGTAACTCGCCTTGATCGTTGGGAACCGGAGCTGAATGAAGCCATACCAAACGACGAGCGTGACACCACGATGCCTGCAGCAATGGCAACAACGTTGCGCAAACTATTAACTGGCGAACTACTTACTCTAGCTTCCCGGCAACAATTAATAGACTGGATGGAGGCGGATAAAGTTGCAGGACCACTTCTGCGCTCGGCCCTTCCGGCTGGCTGGTTTATTGCTGATAAATCTGGAGCCGGTGAGCGTGGGTCTCGCGGTATCATTGCAGCACTGGGGCCAGATGGTAAGCCCTCCCGTATCGTAGTTATCTACACGACGGGGAGTCAGGCAACTATGGATGAACGAAATAGACAGATCGCTGAGATAGGTGCCTCACTGATTAAGCATTGGTAACTGTCAGACCAAGTTTACTCATATATACTTTAGATTGATTTAAAACTTCATTTTTAATTTAAAAGGATCTAGGTGAAGATCCTTTTTGATAATCTCATGACCAAAATCCCTTAACGTGAGTTTTCGTTCCACTGAGCGTCAGACCCCGTAGAAA
>NZ_JAWRWI010000026.1:0-1226 GCF_046535585.1 Bacillus sp. SIMBA_005 | reverse complement strand
AGTTTATCGGTGATTGGTTGTTTAGTTTCGTTTGAATACGAATGTTGTTATAATAATAAATGTATTCTTTGACAGTGCGTTCTACGATGGTGGTCGTAGTTCGATCAATGCTGTTAAGATAGAACGTTTCAGACTTTAGTGAGGAATGAAACGATTCGATGGAGGCATTATCAGCGGGCGTCCCTTTACGGGACATGCTCATGGTAATGCCTTTTATACGTACAGCTTTCTGATACTCGTAAGATGTATACACAGAACCTTGATCGCTATGTAACACGCAGTTCTCAGGCAGTGCTGGGAGCTGATCAAGTGTGTTTAAGATAAAGTCTGTGTCCTGCTTATCACCAATCGTAAAAGCAATCACTTCTCCATTATATAAATCCAATATACTGGAAAGGTACAATTGTTTCTGTCCATAAGGCAAATACGTGATGTCCGTTACTAGTTTTTCAAGAGGGCGATCAGACTGAAAGTTCCGATCGAGTATATTACCAGCCACGGCATAGGGTTGCCCATTATTCTTACGCTTTTTCATTTTAACCCGGCATTGCCACTGGTTTTTCTGCATGATACGTTGAACAGTTTTATGGTTAATACGCATTTTCACTTTTAGTATGGCTGTGATTTTTCGGTATCCATATCGATACTTGTTCTCTCGGCACAACGTGCCGATTTGTTTCTCTAGCTGTCTTTTAGAATGATTCTGAGTCAGATTCTTTTTCCATCTATAGTACGAAGCGCGTGAGACGCCTAAATGGACACAGATGTCCTGTACTGTCATCTTTTTGCACAATTCTTCTACCAGTTTGATTGACGTTTCCTTATCAACTTCCTTTCCAATTCGTTGTACTTTTTTAAAACTTCATTCTGTTGACTCAGATAGCGATTTTCTGCCCGCAGTCTCTCTAATTCTGAAGAGTACTCGGGACCTTTTCCATAGGTATATTGTTTTCCAACAGGCTGTTCGAACCGGTGTGTATCCCCAGCCTTATGCCACCTCACCCATGTCTGAATCTGCGTCTTATTCTTGATATTCAATTCTTGCATGATCTCTTTCATAGGTACGCCTGCCAATCTCATTTCTACAGCCTTCTGTTTGACTTCAACCGGATAACTCACTCTTGTCCCCATAGAAAAAACACCTCCTTGTTTTATTTCGGATCACAACGATCCGTTTTCAAACTTGAAGGTGTTTTTTATTTGTCTCATCTTATGGGGTCAGTCCC
>NZ_JAWRWI010000024.1:0-1589 GCF_046535585.1 Bacillus sp. SIMBA_005 | reverse complement strand
ACTGGAGTTACTGGGGCAACTGGAGATACTGGTGCCACTGGTGTAACTGGTGATACCGGTCCTACTGGAGTTACTGGCGCAACTGGAGATACAGGTTCTACTGGGGCAACTGGAGATACTGGTCCTACTGGAGTTACTGGTGTAACTGGAGATACCGGTCCTACTGGAGTTACTGGTGTAACTGGAGATACTGGTCCTACTGGAGTTACTGGGGCAACTGGAGATACCGGTCCTACTGGTGCCACTGGTGTAACTGGTGATACCGGTCCTACTGGAGTTACTGGTGCAACTGGAGATACCGGTCCTACTGGTGTAACTGGCGCAACTGGTGATACAGGTCCAACGGGACCTACTGGTGTAACTGGAGATACTGGTCCTACTGGTGCTACTGGTGTAACCGGAGATACCGGTCCTACTGGAGTTACTGGTGTAACCGGAGATACTGGTCCTACTGGAGTTACTGGGGCAACTGGAGATACTGGTCCTACTGGAGCCACTGGTGTAACCGGAGATACCGGTCCTACTGGAACCACTGGTGTAACTGGCGCAACTGGTGCTACTGGTGCCACTGGTGCAACTGGAGATACTGGTCCTACTGGAGTTACTGGGGCAACTGGAGATACTGGTCCTACTGGTGTAACTGGCGCAACTGGAGATACAGGTCCAACGGGACCTACTGGTGCTACTGGTGTAACCGGAGATACCGGTCCTACTGGAGTTACTGGTGTAACCGGAGATACTGGTCCTACTGGAGTTACTGGAGCCACTGGTGTAACTGGTGATACAGGTCCAACGGGACCTACTGGTGATACTGGGGCAACTGGTGCTACTGGTGTAACCGGAGATACTGGTCCTACTGGAGTTACTGGGGCAACTGGAGATACTGGTGCCACTGGTGTAACTGGTGATACCGGTCCTACTGGAGTTACTGGTGTAACTGGAGATACAGGTTCTACTGGGGCAACTGGAGATACTGGTCCTACTGGAGTTACTGGTGTAACCGGAGATACTGGTCCTACTGGAGTTACTGGGGCAACTGGAGATACCGGTCCTACTGGAGCCACTGGTGTAACCGGAGATACCGGTCCTACTGGAACCACTGGTGTAACTGGCGCAACTGGTGCTACTGGTGCCACTGGTGCAACTGGAGATACTGGTCCTACTGGAGTTACTGGGGCAACTGGAGCTACTGGTCCTACTGGAGCCACTGGTGTAACCGGAACTACCGGTCCTACTGGAACCACTGGTGTAACTGGCGCAACTGGTGCTACTGGTGCCACTGGTGCAACTGGAGATACCGGTCCTACTGGTGTAACTGGTGTAACTGGTGTAACTGGTGATACCGGTCCTACTGGCGCAACTGGTGATACCGGTCCTACTGGACCTACTGGTGTAACTGGAGATACTGGTCCTACTGGAGATACTGGTGCAACCGGAGCTACTGGACCAACTGGTGTAACCGGAACTACCGGTCCTACTGGTCCTACTGGAGTTACTGGTGCAACGGGAGATACGGGAGCAACAGGTGCGACCGGAGCTACTGGTCCAACTGGACCAACTGGTGTAACCGGAACTACCGGTCCAACGGG
>NZ_JAWRWI010000023.1:0-3075 GCF_046535585.1 Bacillus sp. SIMBA_005 | reverse complement strand
AATGTTCTCTCAAAACTAGATAACAATGTTCAAACTTCACATTAGAATAAAGGTTAAGTCCTCGATCTATTAGTATCTGTCAGCTCCACGTGTCACCACGCTTCCACCTCAGACCTATCAACCTGATCATCTTTCAGGGATCTTACTTCCTTGCGGAATGGGAAATCTCATCTTGAGGGGGGCTTCATGCTTAGATGCTTTCAGCACTTATCCCGTCCGCACATAGCTACCCAGCGATGCCCTTGGCAGAACAACTGGTACACCAGCGGTGCGTCCATCCCGGTCCTCTCGTACTAAGGACAGCTCCTCTCAAATTTCCTGCGCCCGCGACGGATAGGGACCGAACTGTCTCACGACGTTCTGAACCCAGCTCGCGTACCGCTTTAATGGGCGAACAGCCCAACCCTTGGGACCGACTACAGCCCCAGGATGCGATGAGCCGACATCGAGGTGCCAAACCTCCCCGTCGATGTGGACTCTTGGGGGAGATAAGCCTGTTATCCCCGGGGTAGCTTTTATCCGTTGAGCGATGGCCCTTCCATGCGGAACCACCGGATCACTAAGCCCGACTTTCGTCCCTGCTCGACTTGTAGGTCTCGCAGTCAAGCTCCCTTGTGCCTTTACACTCTGCGAATGATTTCCAACCATTCTGAGGGAACCTTTGGGCGCCTCCGTTACATTTTAGGAGGCGACCGCCCCAGTCAAACTGCCCACCTGACACTGTCTCCCTGCCCGATAAGGGCAGCGGGTTAGAAGGTCAATACAGCCAGGGTAGTATCCCACCGATGCCTCCACCGAAGCTAGCGCTCCGGTTTCCAAGGCTCCTACCTATCCTGTACAAGCTGTACCAACATTCAATATCAGGCTGCAGTAAAGCTCCACGGGGTCTTTCCGTCCTGTCGCGGGTAACCTGCATCTTCACAGGTACTATAATTTCACCGAGTCTCTCGTTGAGACAGTGCCCAGATCGTTGCGCCTTTCGTGCGGGTCGGAACTTACCCGACAAGGAATTTCGCTACCTTAGGACCGTTATAGTTACGGCCGCCGTTTACTGGGGCTTCAATTCGCACCTTCGCTTACGCTAAGCGCTCCTCTTAACCTTCCAGCACCGGGCAGGCGTCAGCCCCTATACTTCGCCTTACGGCTTCGCAGAGACCTGTGTTTTTGCTAAACAGTCGCCTGGGCCTATTCACTGCGGCTTCTCGGGGCTTTAACACCCTAAGAAGCACCCCTTCTCCCGAAGTTACGGGGTCATTTTGCCGAGTTCCTTAACGAGAGTTCTCTCGATCACCTTAGGATTCTCTCCTCGCCTACCTGTGTCGGTTTGCGGTACGGGCACCTCTCACCTCGCTAGAGGCTTTTCTTGGCAGTGTGGAATCAGGAACTTCGCTACTAAATTTCGCTCGCCATCACAGCTCAGCCTTCACGGGAAACGGATTTGCCTATTTCCCAGCCTAACTGCTTGGACGCGGATATCCAATACCGCGCTTACCCTATCCTCCTGCGTCCCCCCATTGCTCAAATGGTGAGGAGGTGGTACAGGAATATCAACCTGTTGTCCATCGCCTACGCCTTTCGGCCTCGGCTTAGGTCCCGACTAACCCTGAGCGGACGAGCCTTCCTCAGGAAACCTTAGGCATTCGGTGGACGGGATTCTCACCCGTCTTTCGCTACTCATACCGGCATTCTCACTTCTAAGCGCTCCACCAGTCCTTCCGGTCTGACTTCACAGCACTTAGAACGCTCTCCTACCACTGTTCGTAAGAACAGTCCGCAGCTTCGGTGATACGTTTAGCCCCGGTACATTTTCGGCGCAGAGTCACTCGACCAGTGAGCTATTACGCACTCTTTAAATGGTGGCTGCTTCTAAGCCAACATCCTGGTTGTCTAAGCAACTCCACATCCTTTTCCACTTAACGTATACTTTGGGACCTTAGCTGGCGGTCTGGGCTGTTTCCCTTTCGACTACGGATCTTATCACTCGCAGTCTGACTCCCAAGGATAAGTCATCGGCATTCGGAGTTTGACTGAATTCGGTAACCCGGTAGGGGCCCCTAGTCCAATCAGTGCTCTACCTCCGAGACTCTTACCTTGAGGCTAGCCCTAAAGCTATTTCGGAGAGAACCAGCTATCTCCAGGTTCGATTGGCATTTCACCCCTACCCACACCTCATCCCCGCACTTTTCAACGTGCGTGGGTTCGGGCCTCCATTCAGTGTTACCTGAACTTCACCCTGGACATGGGTAGATCACCTGGTTTCGGGTCTACGACCACGTACTCATGCGCCCTATTCAGACTCGCTTTCGCTGCGGCTCCGCATCTTCTGCTTAACCTTGCACGGGATCGTAACTCGCCGGTTCATTCTACAAAAGGCACGCCATCACCCTTTAACGGGCTCTGACTACTTGTAGGCACACGGTTTCAGGATCTATTTCACTCCCCTTCCGGGGTGCTTTTCACCTTTCCCTCACGGTACTGGTTCACTATCGGTCACTAGGGAGTATTTAGCCTTGGGAGATGGTCCTCCCGGATTCCGACGGAATTTCACGTGTTCCGCCGTACTCAGGATCCACTCTGGAGAGAACAACATTTCAGTTACAGGGCTGTTACCTTCTTTGGCGGGCCTTTCCAGACCTCTTCGCTTATATCGTTCCTTTGTAACTCCGTATAGAGTGTCCTACAACCCCAAGAGGCAAGCCTCTTGGTTTGGGCTGTTCCCGTTTCGCTCGCCGCTACTCAGGGAATCGCATTTGCTTTCTCTTCCTCCGGGTACTTAGATGTTTCAGTTCCCCGGGTATGCCTTCTCATACTCTATGTATTCAAGTATGGATACTACTCCATTACGAGCAGTGGGTTTCCCCATTCGGAAATCTCCGGATCAAAGCTTGCTTACAGCTCCCCGAAGCATATCGGTGTTCGTCCCGTCCTTCATCGGCTCCTAGTGCCAAGGCATCCACCGTGCGCCCTTTCTAACTTAACCATTTCTTACTTTAGAAAGAATCACTATGTGTGATGAACTTTGCATTGCATTCAATGTGAATGTATTACTTATTGTTATCTAGTTTTCAAAGAACA
>NZ_JAWRWI010000022.1:0-4179 GCF_046535585.1 Bacillus sp. SIMBA_005 | reverse complement strand
CTCCCCCTGTGAGAGTAGGACGCCGCCAAGCTTGTCTAAGGATCAGTTCCATTAGGAACTGGTCTTTTTTGTTTTTTCTTCTAATAGCATCATGATATAAGCTGGGAACTTCTCTTCGGCAATCTCCATGTAGCGCTCAATCATGACGTAATCATCACTAATGTATTGAGACAGTAGCTCGTACCACCATTCAGTTTCGTAGCGGGCAATCATACTAAGGTTATACATTAATAAGTAATGGCTGATGACCTCAGGAATCCCTAAAAAGGAATCACGCGTTGACGGAATATACCATTGATCCATTTCTAAATCATAATGAAGATGAGTGGCGAGCGCTGGATTTTCTTCTAGTGATACATCAAATGTCAGCTTTTTCGCTTCTCTCTGTCTGAGTTTCCAACTTGTATGAAACTCAAAATATTCAATAAAGCGTTCAGCAGACATGTTATAAAGCAATGGAATATGATCTTGAATCATCATCCCATTGGCCTTTTCCACCTTAACTAATGTAGAGGGCTGTTTTTGAAACTCTAGAATATGACTCATTTCCGGTATCTTTGAAAGGAGATGAATCATCGTAAATCGCTCATCTTCAAGTCCATTTAAATGAAATAGATGCTTTAACACATGCATGCATAGTCCATTTCGCTGAATTTTCACCTCATCTTCACTAAAACGGTAATGCTGCTTCTTTCTCTTTCTCGATGTTACACCATGCGCTAAAACAGAGGTTTGAGAAGGATAGTGAGGGTCAACTGTCAGTAAACATGCCTTTAGCAACTGAGCCATTCCATAAAACAATAAAATGGGCTTCAGTTCGAGTGGAGCGATAGCTGCCTGTTCATAGAACGTATGACCATGCTTTAAAAAATAAATAAACCGTTCACAGTTTTTATAGGCTTGCTGGTTTGCATCTTGAATGCTCTGTTTCTCATATTGTTGATATAGAAACTTTTGGGAAGTTTCTAGTGAGTAAAAACGTTTTAAATCCTTCCATCCTGAACTTTTCATCTTCTTCCTCAACTCTCTTTATATTTTCTAAAAATTGCAACTGTTTGTTGCTTCCTTGACATGCTGTTTGCTAGTTGATAATCTACATATAATATTTTGCCGAAAAGAGGGGGATTTACTAATGTGGGAAAGTAAATTTTCAAAAGAAGGTTTGACGTTTGACGATGTTTTGCTTGTTCCAGCTAAGTCTGAAGTACTTCCGCGAGATGTCGATTTATCAGTTGAGTTAACAAGCACATTAAAACTAAACATTCCAATTATCAGTGCAGGAATGGACACGGTGACTGAATCACAAATGGCGATTGCAATGGCACGTCAAGGTGGTCTTGGTATCATTCATAAGAACATGTCTATTGAGCAACAAGCAGAGCAAGTGGATAAAGTAAAACGTTCAGAGCGCGGCGTTATTACAAATCCATTCTTCTTAACACCTGAGCATCAAGTATTTGATGCAGAGCACCTAATGGGTAAGTACCGTATTTCAGGTGTACCGATTGTAAATAACATAGAAGATCAAAAGCTTGTCGGTATTATTACGAACCGTGACCTTCGATTTATTTCGGATTATTCAATGAAGATTAGCGATGTGATGACAAAAGAGGAACTTGTGACAGCTTCTGTAGGTACGACGTTAGAAGAAGCTGAAAAAATTCTACAGCAATATAAAATTGAAAAATTACCTCTTTTAGATGACGAAGGAACGTTAAAAGGTCTCATCACCATCAAAGATATTGAAAAAGTGATCGAATTCCCTAACTCCTCTAAAGATGCACATGGCCGTTTAATTGTTGGTGCCGCTGTTGGTGTCACTGGCGATACAATGACTCGTGTAAGAAAATTAGTCGAAGCCAATGTGGATGTCGTTGTCATTGATACGGCACATGGTCATTCACAAGGTGTTCTAAACACTGTATCGAAAATCCGTGAAACATATCCTTCTCTTAATATCATTGCTGGTAATGTTGCAACAGCCGAAGCAACTAAAGCATTGTTTGAAGCAGGAGCAGATATTGTGAAAGTCGGTATCGGACCAGGATCTATTTGTACAACACGTGTTGTTGCAGGCGTTGGTGTACCACAAATCACAGCGATCTATGATTGTGCAACAGAAGCAAGAAAACACGGTAAAGCTATTATTGCAGATGGTGGAATTAAATATTCAGGTGATATCGTAAAAGCTCTAGCATCTGGTGGACATGCTGTAATGCTTGGAAGCCTTCTAGCTGGTACATCTGAAAGCCCAGGAGACACAGAAATTTTCCAAGGTAGACGCTTCAAAGTATATCGCGGTATGGGCTCAGTCGCTGCAATGGAAAAAGGAAGTAAAGATCGTTACTTCCAAGAAGATAATAAAAAATTCGTTCCAGAAGGTATTGAAGGCCGTACACCATACAAAGGACCAGTTGTTGATACAGTGTATCAACTCGTTGGCGGTATCCGCTCTGGTATGGGCTATTGTGGAACACAGGACTTGCGCTCTCTTAGAGAAGATGCACAGTTCATTCGAATGACTGGTGCAGGGCTTCGTGAGAGTCATCCACATGATGTACAAATTACAAAAGAATCACCAAACTACACAATTTCTTGATAAATTGTGACAATCAAATTACATTTGACAGGGTCTATGACTCTGTCTATTTTTTTTGTCTTTATTGTGATAAAATTTATACTGTTGTGTTGAAATAAGCCCTTGTGGATTAAATATATATGAAATATATCGAAAAAGATGATAACGGAGGTATGACGATTGAACAGCAAGATATTGAAACAGCTTATGGTCTCTATCCTTGCATTGGCATTGATTGTGACAGCATTTACACCAATGTCCAAAGCAAAAGCAGCTGAAGATCCATTCAATGTGAATGCGAAAGCAGCGATCCTAATTGAAGCTTCTACAGGTAAGATCCTTTATAGTAAGAACGCAGAACAAAGACTGCCTATTGCAAGTATGGCAAAGATGATGACAGAGTATCTATTACTAGAGGCGATTGCTGAAGGCAAAGTGAAATGGGATCAAACGTATACGCCAGATGATTATGTATACGAAATTTCTCAGGACCGCAGTTTATCAAACGTTCCTTTGAGAAAAGATGGCTCGTATACAGTGAAAGAACTTTATCAAGCAACGGCTATTTATTCGGCAAATGCAGCAGCAATTGGCTTAGCAGAAGTGATTGCTGGATCAGAATCGAAGTTCGTTGAAAAAATGAATGCAAAAGCGAAAGAACTAGGTTTAACAAATTACAAATTCGTGAATGCAACTGGACTAGAAAATAAAGACTTACATGGCAAACAGCCAAAGGGTACAGGTCCTGATGAAGAAAGTGAAGTATCTGCGAAAGATATGGCATTGCTTGCACAGCATCTCATCAAAGACCATCCAGAAATCCTTGAAACATCAAGTATTGCGAAAACAAAGTTCAGAGAAGGCACAGACGATGAAATGGACATGCCTAACTGGAACTTCATGCTTAAAGGACTTGTGAAGGAATATGAAGGTGTAGACGGCTTAAAGACAGGTTCTACAGATTCAGCTGGTTCTAGCTTCACAGGTACCGCTAAACAAGGTGACATGCGTGTCATCGCAGTGATCTTGAATGCAAAAGGTAATCTTCATACAGCACGTTTCGACGTAGCGAAAAAACTGTTCGATTATGCGTTTAAAAACTTCACGATGAAAGAAATGTACAAAAAAGGTCAACAGATCAAAGGACATGAAAACATCGAAGTCGACAAAGGCAAAGACAAAGAAGTACCTGTCGTTACGAAAGAAGCTTTCTCTGTGCCAGTCAAAAATGGCGACGAAAAGAGCTTCAAAGCAAAAGTAAATATCGAGAAAACGAAACTAGAAGCTCCTATGAAAAAAGGAACGAAGGTTGGCATGCTGACGACTTCTTATTCAGGTGATGAGAAGGACTACGGCTATTTGAATAAAGATCAATCAGGTGTTGAGCTAATAACGAAAACAGGCGATGAAAAAGCAAACTGGTTCATTCTTGCAATGCGTAGTGTAGGTGGATTCTTCGCTGGCATTTGGGGCGGAATCGTTGACACAGTAAAAGGTTGGTTCTAATAAAAACTGCTCTCTATAGGGACTGACCCCATAAGATGAGACAAATAAAAAACACCTTCAAGTTTGAAAACGGATCGTTGTGATCCGAAATAAAA
>NZ_JAWRWI010000021.1:0-5839 GCF_046535585.1 Bacillus sp. SIMBA_005 | reverse complement strand
GGTGCGACCGGAGCTACTGGTCCAACTGGACCAACTGGTGTAACCGGAACTACCGGTCCAACGGGAGCAACAGGTGCGACCGGAGCTACTGGTCCAACTGGACCAACTGGTGTAACCGGAACTACCGGTCCAACGGGAGCAACAGGTGCAACCGGAGTTACCGGTCCTACTGGAGCTACTGGTGCAACCGGAGCTACTGGTCCTACTGGAGTTACTGGTGCAACGGGAGCTACTGGACCAACCTCACAAATTTTCTTTGACCAAACAGCAACACAGCAGCAAATATTTCCTCCGTTAAATTCAGAAATAACAGTACTCACTTTTACAGTTCCTGTAACAAGTGGTCAAAGAGTAAAGATTGACCTGTCAGCAAATATTACAGCTAACACTACAGCGAATTATAGTATAAATGGAAATACTCGATTAAGGAGAAACGGAACATTGTTAACAGAAGTTCCTTTCTTTAGATCAGGATCAGGCGCAGGGGCACAAAGCTTTGTAGTTTCCACCACTTTCGTTGATACTGTAACTAGTACGGGTAATAATGTATATACTGTTAATATCATTATTACAGCACAGTCAAGTATAACAACAGTTAACACAGATACTCGAGCTGCAAATGCTGTAAGATATGTATAAACAAAACGCATAAAGGCTTTGGCCTTTATGCTTTCAGGCTGTCGAAAAAATCTCGACAGCTTTATTTTTTTCTAAGTTTCCATCTGTCCATTTTATAATAGAGAAAAGCATACTAAAGGAAGGTGTTTTTCTCATGTTCCACACTAGAAATTCTTCTCAGCACGAAGCCGAATTTGTATTGCTAGATCAACTGGTCGAAGAGGATCACCTGCTTCGTAAAATTGATCAGTACATTGAGTTTTCATTTATCGTAGATAAAGTAAAACCGTATTATAGCGAGAATAAAGGTCGTCCTTCTCTTGATCCACTTATTTTATTCAAAATGATGTTTATCGGATACCTGTACGGCAGAAGCTAGGTGTGTGTGAGGCCTTTTTCACTAAAGCACTCCATCACACTTACACTAAACATAAAAAGAAAGGCTTTTTCAGCCTTTCTTTTTTATGTCTTCTACGACATTTATACAATGTTCAATATCATCAGATTGCAAGAGATGAAAAACAGACTGTATGATCGAAAACTCTAAATTCCACCATTCTAATAACTGAAGCTTTTCAATGATATCAAAAGAAAACCGATATTTCATGAGCCGCTGCGGGTTCCCTGCTACAATCGCATATGGTGGCACATCTTTTGTAATCAGACTATTTGCTCCAATGACTGCCCCATTTCCTATATGTACTCCTGACATGATCGTTGCTCCATATCCAATCCAAACATCGTGCCCTATGCACACATCTCCTTTTGATCGTGGATGTCCTTCAATATGAGCAGCCTCTGTGAAAATTTGATTAAAGGGATACGTCGTGACCCAATCTGTTCGATGTTCACCACCAAGAAAAACTTTTACTTCGTTTGCAATGGAACAAAACTTTCCCACTTTCAGTGTCGTTCCTTCTCCCCAAGTCAACACTTGAAAATCTGGTCCGGCATAAGTGAAATCACCGATATCATACGAGCCGAGCTCACTTCTTTGGTTTAAAAACATAGAAGATCAGACCCCCTAAAAAGTAATCGATCTTCGTATGTATATGCCCGATGATAGGCTCACATTATGATTGGACAAGTGCAACGATCTGCTTTTTCTTCCAAACCAATCGATAATAGCCATATTGGAGGAATAAGTTTACAAAAAAGGCTGCAGGATATCCTATCCAGATTCCTTTGATCCCGAGCGATGTGTGGTGTGATAGCACATAAGCCACTGGTACTTCAACAAGCCAAATGGAACAAATACTAAAGATGGTCGGCCATAGAACGGTTCCACTTGCTCTCATTGTGGCTGCAACGATTTGCGCCGTTCCAAAAATGAGATAGCTCCATAGTGTAATCACGACCAAACTATATGCAATATCAATCGTTGCAGGATCTGTTAAAAAGATAGATAAAATTTGCGGTGCGAAAATATAGACGAAAATAATAATCAATCCGCCTATCGCAAAGTTTAGCCCTAGACCAATTTTAATGACATCTTTCAAACGATTCATGTTTCCTGCGCCAATGAATTGTGCTGCGAAAATAGAAACCGCAATACCAAGGCTCACTGCGGGCATCTGTACATAACTTACGACTTGGTTGACAACGCCATAGGCTGCTGTTGCCTGTGATCCATAATCGTTTACAAAAGAAATGACAGCAATTTCTGATAAAGAAATCAGAATCATATTAATACTAGAAGGGATACTTAACTTTAATAACGTTTTTAATAAATCCCCTTTCATCAATAAATGCTTTCTAACCGACGCATCAATGCGCAGCGGATGCTTTGTTTTATAAAGATAGATATGCAGAATGATAAACGTAACGATTGTAGAAATCACTGAAGAATACGCAGCACCATATAAACCAAATGCCGGTAGACCGAGCCAGCCAAATAATAAAATCGGCAGCAATAAAATATTTGTTCCAGTACTAATCATTAAGAAATAAAATGGTGTTTTTGAATCTCCTGTTCCACGTAAAAAGGTCGTATAGACAAAATAAAGAAATAAGACCGGCATGGAGATGAATAGGATTCTGGCATATGCCGCACTTTCCTCCACAATATTTGCAGGCGTCCCCATCAAATGTAAAATATCAGTTGCAAAAAAGCCTCCAATGACAGCTAAAGAAAGTCCAATTAAAAAAGTGAACGAAAGCGTTGTGCCTATAATTTCCTTTAATCTCTGCTCATTTTTTGCTCCATACGCTTGTCCAATGAGGATCGAGCTTCCTGATCCAATTCCAATGGAAAAAGAAACAAGTAAAAAGAAAAGCGGAAAGAATGCAGAAATTGCAGCTACTGCATCCTCTCCAATCCATCTACCGACAAGCACAATGGACACAAGCTGCCCGATTGATTGTAAAATATTGCTTAATAAAAGTGGAATTAGAAAGATCGACATGGTTTTTACTAAAGATTGATTATTATCTAACGTCATGATGGTTCTCCTTCTCTGTCTAAAGATCCTCAGCTAATATGCTGACAATGCGGTCTTCTATCTCTTTACCTTTTTCGTCATCAACGAGGTGATTCAATAATATGGAAAAAGCAAGCGTCTTTCCACTCTGCGTTTCAATATACCCAGATAGTGTACTGACCGTTGATAACGAGCCTGTTTTTGCACGCACTTTTTCTAGTGTAGCTGGTTCTTTCAATCTGTTTCTTAATGTACCTCCCACCATACGCTCACTTGCCCCAGCTAACGGAAGTGCATTGACATAGGTGTCAAACCATTTTTCCTTTTGAATGTTTGTCAAAAATAACGTGAATTGGTTTGCTGAAACAAGATTAATGGGTGATATGCCTGATCCGTCTCTCAACACAGCCATGGATGAATCTATGCCAAAGGCAGGGAGACGTTCATTCAGCACGTCAAGCCCTTTGTCAAAACTTCCTTTGTTCTTTACCCGCTTGCCAAGTTCTTTTAACAGAATTTCTGCATGTGTATTATTGCTTAATTTCATCATCGGAACAAGAAGCTCCGATAAAGGCATTGACGAATGGGAAGCGATTTTTTTTGCTTTTTTAGGAACTTGTTTTGTTTTGAGTGATCCTTTCAGCTGAATACCCTCAGCCTTTAATGCTCGTTTCATTAAGTCTAAAGAATACGTTGTCGGTTCCCATAATGCTACCCATTGTTTAGATGAAGATGCTTTTAGCGGAATCGTCCCAGTCAGCGTAATTTTGTTTGTGCCGTGAGAGCGCTTAAAAGATATTTTTTTCTTTCCGCCTTCTGGCACAGTTTTCACTTGATTGACAACTTGAGCGACGTCAGTCTTCGGGATCGTGTCATAGGTGGCCTTCTGCCCTGCTTTCTTTCCTGGCTTGACTTCGAGAATCAGCGTTCCTGCATCATAATCCTCATTCGGTGAAGCAGTGAGAGCAGATATTTGAGCGCCGTAATATTGATCTTCATCACTCCAAGGTAAATCAATCGAATACCTTGTGTCATCAAACCAAGTATCATCAGCCGCAAGCTGTCCGCGAATTGTATGTATTCCGGCCTTTTTCACTTGTTTGGCAAGTGCTGCAAAATCCTCTTCTAATAAAGTCGGATCTCCGGTACCACGTAGATACAGGCTTCCATATAACGTTTTCTTTTGAATAGAACCATCCATCCAGATGTCTGTAGGGAATGTGTGTGTTTCTCCAAGTATATCAAGGGCGATAGCTGATGTGAGCAGTTTTATATTAGAAGCAGGAGTAAGGCGCGTATCGGCTTGATGTTCATAAAGAAGAGAGGAGTCAGAAGTATCGCGGACGCTGATGCCAGAGATTGCACTTTCTAAATCAGGTGCTGTTCGTATAAATTCATCTAAAGCTGTCATCCACGGCAGTGAGCCGTTACGAGCTACAAGTTGATCATCTTTTGCTGAAAACGGGAGAAATAAAATCGACAGGATACATATTTGTAAAAACAAGAGCTGTGAAAAACGCTTCACGGAATCCCTCCTTTTTTGTCGCAGCCAATTTTAGAAGAATATGTTCATTATACACAAAAGAACGTTTGTTCTCAAAGGTTTTTTAAACAGAAAAGTCAGCTTTCTTTGACGAAAACTGACAAGCCCTTTACCTTTTTTCTGGATTCCAGCCATCGGCTCCGCCAAGAACAGCTTGCACCGTGATTTGACTTGCTTCGTTTTTCGTTAAAATGCTGGACCATTTTACGCGGTTTGTCAAATTGCTTCCTGCCCCTGCCGATCCATATTCTTTATATCTTGCTGTTCTTTCATTATCACGGTTATCCCAGTTATGCCATCCCTCTGCCTTTATATGATCATCCATTTGTGTATAGAGGAATGTCACAGCAGAATGAGGCCGCCACGGACGTCCTAAATAAACCGATTGAGCAGCAGCCGTCCCCTTTTGCAATGTAGAGTCGATGAATACATAGCCATACCTTTGAGCTTCAGTTGTGGATGCTGCAGTAATATACCCATTTCCAAGACTTCTTATTTCAGCTCTTTTAAACACAGCTGTGGCTGATCCAAAAATAAAATCGACCGTTCCTTCGATATAGCAGTTTTCATAATATTGGCGGCCTGTTCCTGTTGCATAAAGTGTATCTTGATACCCTAAGACACGTATTTGTTTGAACGCAGCCCGGTCGCCAGAGACGTACAGTGCAACTGCCTGACCAGCATGTCTGCCGGCCGTATTTTGAAAGGTGATATTTTCTGCGTAAAAGTCGTTCGCACGAATCATTGTGCTTGAGCTATTTGTTGTGCTGCCAGTACTTGCATTTGTATCATTATACGTTAGAATCGTCTTGTGTTGGTTTTCCCCGATAAAGGACACATAAGGTTTATTTTGCGGAAGCAGGATTTTTTCTTTATACACACCATTTTTAATATAGATCGTTACGCGCTGTTGATTGTTCACTGGAATCGCATCAATAGCAGACTGAACGTTTCGAAACGAGCCATTTCCTTTTTGATCGACCACAAGGACGCGATTTGTTTGATTCTGATGATCGGCTGCTTGAAGTGAATCTGAGTTCAATAGTAATAATGACAAGACGGCCACAAGCCATACCTTTCCATACTTCATCATACATTTCCTCCTCTTTGTGAACGTTTTCAATCAAACATTCTTTTTGATCCTATTCATGATAATCACAAAAAAACACCCACTTATTGATGGGGACTGACCCCCGTTATTGAGACAGGGATCAAAACACCTTTATACAGCCAATTGCCGATAGTTTATCGGTGATTG
>NZ_JAWRWI010000020.1:0-7550 GCF_046535585.1 Bacillus sp. SIMBA_005 | reverse complement strand
ATGATGTTTTTATCAAAAAAATGTGAAAACCCCACTTTTACTTGAAGTAAAGGTGGGGTTTGTCTACGGTCTGAAGCACACCCTACAATGGTGTGCTTTTTTACAGCAAAAAACCCGGGAGATCACCCGGGCCTAACAATTAATCATTTAAAGCGGTTTTTAAGGTCTTTAGATTTTGTTTCATTAAGCTGACGTAGCTTTCACCTTTTTTTGCATCATCTTCAGTAATAGATTCTAAATTTTTAAGTGTGAGGCTTTTTGCCCCAATTTCACTGCGGATCGTATCTGAGACTTTGCTGCTGACGTTGTTTTCAAAAATCACATATTGAATGTGATGCTTTTCAGCTTTTTGGACAATGCTTTCAAGCTGCTTTTGTGAAGGCTCTTCAGAAGCGGATAACCCTAATACACTGATTTGTTCAATGCCGTAGCGCTTTTCCCAATAACCGTAGGCTGCATGCGAAACAAGGATTTCTTTATGTTTTGCTTTAGATAACGTTGTGTTGAACTCTTGATCTAGCGATTGCAAATCTTTTTTTAGTTTTTCATAGTTTTTTGTGTATTCGTCTTTATGATCTGGATCTAATGAAACGAGTGTATCTTTAATGTTTTTCGCCATTTGCTGTGCATAAACAGGGTCTAACCATGCATGAGGATCTTTATCTCCGTGATCGTGTCCATCATGTTCATGATCTTCCTCTTCATGATCGTGATCTTCGCCTTCTTCATGTGAATGCTCTTCTTTTGTCGATAACAATTTGATGCCTTCGGCTGCTTTGACTGTTTTCACGCCTTGGTCTTTTAACGTAGAAGCGGTTTTGTCAGCGAATGCTTCAGCGCCTGTGCCGCTGTAGATGAAGGCGTCTCCTTCAGCCATTTCAACCATCGTTTTTGAACTTGGTTCAAAGCTGTGTGCATCTGCATTGGCAGGGTACACGCTTTGCGCATGAACATGAGAACCGCCAATTTTTTCAGTGAAATCTAGAATCGGGAAAATGGTGGTGTAAACGGTCAGCTTTCCGTCTGCTTTTCCTTTTGAAGCATTTGTCCCCGCACTGCTTGAGCAAGCGGCAAGACCGATCGCAAATAAAGCAGCTGTTAACATATAAAAGATTTTTTTCATGTGGAAAATGTCTCCTCTCAATCTATTAGATAGAAATGATTACGATTTAATGTCCTGAGTTATTGTATCGTAATAATTACGATTTGAAAAGAGGAAAATAAAAAAATTTCATCAGCAGATGTTTCCTTTTAAAAAAATGTGCTGCAAAACGTGACGAAATTTCTCACATTGTGCTATATTTATTTTTAAAAAAAGATAAAGGAATGGACAACGTATGAAACTTTTAGAAGAAATCATCGAATATAATCAACAATTTATTGAAGAAAAGAAATACGAAGAATTTACAACAACGAAGTTTCCACAGAAAAAAGCTGTCATTCTGTCATGTATGGATACAAGGCTTGTCGAGCTGCTTCCACGTGCAATGAACATGAAAAATGGAGATATCAAGATCGTTAAAAGTGCTGGTGCTCTTGTTTCTCATCCATTTGGAAGTATTATGCGAAGCATTTTAGTGGCTGTTTACGAATTAAATGCTGACGAGGTTTATGTCATCGGGCATCATGATTGCGGTATGAGCAAAATAGACAGCCAGACACTTTTAAACAAAGCCATTGAGCGTGGTATCCCAGAAAAACGGATTGAAGTACTGGAATACTCAGGAATCGATTTTAAACAGTGGCTCAAAAGCTTTAGTTCGGTTGAAGAGAGCGTGAAGGACAGTGTGTCCGTTGTGAAAAATCACCCGCTTCTCCCATCAAATGTGCCTGTGCACGGTCTTGTCATTGATCCTGGAACTGGCAAGCTTGACGTAGTCGTCAACGGATATGAAAAAAAGTAAGTTATTTTTCCTTTTTCGGCGGGACAGGATCGATGCCGCCAGGATGGAGCGGATGACATTTTAATATCCGTTTGATGGTGAGCCAGCCGCCTTTTAAAGCGCCATGCGTTTTGATCGCTTCTAACCCATAGTTTGAGCATGTTGGGTAAAACCGGCAGCTAGGCGGTGTAAGAGGGGAAATACATTTTTGATAAAAGCGTATGATGCCGATAAAAATTTGTTTCATAAAGGTTCCTCCTTGTCTGTCTTTCACAGTATAAGAAAAAAGGACAAGGAAGGAAAGTTTTATAAACTAAACTGGTCGGAGAAATATGTTATAATATAGGAAATTGCAATTATAGGAGTGGTGATTATGCCTTCAGTTGAAAGCTTTGAACTTGATCATAATGCTGTAAAAGCGCCATACGTTCGTCATTGTGGCGTTCATAAAGTGGGATCAGATGGAGAAGTCAATAAATTTGATATTCGTTTTTGTCAGCCAAACAAGCAAGCGATGAAACCTGATACGATTCATACATTAGAGCATTTACTTGCGTTTAACATTAGAACACACTCAGAGAAATACGATCATTTTGATATCATTGATATATCTCCAATGGGCTGTCAGACAGGCTACTATTTAGTGGTCAGTGGTGCACCAACTCCAAAAGAAATCGTTGAGCTTCTTGATGCAACATTCAAGGATGCAGTTGAAGTAACAGAAATTCCTGCGGCAAACGAAGAGCAATGCGGTCAAGCGAAGCTTCATGACCTTGAAGGGGCAAAACGTTTGATGCGTTTCTGGCTTTCTCAAGATCAAGAAGAGCTTCTCAAAGTATTTGGTTAATCAATCAAAAACCGGACATGATGATGTCCGGTTTTTTTTGTATTCGATCATGAGATGTCAAAATAGGGGATATTTGTTAAAATGGACATGTCAGTAAAAGAAGGGGGAACTCGGGATGCGAAAAATGTTGGGAATGATATTGATGCTCTTGTTACTAAGTGCATGTGGGAACTCTGCAGCAAATAGTGAAAAAGGGGAGGTACCTGAGCTATTAGAAGTGAAGCTTACAGGACCTGAACAAGTGGAGAAAAATGAAAGCGTTATAGTAAAAGCAGCTGTCACATATGGTGATACGCCTGTCGATGATGCAGACGAAGTTCAATTTGAAGTGTGGAAAGATGGCGATAAGGATAACAGCCAGATGATTCAGCCAAAGAAAGAGAATAAAGGTGTATATGAATTGCATACAGCCTTTAAAAAAGATGGCCTTTATATCATACAAGTCCATGTGACAGCTAAACAGCAGCATAATATGCCAAAGACGAACATTCAAGTAGGTGATGTGAAAAAAGAGAGTTCATCTACTGAAGAAGAAACTTCACATCATTAAGTGGCATTTTATTTCGGGTTAGGACGTTGGTTTGGTTCAGCATCCTGTGGTGTATCGATTTTATGCTTATAGTCATAAGCCTTCGATGTTGTCCACAGCGATAAAAAGACAACGATTGAGATAATGATAAAGCTGATAATCCCAAGTAGCAGCATCTAACTCCCTCCTTATTTCCATATTAACATATATTTCATGCAGCCAAAATAGAAGAAATTCATCGCAGGTTTCAGTATAATAGGAAAAGGGTATTCTCATACTAAACGCAATTACATAAGGAGGAATAAACATGTCTGAAAAATTATTACACGTCGTCAATAAACAAGTAGCAGATTGGACTGTGCTTTACGTAAAATTACATAACTATCACTGGTACGTAAAGGGAAAAGACTTCTTTACACTTCATGAGAAATTTGAGGAACTTTATACAGAAACAGCGACATACATTGATGATTTGGCTGAGCGTATGCTTGCTTTAAATGGACAGCCTGTTGCAACAATGAAAGAATGCTTAGAAATTTCTAGCATTCAAGAAGCTGAAGGTAATGAATCAGCGGAGCAAATGGTGAAAAATCTATATGATGATTTCTCCAATATCGCTGAGGAATTAAAACAAGGAATGGAGCTGGCTGGAGAAGTTGGCGATGAAACAACAGGTGATATGTTACTTGCGATTCATCAATCTATCGAGAAACACAACTGGATGCTTAAAGCATTTTTAGGATAATACGTATGTGGAAGGAATGTCGATCGTTAAGAGATCGACATTCCTTTTTTGTTGGAATCGTGACAGACAGCCCATTGAAATCATAGGGCTTTCAGCCGAAGAGAAAAGAGAAGGGAGGGGAGAAGATGTCTTCTATTGCAGGAATGATGAGTCAGCAAGTCGCGAGCATTCAAAAAACACTTAATATTAGTTTGTTGAATTCACAGCTTGCTACGAATACAGCACAAGCCATGGTCATGCTGGATCAAGTTCAGCAGCAGCCTCAAGCTGTTCAGCCAAAGGATTCAGACGCTCGCTTTATTGATGTGAGAGTCTAAAGATGGAAGCCGCCACACAAGGCGGCTTTTTTTCTTGTCATCACTCTGTCTGATTGAAAAGGCGACGCCTTTATTTTTTGTCGTCCAAGCTATTGCGAAGATCTGGCATATACTATTGAGGTAAGGAGTTCCACTTTGAAAGGATGTTGATGCCAAGTGAGCAAGGATTTAGGCATCTTTTCGTTGTTTACAGTCAGTTTGTCAGCGATGGGCTTTCTGTTTGGTGGAGCAGGATATTTACTGATGATATTAGTAACACTCATGGCCATTG
The DNA here is from genome assembly GCF_046535585.1 of Bacillus sp. SIMBA_005. Lineage (NCBI taxonomy): Bacteria > Bacillati > Bacillota > Bacilli > Caryophanales > Bacillaceae > Bacillus > Bacillus sp. SIMBA_005. The sequence goes on along the minus strand of NZ_JAWRWI010000020.1, from coordinate 2,958 downwards.
AATTAATTTGTTCAAGCCTAAGAGAATCTTTGACAGGACAGCTCACAATGAAACGTTTTTCTACGCGGCTTGTTCGAAAGATTGTGACGGTCTCTCTAATATCCATGGCGCATTTCTTCGATGTCATGCTGAAGACAAATGGGATGATTAAGGATTTAGCGATCATCTTTTATATTATTTATGAATCTTACCAAATCGTCTCGACAGCCAATGCCCTCGGAATTCCCATTCCACAGTTGTTTATTGATGTGTTGGACATGTTAAAAAATAAAATGCGCAAGAAGCCGTAATTTCTTCATATCTGGTCATACTAAAGGAAAAAGGATGAATCAGATGACGAGACACACATATTATGTATCTGTACAGGATGGATCGATATCGCAGCATAGAGATGCTGCGGCTTGGCAATTTCAAATAGAAGCAGACGATGATCAAATTTTGCAGCTGAGAGACTATTTCGATGAACAGTATATGACAGATTGGAAAGGCTTCTTTCGAGCGCATGTTCCGTATCTTGAATATCATTATGACAGTCCGAATGATGAAATGGATCGAAAAAGAAAAGAGATATACTCAATGATTTTCGAGTTCGGAAATGAAGAGACAAAGAACTTTATTGAAACAAATGGATTAATGAATTGAAAAAGCATGTAGAGATTTTCTACATGCTTTTATTTTCGCGGTTGTAAGATGCCTCCGATCAGGTCACTAAGCCCGCCTCTATTCTCTTGCTGAGATGTCTGTGAATTCGTGAATTCATGAGAGGAGCTCTGGCTCTGAGGCTTGTAACGGTTATCATCTAAACCAACCCGTAAGCCGGATGTCCGCTCAGATGGCTGGATAATGACAATTTGGTCTTGTTCTTGGAACTCAAATAAGTAGGATTCACCAGATGTTTGTCCGATGAGGGTCTTCCAGTTCACATCTAATTTGACCTTCGGTGCTTTACCAGTCCAAGCGACAATGGCGTCAGGATCTACACGGCAAGGGGCTTTTAAAATGAGCGGGTTTCCATTTGTTTTAATGGCGACCTGCGCCCCGTGGCCTTGATAGGAGAGCTTTGATGTAAACAGTCCTTTCTGTGATAAAATCCCTACGCCTACTGGTGTCACGCCGTAATGACATTCCTCAGTAAAGGCAAGTAAATCCTCGCTTTCTACACTTACATGCTGCCAAGGACCGCTCGGCTCAAGATTAATCACTGTCACGTGCTCGCTGGAATCAGCTAAATAACAAGTACCTTGTCCACTGACCTCCATCACTTCAAGGTTTTCACCTGTCAATTTCCTGCTGATATGGTTAAATACTTGACTGACCATATTTCCTTTGTTTGTTCCGAGGAGTCGTTTGCGGTATTGAAACGTACCTTGATCGGCAATCATTGCGCCTTTTTTCGCAAAAAAGATTCCGCTGCCTTCTGCTTGTAAAGTAAGTTCTTCTATTGTGGTGAAATGAAATCCCATTGGTGCCGGCTCCTTTCTGCGTCAAGATGTGAATCCGTAGATGCGGCATAAATCATTTAAATCTAGCGTAGTTCCTTGCCCGGTTGCGATGATTTTCCATTCTTCCTCATCTCTTATGAGTTGAGCGCAAATGATGGAGGTACAATATGAATAATCTTCTGTTAATTGAAAGGTACAAATTTCTTGTTGTGAGATTTGATCAGTCAGATGCACGTAAGCGTTCGTCACTTGTCCAAAATGATGCTTGCGCTCGTGTGCATCATGTATCGTAGCTGTAACAACGATTTTATGAATATTTGGAGAGACTCTGCTTAATTGCATAATGATCATTTCATTGTCTCGATACCCGCCGCCAACTTGATGATCACCAAGATGGCGAACAGCTCCGTCTAAGCTTTGCTGCTGATGATAATAGATCAGATGGCTTGGAGACAACAGTTTGTCCTCTTCATTTAAGAGAAACACTTGCGTATCTAAATCAATTGGCTGGCCAGCCAAATCCCAGCCAAGCCCGATTTGAATTTGGTCGATATTTGGATTGTCTTTTGTTAAATCTAGCTTTTGCCCTTTGATGAGGTGTTTGTTGATCACCTCATGAGGTGCGTCTTCTTTTTTGATTTTACTGGGTGTAAGCGCTTGGTCTTTCTCTTGTTTTGACCCATTTGTTATCCTCATGCTGTTTTCCTCCTCGTCGTAATAGGACAAACACTCATTGATTTACGTCATCAAGGGATAAAAGGTTTCATGATTAAAATAGGGTGAAGTTGGGGATGATAAAAAGGTTTTAGCAACAATACCTTATATTAAATACAGACGAAATGAAACCACTCGTTTGTTTCACTTTTGATAAAAATTCTTCAGAGAAATGTGATCTGTGGTATGATGTTTTACAAGAAGCAAGGACAGGATATGAGGGATTTCACATGCATGTATTTAAAGACTATTATCATAATACGGTCAAGCTCTCCTTTGAAGAGAAGCCTTTTTCAAGTCATCCAAAGCATGTTTGGGCCATTTGCCGTTACCAGGGAAAATGGCTGCTCACTGAACATGAGGATCGGGGCTATGAGTTTCCAGGAGGGAAAGTTGAGCCAAATGAAGAAGCGGACCAAGCCGCTATACGTGAGATTCAAGAAGAGACGGGTGCTGTTGTTCGTGAATTAACGTATATTGGCCAATATCAGGTGCTAGGCAGAGAAAAGGTCATCGTAAAAAATATTTATTTCGCTGATATTGAAAGGCTAGTGAAGCAAGACACGTATTTTGAAACAAAAGGACCTGTTCTTTTCGCAGACTTGCCAAGATCCATCGCAAAAAATAAGAATTTCAGTTTTATTATGAAAGATGATGTGTTAAGACAAAGTCTTGCTTATTTAGAAAAGAACGGTTTGATTCGTTAAAAAAAGCGCAGGGAGATCTGGGACTGACCCCCGTTATTGAGACAGGGATCAAAACACCTTTATACAGCCAATTGCCGATAGTTTATCGGTGATTG
>NZ_JAWRWI010000019.1:0-10017 GCF_046535585.1 Bacillus sp. SIMBA_005 | reverse complement strand
TGTTCATCCCCCACAGACTTGTGTTATTACCCTTATTATACAAAAAAGCTTGTAGACTTTGTCTACAAGCTGAAAGCACACCTCAGTGTGCTTTTTTATGTGTCATTAATCATTAAGTAGTCGAATGTCTTGGAAAGGATAAAACACAAATGAAGTCGTTCCTTGAATATCACTCTTTGTAAAAAGACCTAAGCCATTGCGGCTGTCCATTGAGTTTTGACGATTGTCACCCATGACAAAATACTTGCCTTTTGGAACGGTAAGAGGGCCAAAATCAGGTGTCAGCAAGGTCCCATCTGCAGCTGCTTTCTTTTTGTTTGACGCTAAGTAAGGCTCTGCCACTTTTTGACCATTGACATATAGCTGGTCATTTTTCATTTCAATTTTATCACCAGGTAAACCAATCAACCGTTTAACATAATGAGTGCTGCGGTCTTCCCCATCAAGAACAATGATCTGTCCCCGCTTGTAATCACCGAAGTAATCAACTGTTTTATTCACAAAAACCCGTTCTGTATCATGCAATGTTGGGTACATGGAAGACCCTTTGACAATGTATGGTGCGAATAAAAAGTTACGGATGATAAAAACAGCGATGAATGCGATTAAGATCGCTTTAAGCCAGCCCCATACTTCTGATTTCTTTTTTTGTGTTGTTGTATTTGTTGTCATAAGCTCCTCCTGAAATCCCCTAGGACGAAATGCGTTACACCAGCTACACGCCAGCATCACGCTTGTATCACCCTAAATATAAACATATTTTGCCAACAAATCAAGCGATGAGAGAGAAAAAGGCAAGCACCCTTCTGTGCTTGCCCAAAACTCAGTTACTTAGCAGAAGAATCCTCTTCTTTTTCTTTTGATTTACCATAGAAATAATCAGATGGATTCACTGGTTTAAAATCAGACAGCTTGTGGAATCGAAGAAGATCCCTATAAAGCACTTTATCTGATAGGCTTAACTGATTATCGACACGGGCTTTAATTGCCTCTGTCTTTTTATTTTGTTTCACAACTTTACCTGTTTTTGTATCATAGACAGTGTTATCTACAAGTGTATATTTTGGTGTCACATAGTTTCCGTTACGGAATGCAACAGTTTGATCATGCTTCTTAGAGAATAGATCTGTTCCAAAATTCACATACTCATTTGAATCAATACCTTGTAAGTGAAGAAGCGTAGGCATCACGTCTACTTCACCACCATACGTATGGTTCACGCCACCCTGTTTGCCAGGAATACGAATCATGAGTGGTACACGCTGGTTTTGCGCATTTTGATAAGGTGTAATTTCTTTCCCTTGAATTTCGCTCATTGCACGGTTATGGTTTTCAGAAATACCGTTGTGATCACCATATAATAAAATGACAGAGTCTTTATACATACCTGATTTTTTCAAGTCTTTAAAGAATTGCTCTAATGACTCATCTAGATATCTTGCTGTTTGGAAGTAGTTATCTACTGTTTTGTCACCAGTTGTTGCCTTAGCAATCGTCGCATCTTTTTCATCTAAATTAAATGGATAGTGATTAGTCAATGTCATTAAATGTGCATAAAATGGCTTTTTCATTGATTCTAGCATCGGGATTGATTCTTTGAAGAATGGTTTATCCTTCAGACCCATATTCACAAGATTTTCTTCATCCATGTTGTAATATGAAGCATCGAAGAATTGATCATATCCCATATGCTTATAAATCGTGTCACGGTTCCAGAAAGATTTATAGTCCCCGTGAAGCACTGCGCTCGTATAGCCTGCTTTTTGATCTAGGATGGCAGGGAGTGATTGGTAAGTGTTTTCACCTTTTGTTACAAACGCTGCTCCCTCTGGCAAGCCGAACATACTATTATCCATCATCAGTTCAGCATCAGCTGTTTTTCCTTGACCTGTCTGATGGAAGAAGTTATCGAAATACGTAAAGTCCTCTTTCCCATGAGCCAGCTTATTTAAAAACGGTGTCACTTCTTCTCCATTTAGTTTGTAGTCAATTAAGAAAGACTGGAAGCTTTCTAAATGGATTTTAATGATGTTTTTCCCTTTTGCTTTACCGAAATACTCTGCATTTGGCTTCGCATAGTGAGAAGCTGTATAGTTTACAACATCTGTTAAATCTTCACTGCTCGCATTTGCTACCTGTGTTGCATTTTGTGCTGATTGTACTCCGTCATAAATCGTATAATTATAAACACCTAAATATTTGACAACATACTTATGATCAAATGTTCTTGTTAACAATTCTGGACGGTCCTTTTCAGCTAAATGAAGGTTTACGAAGAACAGTCCTACACCTGCAGCCACAATCAGCAGTGCAAATGTCTTTTTCATTTGGAATTTCTTCACTTCTGGTCTCCAAATCACAATCGCAATCAAGATCATAATATCAAGGAAATACAAAAGGTCATGCGGCTTAATACTAGATAACACACCGCCAGTCATGCCTCCTCCAAGATTGCCTGCTTGCTTCATTGTGGAGAAAGTCAAAAAGTCATCAAAGAAACGGTAGTACGCTACATTCGCATATAAAAGTGCGGTCATAATAAAGTCAATCACAATTAAAACAATGGCAGATTTACGACCCTTCAAAAAGAGAGCCAGTCCCAAAAACACAATGGCTGAACTAAATGGATTTAATAAAAGAAGACCCTCTTGAAAAGAACCTTTCACTCCTAAATTAAAGTCCATTTTGTAGGCTGCATACGATTTCGCCCAAAATAAAAGGACAGCCAATACAAAAAAGCTATATTTGTTCGCAAATATTTTTTTCATAAAACCTCTTCTTTCTTATTATCGTTCTGATATAAATGAAATCATAAAAAATTTACATTGATTTTGCAAATGTAAATCTTCTTCACCAAGCATTCCGATGCTCTGTTTCCGCCGGATATGTGTGCTCCTCTAATATAACGTATGAGAAGCATTATAGGTTTCAAAAAAACACGAGTAAATAAAAGGAAAAATATCCATTTACATTTGATTTACACACACTTTGCAATTCAATGGATGAAGAAGGGTTTGTAAATCACTCAGTACTACTTTACTTTTTTCATCTATTCGTGTCAAAGTAATTATAAAGAAAAGGAAGAATCACCTAGGTCTTTCGACTCTTTCACCTAAATTTATACAAAATTTGATAACTTCCAGCCATCCATGTATTTTATCTCCTTCTAACAATCTAAAAAAGTTTTAAGCAAAAAAAGCTTGATTTCTCCTCCTCATATGCGGTGTGATAAAGATATAGATTTTCAACAAATCAGGCTGGAGGACATCACATGAAACATAACAAACAAATAAACGCATTTGAAGAACGATTTTCAGAAGAAATAGACCACATCATTGCTGTCACAGGACCCTCAGGAGTAGGTGCAGGAAAAGCCGGACAGGAATCTCTTTGGACCGCTTCTATTCCACTGATTGCATGGAAAGATAAAGACCTCATCACAACAGAAAACATCAGACTCTGCTGGTTAACAGATGAAGAGGGATTAAGGGAAAAGCAGACACAATTACATAAAGAATCAATCGTGACACTTCAGGTCCGAAAAGGCGAAGGTGAGTTCATGCTTGTATCACTCATCGATACAGATACACAGGATGAAGAGCTGCAAGTGATACTAGAAGAAGCCCAAAAACCTATTTTTTATCATGATGACATACTGGGTACCTTTGAATTAGTGAAAGGACTAGACTTATTTGAAACAACGATCCAGTGGAGTAATCAAGAGTGCCTGCTCTACTTCAACCTCGAAGAAGATGAAAAAGTAAACGACTCTCTTCGAACCGCTAGACAACTCATGAAAGAGCAGACTACATGGGATGCTTCTATTAAATCATTTGCAGCAAATCAGCTGCTTGAACTAGCTAAAGACTGGCAGGCACAAGATGACTCCGCTGAAACACAAGAAGAGCTTACGCTGGATCACTTTATAAGCCGAATCTCACTCGAAAGCTTGCATGCCTACCCAAATGGAGAGTTTGAGGTCTACTGTCATGACGGTGATTTGTTTTGGGGACATGTCATTATTGTCTCTGGCAATATCAATGGCACCTTTCAAGATGCCCACATTGCAGGCTAACAATTGGAGGGGTAAGTAATGGAGTTCAAAGCTTTTCATGAATTAAAACAATTAGGGAAAACACCCATCGTGGCTAAGATTGGTGGCTTTCGTCCTGATCCAGCAGCATACAGCTGGTTTGCCGGTCATTTCTTCATCCACCGTGATCAAGGCTGGCCCATAGATCAAGATGGTGTCATGATTCCAATCTTACAAATTCATTTACCTGAAGTGCCAGGAGGATTAAACGGATTCAATGAATGTCAATTGATTCAAATCTTTCTCAATCAGAAAGCACTTCCGATGGATATCACAAAAAACGGCGAAGGGTGGAAACTCATTGAATATTCAACTATGGATGGATTAGAAGTAGTTGAGACTCCCGAAGAAGTGAGAGGACTAAAACCCTTTCAAATCCAATGGAACGAAAATGAGCAAAAGGACTTCCCCTGCTGGGAAGAAGCTTGGTCATATGTTGATTTATCAGAAGTGAATGAAAGTGATGAAGCGACAGAACACTTCTTTGATCAATACACCCATTATTCGTTCACAAAAATCGGTGGATATGGAGCATATATTCAATCCCCACCCCATCATCAACCAGGCGAGTTCATGCTGCAAATCGCCTCAGAAGAAAAACCTCGGTTTATGATTGGGGATAACGGCACGATGTATTTCTATTACGACAAAGACACAAAAGAATGGTTTATGCATTGGGATTGTTTTTAACGTTGTATTGAATGAAACCTTCCCTCCTTCTAAGCGTAGGAAATAATATGGAAGGAGGAACCAACATGGGATTCATTTTTGATATCTTCTCACTAGCTGTGTATATTCCTTTTCTACAGGTAGATGAAGAGGATATCTCTAGCAACGAAGGCGAGCTCAAAAAGTATAGCTGGTTTCATGCATTATTAAATGATCCAGCTTACAGACACCTTATCATTTATCATCCTGATGTCAGACACGTCATTGGCAGATGTCACACGGATAAACTCCAGCGCAAGCGATACAACTTAAAATGCGAACGTAAATTACTGAAAGCTTTACGTCGTGCTATGTACATATACAAAAAGAGCCGCACTATCCTGTGTGGCTCTTTTCATATATCCTTTTGAAGAAAACATTTGACGCCTGGACAACTCTCCCCGTATATTATGTATAAATCCATCTTTTTCATAGAAAAGGGGGCTTCACATGCGCTTGTTTAATTATTGGAAAAAAAAGCAGCAAAGACAGCAGGTCACCACTGAAAAACAGGAAGACAGCATCCCAATCAACTTCTCCGCACTTCCCTTTGGCTCAGACACCATAGATGATTTTTTGTTCAACTTAGACCTTACCTCGAAGCTCACAGATCCCTATAAAGAAACAGACCCGAACAAATGAACCTAACCTAACCTCATCCAATCCCGGATGATTTTTTTATACTCGATGAAAGGTGTGGCCCATGAAAACATATTATATCGCGAGACACTGCCAAGCAAATGGACAATCCGAGGATGCGTCTTTAACGCCACAAGGCATCGCACAATCTCACGCACTAGCAGAGTTCTTTAATGGCATTCACTTCAATCAGATCATCCAAGTCCCTACAAGCGAGCGCTCCAAACTGCTGATCCTCTTGCTCATGCAAAACAACTCGAGGTAAAAATTGATCAACGTCTCGCTGAACGTGTGCTAAGTAGCAAACCAATGGACGATTGGTACGAGAAACTAAAGCTCAGTTTTACGGACTTACATTTGACTTGTGAGGGCGGAGAATCAAGCCTCGAAGCCATGAACCGCATTGTAGAATTATTCTACGAACAAATAAATTCAGAAAACGATCATACCCTATTTGTTACACATGGCAATCTTATGAGCCTGCTTCTTAAACATGTCGATCCCATGATTGGATTCAAAGAGTGGGAAAAACTAAGCAATCCAGATGTCTATGTCCTGAAATATTTTAAACCAGATCATATAGAAATAGAGCGAATATGGCATAAATAAACGGCAGAATGAATTCTGCCGTTTCCTTATCTATTGTTGATAATAAAAAGCCTCTACCCACTCATACGGCTTCTTACGCTCCGCACACCATTTCATGAAGCCTCTTGTCTCCGTTTGCTGAAATTTCTTCCAGTCTGATAAAAGCCGATCATAATAGGCTACTTGTTTTTCAACATTAGTGCGAATTCTCTTATCTTCGATCAGCATCATGACATCTTCAATACCTTGAATTCGCTCTTGGTCTTTCTCATAGATGCTCAAATAAAGATCTTCATGTATATGATGAAACGAATACCATAAAGCCGATAAATAGGTTTCGCATATTTGAACAATGACACGCTGCTCTTTGCTGCCTCCAAGCTCTAGTGCCTTCAATAAATAGGGCAGCCCTTCTCCCCGATGCACAAACAAGCCCTGCCAGCGATACGGCCTCACATCCATCGGATCAACTTTCTCCCACTCTTGCAGAACAGGCTGAATCACCCCAATGATCAATGGATATACAAGCAAATGATGTCCATCCTCAAACCGTTCAATCTTTTCAAACAGCCAAGCAACAAATGACCGCCGTGCTGCAAATTCGTTCTCCTTCATTTCTTCAACAAAAGTCTGAAGAACCTTTAACGCATCTTTACGCAGACCCTGTTCTTTCTTCACACAGTACTGTCTAAAAAGCGGAAAATCATGGGATCCCTCGTCTTCAATGATGGTCTGTAATATCGTCTTCATTTGCAAGTTAACAACTCCGCCTTTTTACATTTATTCTATTTCTCATTTATCTTTGAATCATAAATCTGATTCCTTAACGCTGATTTACCCATTCTAAATAACGCCTTTGAATCACTTTTTTGATTTTATCGTAGTTCTCCCAACCATCTTTAACATAATATACGCCTTCAGCTTCTGGAAATGTCTCCTCGTAGTCATCTAAATATAAACCATTATCAAAATCGAAATATTCTTGGGTAAATTTATTTCCCTCATCATTCAGCATATCATTTGAAAACACACCATCACAGTCCATATAGATTTGAGTCCCTGTCACTTCTCGTGATTTAAATTTTTGAATTTCACCCTCAATGTCTTCTTCAAATTCTTCACTGAACAAATCATTATCAATGATCCACCCCAAAAACATGCCTGTATGTACAAAGGCTTGATCAATAGATAAGTCCTTTGGAAACTCCCCATCATAATGATATTTTGCTTTATCATAAACGACTACTTCAAACAGCATTTCCTGCTCCCTTCATTTCTTCTCTATTTCAAAAATAACTTTAGGTCTAGGTAAGTCCATCTCATTTAAGCGTGATTAGAATGGTATAAACACCTAATTGTTCTTTCGCTTTAGAAAGCCCCTAGTACCCCTCAAACCCATTCTTTTCTATGTTCATGAATGAATTGTATGTCTTTTTGATAATGCTCAAGGTGCCCCTCATCAATCATTTTTTGAAAAGCTATATCCCCGTCACTCGCTTTTCGTTTCATGTACTGACATAACCCTTTTAAACGCAGCAGCACCATCTCCACATAATCTTCTGCTATTTCCTCACCATAAGCTTCAAAAAACAATTTGACTCTATACTTTATATGGCCTGCATGTTCTAATGAATGATAATTCATGATCTCCCCCTTTTCAGTGCGAAAAAATCTACTGAGAGGCACACATGTATAAAGGGTATAAGCGATATCCCAAAGTCTTGGACCAGGAGCAGCTACATCAAAATCAATGATTCCCACTGGCTTTTTATCTTTGAAAATGATGTTGTACATCGCAAAATCATTATGGCACACAACCTCTATGTTGTTAGGCGTATTGTCCATTCGTTCCCAATCGTCTGAAATGGGAAAATCACAAACAGCATCATGATACAGTCTAAGCATTCTCGCTATTTCTTTTAAGGCATGGTGAGAGCACATGTATTCTTTTAAAGGATCATGACCGGCTACGCCTTCAATGAAGGACAAGATCTCTCTACCTTGTTCATCAACCCCTAAAAACTTTGGAGCATAGGAGAAATTCTTTTTTTCTAAATGCTTTAGCAGCTTTCGTGTATTGATATTGTCTGAATTTACTTCTCGACGAACCGTATCTCCCGAACGATATACGTTCGAGACATTTCCACCTGTCAATAACTCCTCATGATCATTTTGTTTTTTCATAAATTCTCCCCTCAAACTGGGTCACAATGATGATGTCAGCTAAAGATGTGTATGTACCCACAAATATTCATTTAGTTATACAAATAAAGGTAGTACACTGTTTTATGTGAATGTGCTGCCTCATTTTGTATCCTTACATGGTTAAATGTATCTTATCAAATGTTGCAAATCATCTAAAGATTATTCTGCTAAAAGAAGTACATGCTCATTCTTTTCTAATAGGTTTCTATTTTTTATCTAAATAACTCATTTAAACCACAAAAAAACGTTTCACCACGAGGGTGAAACGTTAGATTGACGGGAAAAACCAATCATGAACTTATTAATAGATACCGGTGGCCGGGGTCTAACCGGCACTCCGAGATAAATTATTCCCAAAGGGCAAGGTATACCCTCTTCAAGTAAAGCACCCGTTAATGAAATATAAATTAAAGTTCTTCTTGATATATTTTTGATTTTATCGGCTTTAAACTCAAAGGAATTTTAAACTCATGAATACTTTCAATATGATTAAAAAAATGTTCTATATCGTCATAATCCATTGACCATTCTTCTACCACCTTTAACTTTTTTAACTCGTTTGTTGGTTTAAATAAAAATTCACAGTGTAGTTGTTCCATGTGAGAATAATCATCTTCTTCATAAACTGTAAACTGACGTAGAAAGTCAAAATGAAATAGTTCCTCTCCTGTAAAATCATAGAAACCACACTGAAATAAAATTTCTTTATCTTCGTCGCCCTCAACTGTCACTTTTGAAAAAGCCTTAAATGTTTCCCAAACCTTTTTTATATCATCGGTATCTTCACCAATGCTATCTTTAAGATAACTTTCAGCATTTTCAACCGTAATCATTCCAACACCTCTTATGTACAATTTATCCAATCTTTCTTCAATTAGCCTGCCCCTTTATTTTAATAATAAGGTAACTATCAATAAAGTATAAGTTAATCTCCTTAGAATGGCCCCTCAGTAACAACCATTTTTTATCATCTAATGCACTTAAACTGGTATGTATATTTTTCAAGTACTAGACGAGGGGATTATATAGGGGTGTCTCCCCTATAGTGGGGTACTGTGGCCTAACTGTGGTTCGGTGCTAATTTCACAGGGTACTAGTGTCCTCTTATAAAAAACAAATAAAAAACAAATAAAAAACAAATAAAAAACAAATAAAAAACGCCCTCCTACAGTTTGTAGAAAGACGTTTAAACGTTGATATTCCTTAATTCTTCTGTAATGGACGATAATAAAGAATATCTAAAATTAGATACCGGTGGCCGGGGTCGAACCGGCACTCCGTGAGGAACACGATTTTGAGTCGTGCGCGTCTGCCAATTCCGCCACACCGGCATGATCATTAAAGAGCGCAACTTATGATAAAAAACATGGTGCCGAGGGCCGGACTTGAACCGGCACGGTAGTCACCTACCGCAGGATTTTAAGTCCTGTGTGTCTGCCAATTCCACCACCCCGGCAGTCTTTTCAAAAAGGCGACACCCGGATTTGAACCGGGGATAAAGGTTTTGCAGACCTCTGCCTTACCACTTGGCTATGCCGCCATTATTGGAGCGGAAGACGGGATTCGAACCCGCGACCCCCACCTTGGCAAGGTGGTGTTCTACCACTGAACTACTTCCGCAAATCAACTGGGCTAGCTGGATTCGAACCAACGCATGACGGAGTCAAAGTCCGTTGCCTTACCGCTTGGCTATAGCCCAATAATAAAATGGGGCGATTGATGGGAATCGAACCCACGAGTGCCAGAGCCACAATCTGGTGCGTTAACCACTTCGCCACAACCGC
>NZ_JAWRWI010000018.1:0-14121 GCF_046535585.1 Bacillus sp. SIMBA_005 | reverse complement strand
TGATATTTCATAGGATTTTTTTATAAAAACTCGAATTAACAGGTACGTTTTGTCTTGTTTAGTTTTCAAAGAACTTGCTTACCGCTTCAGAAGCGACTAGAACATCATACCATATTTAAATTGTTAATGTCAACAACTTTTTTGTTATCATGTTTTTTCGTTTCTTCGTCATCAGCGACGTATATTAATTTACCACCATACAGGATCAAAGTCAACAATATTTTTCATTAAATAATAAATTTTTCAATTACGACTAACGCTGCTACGCCTGGGATGCCCAATAAACCACTGATTCCACTTGTTACAGGGTTAATAGAAACATGTAATCCTAGACTCTCACCAAATAGATTGAGGCAAAATAAAAAAAGAGCACCTGCCACAAACTTAACTCCGATCAGCCCTAACCATTTGAAGGGGTTCGCTTGAACACCTGACATAAACAACAATAGCACAGCTAGCAAAATTGATCCGATCACAATAACAGGTTCCATAATCCTCTCATCTCCTCTTCATAAGAATAGTACAAGCATATGAGAGGACTATATAAAATAGACCTGCTATCTCCAGTTGTTTAAACGTAAATTCCTCTTTTTCGCTTCTCTTAGATAGAAAAAGTACTTCGCTTGAGCAAGCTTTAATTCGAATAGAATGTCCGGTGAAGGCTCAACGCTATTTGCGACAAGCTTTTTTTGTCTGTTCCATTCTTCCTTTTGCTTAAAAAGCTGTTGAATTAATTTCTCATCGAATTCTTTTCGAATTGATTTTCTGCGAAGAAAACCCATGTACCGTACTTCTCCTTCCTACATCTCACGTCTGCCCTCTAGAGCTTTAGACAGTGTGACTTCATCCGCATACTCTAAATCTCCACCTACTGGTAGTCCGTGAGCAATACGAGAGAGTTTAATTCCTGATGGTTTCAACAATCTAGAGATATACATGGCTGTAGCCTCTCCTTCAATGTTTGGATTGGTTGCAAGTATTACCTCTGTCACTTGATCGTCTTGCAATCTTTTTAACAGGTCAGGAATTTTAATATCCTCTGGGCCAATGCCATCCATCGGCGAAATGGCACCATGAAGCACATGATATAAGCCGTTGTATTCTTTCATCTTTTCCATTGCGATCACATCTTTTGGATCTTGCACTACACAGATAACAGATTGATCTCTTCTTGTATCTTCACAAATATAGCAAGGATCTTGATCTGTGATATGGCCGCATACCGAGCAATAAGTTAAATTACGCTTTGCGTTAACAAGCGCCTTCGCGAAATCTAGTACGACATCTTCCTGCATACTAAGAACAAAAAAAGCCAGACGGACCGCAGTTTTTGGTCCGATTCCTGGCAATTTCATAAAGCTGTCAATCAGCTTTGATATTGGTTCAGGATATTGCATCTTCAGTTATTCCTCCTAGAATAAACCTGGCATGTTCATTCCTTTTGTGAATTGACCCATTGTTTCATTTGTTAACTCATCCACTTTTTTCAATGCGTCGTTTGTTGCTGCAAGTACAAGATCTTGAAGCATATCGATATCTTCTGGATCAACAACTTCTTCATTGATTGCTACATCGACAACTTCTTTTTGTCCATTTACTTTTACAGTGACCATACCGCCACCTGCTGTACCTTCAAGGACTTTTTCTGCAAGCTCTTCTTGAGCCTTAGCCATATCCTTTTGCATTTTTTGCATTTGTTTCATCATTTTTTGCATATTTCCCATTCCACCGCGCATATGAACACCACTCTCTTTCATTTTTATTAATCTTTAATTTCAATTAAATCGGTTCCTACTAACTTCTTAGCTTCTGCAATCAACAGATCTTCTTCAGCAGAAGTCCCCTGACCATCTGCCTGTTCATCCGGCTGATGATCTCTTAAAAATTCTTCTCTTATTTTACCCCATTGAGCGTCAGGAACGCCAACTAATTCCACTCTTTTACCTAACATAGACTCTAATAGCTGCTCAAGGTTGGTTCGAACACCACTTTTATCTTCAGCAACCATTTTACAATGTATTTCAAACTTGAATTTTAAAACAAAGGCATGAGTAGCAGCAGCAACTGGTTCACTGTCCGTTAATAGTGCAGCGTGAGACACCTTATTCTGCTGTTTCAAGTGGGCAAGGAGTTCTCCCCATTTGCCTTTAATTTTTTCTAACTCTGGACGTTTTGCTTCTTTTAGAATCTCGTGAATTCGGCCGACAGGTGCACGGTATCCATTTTTGTTACTCGTTTGTGGTCGAGGTGCTTCCTTTTTTTCTTGAGGATGATGAGAATGAGACATTGGCACACCCTCAGCTCTTATCCTAGATAGCTCCTGTTCCAACCTGTCTATTTTATCCGTTAGTGTCGTTAAATCAGCGTTAGCATGAGCTTGCGGTATTCCAGCCGTTGACTGACATAGCTTAACAACAGCTACCTCAAAGAAAATCCTCGGATGATTCGTCCATTTCATTTCTTGGTGACTTTTATTCAGCACTTCAATTGTTTCATATAGAAACTGAGGTGTCACACGATCCGAAAGCGTCACGAAATTTTCATCGACCTTTACCTTTTCAAGGACCCCTTCCAAATCTGGTGCTGTTTTATAAAGCAGCATATCTCTAAAATAAAAAATCATGTCCTCGATTAATTTAGCAGCATCTTTCCCCTGCTGAAGTAATTCATTTAAGGTATCTAACGCCACGGCAATATTTTGATCAAAAATTGCTTCGGCTAGCTGACTAATGAATTGCTGAGAAACAGCTCCTGTAATGAGCAGCGCATCATCAATTGTCAGTTGCTCACCACTAAATGAAATGGCTTGATCTAAGAGGCTTAGTGCATCACGCATACCACCATCAGCTGCACTAGCGATAATCTCGAGCGAGCCCTCTTGTACATTTAGGCTTTCTGCATCTACAATTTTCTGCATTCTTCCAACAATATCTTTTGTCGTAATTCGTTTAAAATCAAATCTCTGACAACGAGATATGATGGTAAGAGGAATCTTATGAGGCTCTGTGGTAGCCAAAATAAAGATACAATGAGCGGGCGGCTCCTCTAACGTTTTAAGAAGGGCATTAAACGCCCCGATAGAGAGCATATGTACTTCATCTATAATATAAACCTTATATGTAACCGCCGAAGGTGCAAACTTCACTTTATCACGTATATCACGGATTTCATCTACGCCGTTGTTTGAGGCAGCATCTATTTCGATCACATCTGAAATCGAGCCGTTTGTAATCCCTTTACAGGCATCACATTCATTACAAGGTTCACTCACAGGTGACTTTTCACAGTTCACTGCCTTCGCAAAGATTTTAGCAGCACTTGTTTTACCTGTTCCTCTAGGACCTGAAAATAAGTAAGCATGAGAAAACTTCTTCTGCAAAAGGGCATTTTGCAACGTTTTTGTGATGTGTTCTTGTCCAACAACATCCTCAAAAACTTGAGGTCTGAACACTCGATACAAAGCTTGATAACTCACAAATACGCCCTCCTCCATTTATCATCTTTTTTATTATACATGATGCACCGATCAATTCAAAAGCACACCTTTATTTTCTAATAAACGAAAATGATGATTTCAACTATAGATTTTCTACTTTCTGTGAATCAAAAACCTGTTTTCTAGATTTTCGAATTGATCTGCCACGCCACTAAGAACACTAGTTCCCATTGTGATTAATAAAAAACAAAAAGACTCAAAAAGATTTTTTGACTATTTGTATAAAAAAAGCAGCTGAACTATTCTTTAAACAGCAACAAAAAACTCACCTAGATTACCTAGATGAGTTACATTTAATATTGATTTACCGTGCACCTTCTGTCGATTCGCTACCCCAAGCGTTACTTAAACAGTTAGCTCGGCCCAGGCAACCCTGCGGCACATGAGAGGTTTCACTTAATGCTGCTTCCTTCCGGACCTGACATGGTTCATGAATTCCCATTGCGCAGGACCCAGACGTCAACACCACTTATTTAAGGCAGACCTTGAAGTAAACGAACCTTGAGAAGGGATTCGGCCTCGCTAGAGCGGATTGCGAGTACAGGGCACCGCTACCTCCCCGCTTAGCACGGCAAAATAAATATTAAATTGTTAGTGACGCAGACATAAGTATACCTTCTTATAGTCGAAATTGCAAACGACATCCATTCATTTACTTTTAGCTTGTTTCTTTCGCTGACGGAGATTTCGGAAGAACTGACTTAACAGCTCACCACACTCATTTTCAAGTACACCACCAATGACTTCAGACTGATGATTGAACCGTTCATCATCCAGTAAATTCATTAAAGTACCTGCACATCCACCTTTTGGATCGTATGCACCGAAAACGACCTTTTTCACTCTAGAAAGGACAATCGCTCCCGCACACATAGGGCATGGTTCAAGCGTCACATAAAGTACAGCATCTTCTAAACGCCAGCTTCCAGTCGTTTTACACGCTTCATCAATAGCAAGTAATTCTGCATGTGCAATTGAACGCTGCTCTGTTTCCCTTAAATTATGAGCACGGCTCACAATTTGGTCATCTAAAACGATGATGGCACCGATTGGTACTTCTCCTATTTGTTCTGCTTTTAAGGCTTCAGAAATAGCTTCTTGCATAAACTGTTCATCTCTCGTCATAGCACGGCTCTCTTTTCATGTTTTTTAAAAGGATATTGAGGTTAACATATTAGCACAATCTTTTAAAGGGGGTCTTACTTTGCAAAAGCACCAAAAGGCACTGCTTATTATCGACATGATTAATAATTTTGATTTTGAAATGGGACATGTGCTCGCTGATAAAACAGAGCAAATGACCAATAAGATTTTAGCTCTTAAAGATCATGCTTTCAAGGAAAATTGGCCGATCATCTATATCAACGACCACTATGGTCTCTGGAAGGCTGATATTCAAGCTGTGATGGAAACATGCAAGAACGAAAGAAGCGCCCTTATTTTAGAGAGAATGGCACCATCTAAAGATGATTACTTCTTAATTAAACCGAAGCATTCTGCCTTCTATGGAACTGCATTAGAGACACTCTTAAATGAATTAGGTGTACACGACATCATTTTGACCGGAATTGCAGGAAACATTTGCGTTCTGTTCACTGCAAATGACGCATACATGCGAGAATACAACTTAATTGTACCTAAAGATTGTATCGCATCAAATGACAATAGAGACAACGAATATGCTTTAACGATGATGGAGAACGTTCTACTAGCAAAAATCACCACTGCTAAAGAGATCACGAATGAAAATCAAACATGATTTATCCATAACCCTCATAAATTGTTAGCAATAACAAAGGGGGCGTTGACTATTCAAATTTATGTTGTCAAAAGAGGAGATACTTTAAACGAAATTGCCATGCGTTTTAAAACAACAGTCAATGAAATCATCCGTACTAACGATATTGAAACACCAAATCAACTCGTCATTGGACAAACAATTGTCATTCCAATTAGAGGACAATTTTATGAGGTCAAACAAAATGACACACTTTATCAAATTGGAAGACGATTTCAAATTTCAGTGGAAGAGTTGGCACGTGTGAATAGAATACGGCCTGAAGCGATACTTCCTATTCGCTTCTTGCTCTATATTCCTCAAAGACCTAAAAGGAACATTAATTCGAATGCTTACATTGAACCACGAGGAAATCAAGTCAGTGAAAACTTAAAACAAGCAGCTAGAGAGGCCTCTCCATATTTAACGCATTTAGGCGCCTTTAGTTTTCAAGCGCAAAGAGATGGAACACTGAAAGAACCACCGTTAGATCAGCTACCTCAAATAGCCGCTCAGAGCAGAACCGTTTTATCCATGGTGGTGACTAACCTAGAGAATGATAAATTCAGTGATGAACTTGGGCAAATTCTTTTGAATAACCAATCTGTCAAAGCCACATTTTTAAATGAAATCGTTCGTGTTGCAAAAAAGTATCAATTAAAAGAAATCCATTTTGATTTTGAATATTTACGTCCCGCTGATAAAGATGCCTACATTCAATTTTTAAGAGAGGCAACAACCCGCTTCCATCAAGAAGGATGGACAATATCTGTTGCACTTGCCCCTAAAACCAGTAGTCAGCAAAAGGGGAAATGGTATGAAGCTCATGACTATGAAGCCATTGGGAAGATCGTCGATCATGTTGTATTAATGACCTACGAATGGGGATACAGCGGCGGCCCTGCGCAAGCAGTCTCTCCCATTGGACCTGTCCGCCAAGTCATTGAATATGCACTGACCGTTATTCCAGCTAATAAAATTGTTATGGGCCAGAACTTATACGGCTATGATTGGACGCTTCCTTACATTCAAGGCGGTCCGATTGCTAAAGCTGTCAGTCCCCAACAAGCGATTGCGATTGCTAGAAATAATAATGCCTCCATTCTATATGACGAAACAGCACAAGCACCTTATTTTCGTTATAC
Organism: Bacillus sp. SIMBA_005; assembly: GCF_046535585.1. NCBI lineage: Bacteria > Bacillati > Bacillota > Bacilli > Caryophanales > Bacillaceae > Bacillus > Bacillus sp. SIMBA_005. Next base: position 7,703 of record NZ_JAWRWI010000018.1, on the reverse strand, counting down.
AGATGCCAATAATAAAGAGCATGAGGTATGGTTCGAAGATGCTAGATCAATTCAAGCAAAGTTCAACCTCATCAAAGAGTTAAACTTGAACGGAATTGCTTATTGGAAATTAGGTCTATCCTTTCCTCAAAATTGGCTCTTATTATCAGATCAATTTAATATTGAAAAAAGAACGACATCGTAATCCGTTCGCTCTATCTCTCGGAAGGGGTATGGTACAATATACATTGGTTTGACAACTTTATAGATAGAGGAGAACGCCTATGTATCCTGCCCCTTTTATTGCAGTGGAAGGCCCGATTGGAGCCGGAAAAACAACTTTGGCTACAATGCTTGCGAAGGAATTTCAATTTCCTTTAGTAAAAGAGATTGTAGAAGAAAATCCATTCTTAGATAAATTTTATGAAGATATGGAACAATGGAGCTTTCAGCTTGAAATGTTCTTTTTATGCAATCGGTTCAAACAATTAGAATCTATTCAAGAAACCTATGTGAATCAACAGCAGCCGATTGTCACTGATTATCATGTCTATAAAAATATGATATTTGCAGAAAGAACATTATCAAAAAAGCACATGGACAAATACAGAAAGATCTATCACCTGCTAACAGATGATCTTCCTAAACCAAATGCCATCATCTATATAAAAGCGAGCCTTCCTACCTTACTTGAAAGAATACAGATGAGAGGACGCTCTTTTGAAGAAGACATTGCCCCGGCTTATTTAAAAACACTCATTGAAGATTATGAGCTGGCCATTGAACATTTAAAACAGACTGACCCAGGGCTTCCTATCATTACAATTGAAGGAGATCATACAGACTTCGTTTCCTCACAGCAAGATTACCAGCAAATTGTACAGAACATAAAGGAGCAAGTGCTATGAACAATATCGAAATACCAAAGGATGCAGTGATCACAATCGCCGGGACTGTTGGTGTCGGAAAATCAACTATGACTAAAACAATAGCGGACAAGCTCGGCTTTCAAACCTCTCTTGAAAAAGTAGATGATAACCCATACTTAGAGCCCTTTTATTCAGATTTCCAAAGATGGAGCTTCCATTTACAGGTTTATTTCCTAGCTGAGCGTTTTAAGGAGCAAAAGCGGATTTTTGAATCTGGTGGAGGATATGTGCAAGATCGTTCAATTTATGAGGACACGGGCATTTTCGCAAAAATGCATGCGGACAAAGGTACGATGTCTGAAGTAGATTATGAAACGTATACGAGTCTATTCGATGCGATGGTGATGACACCTTATTTCCCTCACCCTGATGTTCTTATCTATTTACACGGAGATTTAGATCATATTTTACATCGTATTGAGGAACGCGGCAGAGAGATGGAAACTCAAACGGATCGAGCCTATTGGGAGGAAATGTACATGCGATACACGGAATGGATCGAACAATTCGATTTATGTCCAGTGATTAAAATTAACATTGAAGATTACGACTTACTTCATGATGAAAGCTCACTTGAGCCCATTCTTCATGAAATAGCTTCTGTTATTCAAAAAAATCGCTCTAAAACAAAATAAAAAAAACCGCTGCATTTCGCGAATGCAGCGGTTTGACAATTCCAATTTTTATGCTTGCGTTTCAATTCAACTAAGGTAAAAAATCAATATGGCGGAGGAAGAGGGATTCGAACCCCCGCGGGCTTTGACACCCCTGTCGGTTTTCAAGACCGATCCCTTCAGCCGGACTTGGGTATTCCTCCGTATCGACAAGAATTAATATACCATATCGATTTATTTCAAGTCAACATCTTTTCGAAAAAAATTTCAATAAGTTATTTTGGCATGAGAATCTGCCCATAAAAAAGCAGCCATCGACGGCTGCTCTTGATCTATTTTGTATCCTGTCTAATCTCTTCAATAAAATGATTCATCTCTTCTTTAAACTCATTTAATGATTCGATAATTTTCGTAAAGTCTGTCACTTGTTTGGCTTGTTCATTTGTTGAGCTGCTGATTTGTGAGATGTTTTCAGACAAAGTGCCAATGCTGTCTTGGATCTCTTTTAAGAAGGTATTAATGGTTTCAGCCGCTTCCTTTGAGCCATCTGATAATTTACGAACTTCATCAGCTACGACAGCAAATCCTTTTCCATTCTCACCTGCTCTTGCTGCTTCAATTGCAGCATTTAAGCCTAGCAAGTTGGTTTGTCTAGCAATCCCGCCAATGGTTTTGACGACTTCTTCAATATTTGCGGATTTCTCTTCCGCTCTTCCTGCCTGTTCGCTTATTTCTAAACTTGTGGCTGCCAGCTCTTGTGAATGCGCAGCAATTTGCTCGATTCCACTTTGAAGTTCTTTCGCTACATCATTGATATGCTCCATATAACCACTTAGTTTCTTTTCACGATGATGTGAAAATGCCACTAAAAAAGAGCCAATTACTTTTCTATTTTCATCAAAGATCGGGTAACCTTTTACTGCAATTTCATAACCATATAAAGACTCTGGTAAATGACCGTCATATTCTTGTCCTCTTAATGTCGTCGCCACGTTTTGGTCTTCTGGGTTCAATGGGTCCCCAACCTTCATGCCAAAATCTATTGTGTTAGACGGATAGTAACAAAGCACCTTCTCTGTATCAGTGATGCCGAAAAGGATACTTTCATCTAGAACTTTCCTAACTAATTGAGCCATTTCAACATAATAGTCAAGCCTATTCAAGGTTATTCCTTCTTTCCAAGAAGCTTTTAGTATTTCTATCGGCTAAATTTAGGAAAACTGTAGGACTTTTGGGAAAAAGAAATAAGATGCCATAGCGGCATCTTATTTAATTACTTCTTTATTCCCCATATAAGGACGCAGTACTTCAGGAATAATCACAGTACCGTCCTCTTGTTGATAGTTTTCTAAAATGGCCGCCACGGTTCTTCCTACTGCTAAACCAGATCCATTTAATGTGTGCACATGTTCTGGCTTTGCTTTAGGCTCTGGACGGAATCGAATGTTTGCACGTCTTGCTTGGAACGCTTCGAAGTTACTGCAAGAAGAAATTTCACGATACGTATCTTGACTCGGAATCCATACTTCGATGTCGTATTTCTTCGCAGCCGTGAAGCCTAAATCTCCGGTACACATGCTCATGACACGGTATGGCAGGTTTAATAGCTGAAGGACTTTTTCTGCTTGGTTTGTTAGTTTCTCTAATTCTTCATAAGAATCTTCAGGTCTTACAAATTTCACAAGCTCTACCTTATTAAATTGATGCTGACGGATAAGTCCGCGTGTATCTCTGCCGGCAGATCCAGCCTCTGATCTAAAGCAAGCACTGAATGCTGCATAATTGATTGGCAGCTGTTCCCCTTCAAGAATTTCATCACGGTGCATGTTGGTAATAGGTACTTCAGCTGTTGGAATCAGGAAATAATCTTCTTCACGGATTTTAAAGGCATCCTCTTCGAATTTTGGAAGCTGTCCAGTCCCTGTCATGCTTGCTCTATTGACCATGTAAGGTGGAAGCACTTCAGTAAAACCAAACTCATCTACGTGCAAATCGAGCATAAAGTTGTATAGTGCGCGCTCTAAGCGTGCGCCAAGCCCTTTATAAAAAACGAAACGGCTTCCTGTGACTTTTCCTGCACGTTCAAAATCGAGAATGTTTAGTTCATCCGCTACGTCCCAATGTGGCTTTGGCTCAAATGAGAATGCAGGCTGTTCGCCCCATTTTCTCACTTCCACGTTGTCATCTTCTGTTTCTCCAACGGGTACAGTGTCATGAGGGATATTCGGAATAGAGAATAAGATGTGCTGCAAGCTTTCTTCTACTGTTCTTAGCTCATCATCCAGCTTCTTAATCTCATCTCCTACCTCACGCATTTCTTGAATAATGTGATCGGCGTCTTTCTTTTCTCTTTTTAGAACAGCCACTTGCTGTGATACTTCATTTCTTCGGCTCTTTAATATTTCTGTTTTTCCGATTAGTTCTCTTCTTTTTTGATCCAGCTCACCAAACTTATCAAAATCTGCTAAATCTTCGCCTCGGTGTGCTAATTTTCCTTTGATTTGATCAAAGTCCGTGCGCAGTTGTTTAATATCCAGCATGTGTAACACTCCTTTTTTTATCGAAAAATAAAAAGAGCCCTCATCCCATGAAAGGGACGAGAGCTCTCGCGTTGCCACCCTGATTGAAAACATGCAGAAGCATGCTTTCCTCTTTCCTCTGTAACGGTATCACCGTAAATGCTTACTTTTCGTGTTTCAGCATTTCGCTCAAGGATGGATTCAGACTGCATCTTTCACCGATTCGCACCAACCATCGGCTCTCTGAGAAAGAGGGGCTTCTTACTATTTCCCGTCAACGCTTTTTCGATCTTTGATTGTGATTTTAATGTACTATAAGTTTTATCTCTTTTCAACCGTTTTATACAGCGAGCTTCGTTTTATAGGACTTCACCATTTCAACAAACAGCTGTGTTAACCGGTGGTCGTCTGTCAGCTCTGGATGAAAAGAACAGCCTAAGATATTGTTTTCCTTCGCCATCACAATCCTGCCATCATATTCGGCCATGATGTCTACGCTCTCATCTGCGCTGATAATATGAGGCGCACGGATGAACACTCCCGTAAACGGCGCATCCAGTCCTTTTACTTCTAAATCTGCTTCAAAGCTGTCTACCTGTCTGCCAAATGAATTCCGTGCAACAGATACATGTAACAGTCCAAGATGCGCATCGTCTCGATCTTCTATATGCGTTGCCAGCATAATCAAGCCGGCACATGTTCCGAAAATCGGTTTCCCTTCTGCAGCGAACGATTTGATCGGTTCAATGAATTGGTACGTATCCATAAGTCTTCTCATCGTCGTACTTTCTCCACCAGGAATAATAAGACCGTCAACAGATGCTAGCTCTTCTGCTCGTTTGATGATCTTCCCTTCTGCGCCACAGGCTTCAATCGATTGAATATGCTCTCTCACGGCTCCTTGAAGCCCTAGTACACCAATTGTTAGCATGTTCGTTTGCCGCTCCCTTAATTACCAGCCACGCTCTTGCATACGCTCTTCTGGCAGTAGATTTGAGATTTCAATTCCTTTCATGGCTGTTCCAAGCTCTTTTGAAAGTTCTGCAATGAGACGGTAATCTGTGAAGTGAGTCGTTGCTTCAACAATGGCTTTTGCAAATTTCGCTGGATTGTCTGATTTAAAAATACCAGATCCAACAAATACACCGTCTGCTCCAAGCTGCATCATTAACGCAGCATCGGCTGGTGTCGCAACGCCTCCCGCTGCAAAGTTAACAACTGGGAGCTTGCCGTCTTTTTTGATTTGAAGCAATAATTCATACGGTGCTCCTAGGTTCTTCGCTTCTGTCATCAATTCATCTTCACTTATTGCTGCTACTTTACGAATTTGAGCATTGACCTTTCTCATATGACGGACAGCTTCTACAATGTTGCCTGTCCCAGGCTCTCCTTTTGTACGAAGCATAGAAGCGCCTTCTGCAATACGACGGGTTGCTTCACCTAAATCACGGCAACCACAAACGAAAGGTACTGTGTATTCATTTTTATTTAAATGGAACTCCTCATCTGCGGGCGTCAGCACTTCACTCTCATCAATATAATCAACACCAAGTGCTTCAAGAACACGAGCCTCGACGATATGGCCGATACGTGCTTTTGCCATGACTGGAATCGTTACTGCATTTTGTACTTCTTCTACGATTCTTGGGTCTGCCATACGGGCAACACCGCCGGCTGCACGGATATCAGCTGGTACACGTTCTAGTGCCATAACTGCCACCGCACCTGCTTCTTCTGCAATCTTCGCCTGTTCAGCATTGACGACATCCATAATGACGCCACCCTTTTGCATTTCTGCCATTCCACGTTTCACTCGTTCAGTTCCCTTATTGCTCACAATAGTTTCCTCCCATTTGTCAATTCGATTGATTTACCCTTTTATCATACAAGCGAGACAGTATAACAATAAAGAGAATAGTATAACAATTCAATCAGCCGAAAAAAAAGCTTAAACCCTTGTATATAAACGATTACCTGCTAAAAATATGTCATTCTTTCTTTGAAGTGTCATTTACATGCTATAATACAACTATAACAATTCAAATTCATGTATAACAATTTTGCACTCAATGGAGGTTTCTCATGCATATTGATATCCATCGACATTCTGATACATCGCTTTCAAATCAGATTTACTTTTCAATCATTGATCATATCCAATCGGGTTTGCTTCAACAGGGAGATAAGCTGCCAACTGTGCGTGATTTGGCAAAGCAGCTGAATGTGAGTCTTGTCACGGCAGCAAAGGCATACACTCGGCTGAAGAACGACGGATATTTAACGACTGTGCAAGGAAAAGGAACGTTTGTGGATGAGCTGCAAAAGCAGTCAGATGTTCCGGTTCCGTCATCTACCTCTTTTGACTGGCAGTTATCCATTCCGGATTATTTACCACGATCTCAATTTGCTCAGTATCACTATGTTGAAGAAGCGATCAACCTTTCTTCCTCTATGATCGATCCAGGGCTTTTGCCAAACCGGTATTTAGAAAAGGAAATGCAGCATGTCCTAGCCAGACATCCTCAAATCATGTCTAAGTATGGGGAAATTCAAGGGGATCTTCAGCTTCGGCAAGTCATTCAGTCTTTTTTAGAAAAGTTGGATGTGCCTTCTACTCCTGAGAATATCCTTGTAACTAGTGGTTCTCAGCAAGGGCTTGATTTGGTCGCACGTGCGTTTATCGGTCCTGATGATGTAGTTGTCATGGAAGCACCAACCTATCCAGGCGCCATTGATGTCTTTATGGGTAGAGGGGCAAGAATTATTACAGTCCCTGTTGATCATGAAGGAATGAACATGAAGCAGCTTCAAAGCATTTGTGATAAGTATAAACCAAAGCTCATCTACACGATTCCTACTTTTCACAGTCCGACAGGCGCAAGTATGTCAATGAAACGCAGAAAACAACTTCTCTTACTGGCTCAAAGTATTGATTGTCTCATTGTAGAGGATGATCCTTATCGTGAGCTATATTTCGAAAAGAAGCCGCCTGCACCTATTAAAAGTCTGGATCATGATGGACATGTCATTTATTTACGCGGTTTAAGTAAAACACTTGCTCCAGGATGCAGAATTGGGATTATTACTGCTTCAGGCTCGATATTTAATCGTTTATTAGCTGCAAAGGCCAATAATGATTTAGGCAGCCCTCTTCTCACACAAAAAGCCATTCTGCCATTTCTGACTTCAAAGAAAATGATTGATCATACAAAAAAGCTGCGAACCGCCTTGAAGGTGAGACGTGATTTAATGATAGATGTGTTAACGAAGCATGCACCAAAAGATGTGACGTGGCAAATTCCTCAGGGTGGGCTCAATTTATGGCTTAGCTTTCCTTCCTGGGTTGATACACGTGCACTGCTGCATGAGGCACGCAAACAGCAAATCACCTTTCTGCCTGGCTCTGTGTGCTATCCTGGGGAGCCGAAGCAAAACTATATCCGCCTCAGCTTTTCTTATGTGAATGAAAAAGCGCTATCTGAAGGCGTGGAAAAATTATGTGGTATTTTTCAGCAAGCCTTGTCCACTCCTCAAAATCACAAACAATCGCTTTTCTTTTAACGATAAAAAAACTGCTCTCATATATGGGACTGACCCCCGTTATTGAGACAGGGATCAAAACACCTTTATACAGCCAATTGCCGATAGTTTATCGGTGATTG
>NZ_JAWRWI010000017.1:0-14427 GCF_046535585.1 Bacillus sp. SIMBA_005 | reverse complement strand
ATGTTCATCCCCCACAGACTTGTGTTATTACCCTTATTATACAAAAAAGCTTGTAGACTTTGTCTACAAGCTGAAGCACACCATTGTAGGGTGTGCTTTTCTTATTACATTTGATACTTTTTCTTAAACAACTCGGCTCTTCCACCTTTTTCTCCGAATTTTTGGCGTCCTGTATAAAAAGGATGCGTATCAGAGCTTGTTTCTACTTTAATGACAGGATACGTTTTCCCATCTTCCCATTCTACTGTCTCATTGGATGACTTTGTCGATTTACTCAAAAAGCGGTAACCGCTGTTTACGTCCATAAATACAACTTCATGTGAGGTTGGATGAATATCTCTTTTCAATGTCAAAACTCCTTTCGTTATCAAAACGTAATGATTACGCTTTATATTTATATTCTACTCCCTCTTTTACAACATGTCAAAAATCAAGCTTTCTTAGTCAGGAAGAATAATCTAAAAATGGTGGAGAATAATAACATCATGAAAAAGAGAAGCGATAAGAAAGGCGGAGAAAAAATTGACTGATCTCGTTTTAGCTAGAAGCCTGTTCGGCACAACCATGGGCTTTCATATTATTTATGCCTCGCTTGGCGTCGGCATCCCGCTAATGATTTTGTTAGCTGAACTCATCTTCCAAAAAACGAAGGACCCTCACTATGCTGTCATGGCGAAACGGTGGACGAAAGCGCAGGCTGTCTTGTTAGGTGTCGCCATTCCAACAGGCACGATTGCTGGCACCCAGCTCGCTCTTCTATGGCCAGGTTTTATGGAGGTCATCGGAAAGGTCATGTCACTGCCATTTCAGATTGAGATTTATGCGTTCTTTATTGAAGCATTATTTATGTCTATTTATGTGTACGCAGCGGACCGCCTATCACCTGCTATGCGTATCATTACCGTTATTTTTGTCGTGATTGGCGCAGCCGCTTCAGCAATTTTGATCACAAACGTACATGCATTTGAAGGTACCCCTGCTGGCTTTCAAATGGTCAATGGAGAAATTACGAATATCGAGCCTTGGAAGGCCTTTTTCAATCCAAGCTTTGTCGTAACTGCAACACATGTCGTGCTGTCTGCTTTTACAACAGGTGCTTTTGTGATTGCATCAGTGGCAGCTTTTAAAATGCTTAAAACAAGAAAGAATGAGAAGCTCTATACGTTTCATCGAAAAGCTCTTTTTCTTGGACTTATTGTAGGAGGCCTCTTCTCATTTCTTACGGCCATAAATGGTCATGAGTCTGCTCAGCTTCTGTATGAATATCAGCCTGAAAAGTTAGCTGGTGCTGAAGGTTTATTTGAAACACAATCACATGCACCTCTCGCAATAGGTGGTTTTACTGATGCCGATTCAAAGGAAATTAAAGGAGCAATTGAAATCCCTTGGGCGCTTAGCTTTTTGGCAGGAAATAGCTTTGATACGGTGGTCAAAGGCTTAAATGATTTCCCACGTGACGAGTGGCCGCCTTTATTTATTCACACATTATTTAATGGCATGGTCATTATTGGCTCAGTCCTCATTTTGTTTGCGGTATTAGCACTGCTTTACCGTAAAATTTTGAAACGCGAACATTATCCGAAGTGGCTCCTTTTTCTTTACTTATTCGGCGGGCCTCTTAGTCTTCTGGCTATTGAGTTTGGCTGGATCTTTGCATGTACAGGCCGTCAGCCATGGGTCATTTATCGAATGCTCAAAACCTCAGAGGTCGTCACATCATCAGGCTCAATCGGTACGCTCTTTATCCTTTTTGCCATTGTCTACCTCATCTTAGGCATAGCAACTGTGATTGTGCTGACGTACTACTTTAGAAAACATTCGATTGAAGAAGACCTACGGTTAACAGAATCTTAAAAAGGAGCGATCTAGATGCAAATGGATGTGACAACTGATGCACTCATTGCAATCACCATCTTATGGGGGTTCGTTTTTATCTATGCAGTGATGGCATCAATGGATTTCGGCGCAGGATTTTGGTCCATGATTTATATGAATAAAGAACAAACAAAGGCCGCTAATATCGCAAATAAGTATCTTTCTCCAACATGGGAAGTAACTAACGTATTTATTGTGGCAATTGTTGTTGCGTTGTTTAGCATGTTTCCAGGAGCGACCTTTGTCCTTGGTACTGTTTTATTAATACCCGGCAGCATCATATTATTACTTCTTGCACTGCGAAGCGGGTTTCTCGTGTTTTCTCATTCTCTACCTAAAAAATACCGAAAAGCAGTGACTTACATTTCAGGGATTAGCGGCTTTATCATTCCATCGATCCTGATCATGGTTCTTCCGATTACTCATGGTGGATTTATCTTTGAGGAGAACAACAATTACTCATTAGATCTTGGACTGGTCTTTACGAGTGCAAATGTCTATTCTTTTGTCGGCTTTGCCATTTTCAGCACCCTTTTTCTTTCGTCATTGCTTTTAGCTGATTTCTCGAATGTGGCTGATGAAGATGAAGCTTACAGTATTTATAGAAGAGGAGCGCTCATTACGGGTCCGCTTTCACTCATGATGGCCTTTTTCATCATGCTGACATTAAGAAGCGAGGCAAATTGGCTGTTCACAAAAATGATGCAGAACATCCCTATTCTTCTTGTATCACTCCTGATGTTTTTGCTAGCAGGGCTGGCTCTATATTTACCAAATAGCCGGTTTAAGCATCGAAAAGGCCGGCCTCGTTTAGCTGTCATTGCGATTACCATTCAATATTTTTTAGCAAGCTACGTGTACGGACGTGCCCATTTGCCTTATATGGCCTATCCAGATATTACAATCATGTCTGGTTTTACTGACCCTGTGACATTTAGAGCATTATTTATCACGTATATTGTAGGTTTTATCATCTTATTTCCTGGGTTCTATTTCTTTTGGAAATTGTTTATGAAGGATAAGCGCTATATTCGCCAGGAAGATTAACGTGAATGGATGAGGTTCATTTCGGTTACATTATAGAAGAAAGACATACTCAAAAGGAGGTCATTTGTATGAGTCAAAAAATCCTTTGTGAAGTTAATAATTGTTCCTATTGGAATGCTGGAAACCGCTGTGGGGCAGATGCAATCTATGTCGTTAGCCACACAGGAAATACGGCTGAAAAAAGTGAAGAAACGGATTGTAAAACGTTTAAACCACAAGATCTTTAAGTCTCATTTAAGGAGGCGCTTCACATTGAAATACGATCGGCTGCTTCAAACGTTTTTTGACGAAATTCATGACGCGGACGAAGCCGCATTTTATCAAGCAGCTCACTCCTTTTTAAACCTTTGGGATTATGAATATGGCCCTGCAGCAGACATGCCAACTGAAATGAATCACTATATTGGACAGCTTGCTTATGACAGCGAACTGGTAGAAGAGTAAGAAAGAGCGGGTCACCGCTCTTTCTTTTTTTGAGACAGGAAGGAAAAACTTTCTCTCACTATATATAGATTTTATATAATGTGCAAAAGGTGAATACCTCATTTTCACATCACAAAATCGTGTTTTGTAAACACGTCAATTTTATCTGAAAAAGAACGAAGCGCTTGATAATCCACTTCTACGCCCATTCCTGGGGAACGAGGTACCTCAATAAACCCATTTTCAACCTTGATTTCAGGAAAAATGATATCCTGCTCCCAATATTTTGACGAAGCTGAAACATCACCTGGAATTGTAAATTGTGGAAGTGAAGCAAGTGCCACGTTCTGGGCGCGGGAAATGCCTGTTTCAATCATTCCTCCACACCATAACGGAATTTGATGCTCCTTACTGAATGTATGGATTTTAAGGGCTTCTGTCAGCCCTCCAACTCGTGAAGGCTTCACATTAATAATTTGACAGCTGCCAAGCTCTACAGCTTTTCTAGCATCATCTAAAGAACAAATACTTTCATCCAAACATATCGGTGTTTTTAAATGCTTTTGCAAATGGCGATGGTCGACGATATCATCTGCAGCTAATGGCTGTTCAATCATTAATAAACGAATGTCATCGAGCTGCTTGAGCTTGCTAATATCCTTTAACTCATAAGCAGAGTTTGCATCTGCCATTAATGGAAGGTGAGGGAAAGACTCTCTAATTTTTTTAAGGAGACCAATATCCTGTCCCGGCTTAATTTTTACCTTCACCCGCTGATAGCCTTGGTCCACAAATTGTTGTATTTGCTTCAGCATATCATCAACGGGTCCTAACCCCGCCACAACACCAGAAGGTATTCTATCCTTGGTGCCGCCTAATACATCTCGTAACGATTTATTCTCACGCTTCGCATAAATATCCCAAACAGCCGCTTCAATTCCCGCTTTCGCCATCTTATTCCCTTTAAATTGATACAGGCTGTCTGGTATTTCTGAAGGGTGTGTAAAGGTGCGTGTCAGCACATTTGGTATAAAGAAAGCTCTCAGCATATGGTAACAAGTTTCAATCGTTTCTTCTGTATACCAAGGAGAAGAAAAAGCTGACACCTCTCCCCAACCAGTCAATCCCGTTTGATCTTTTACCTCGACAATAATAAACTCACGCTCAGATATGGTCCCAAGACTTGTGGTAAATGGCTGCTTGAGCTTCATCGTGACATGATATAAAATCACTCGTTCAATTTGAATCATCTAAAAACCCCTTTGACTCTGAGTCTGTGCCTCTGCAATTTATTCGACGCATTTCTTGGCAGCTCGTCCACAAAGTGAAAAGCGGCAGGCCATTTATATTTTGCTAGATGCGACTCACATAAAGCATAGAGCTCATTCTCCGGTATTTTATGATCTGTGACAAGAAAGGCAGCTGGTACCTCTCCCCATCTATCATCATATATACCCGTCACTCCGGCTTCCTTTACATGCGGATGTGTTAACAGAACCGCTTCAATTTCAGCAGGATAAATATTCTCACCGCCAGAAATAATTAAATCTGAACGGCGGTCAAGCACAAATAAAAACCCCTCCTCATCCACATAGCCAATATCACCCGTTTTCAGCCAGCCTTGATCAAAGGCAGCCGCAGTCGCCTCTTCACGGTAAAGGTACCCTTTCATGACATTTGCCCCTTTCACCATAATTTCGCCATGCTCAAAGGGACGACAAATGCGTGTACCATCTTGAATTTTCAGCTCACACCCAAAAAGGGGTTTTCCCGCTGATCCAAGTTTCTCTACACTAAATTCAGGCGCAAGGGTCACAATTTGTGAACAGGTCTCTGTCATGCCGTACGATTGAAACACAGGGAAGCCTTTCTCTTTGCTTTCTTGAAGCATCGCAAAAGGCGCAGGCCCTCCGCCTAATAAAAGACAGCGCAAAGAAGACGGACATTCTTCCAGTCTGCTTAATAAACGGGATAACATCGTTTGAACAACAGATATCATCGTCACACGATGCTGTTCAATAGAACCTTTTACTTCATCGACATCAAATTTCTGATGGAGTACGACAGTCATCCCATAAATCACAGACTTAAATAAAGCGGATAATCCGCTAATATGAAAAAGAGGCAGTGCAATAAGCCAGCGGTCATCCTCTCTGATGCCTATATTGAGTGCAGAGGAAACAGCACTATGAAAATGATTGCCAAACGTTTGCTCGACCCCTTTTGGGCGTCCTGTTGTACCAGATGTATACATGATCGTCGCTGTTTCATTTAAATCAAATTCGCTTTCGATTTTCTTTACATTCTCTTGCCCTTCTTCAGGTAAAGTCTCCATTGTATAAACGGGTAGTTCACCCTTGTGATCACTGGCATAAACAGGTTCAGTAAATAAAGCGGCTGCTTTTGCATCTTCAAGTTGATAGCGTCTTTCGGCTTTTGTTAACTTATTGTTCAATAGCACGATTTTGAATCCTAATGACAAACAAGCATGAACAAGCATCACCATTTGAGGATGGTTGTTCATCAGAAGACCGACCGTTTCCCCTTTTTTTAATGATGTTTGTGCCAGTCTATTGGAAAGCTCATTAACTTCATCAGCTAAATCGCGGAATGTCCACTTTTTATCCTGATAAATGAGCGCGACTCTTTCTGGTGTTAAATAAGCACGGTGCAGCAGCCAATTTGGTTGCTTCATCATGACACCTCCTTTTTGTAAAAGAAAACAGCTTAGTCTGATGCACTAAGCTGTTTTTCATTGATATGATTGAATCAAGGGAAACGCGGGAACTGACCGAAGTCCGGCTTGCGTTTTTCCTTAAAGGAATCGCGTCCTTCTTTTGCTTCATCTGTTGTGTAATAAAGAAGTGTCGCATCTCCTGCAAATTGTTGAATTCCAGCTAATCCATCCGTATCTGCATTAAATGCAGCCTTCAAGAATCGTAAAGCAGTCGGGCTCTTTTCTAGCATCTCCTCACACCACTTCACGGTTTCCTCTTCAAGCTGCTCTAATGGTACAACTGTATTGACAAGTCCCATATCAAGCGCTTCTTGTGCATTGTATTGACGGCATAAGTACCAGATCTCTCTCGCTTTCTTATGACCTACAATACGTGCAAGGTAGCCTGAACCATAACCAGCATCAAAGCTGCCTACTTTTGGACCAGTTTGTCCAAAAATCGCATTATCTGCTGCAATTGTCAGGTCACACACAATATGAAGAACGTGCCCGCCGCCGATTGCATAACCAGCAACCATCGCAACAACAGGTTTTGGAATCACACGAATCAAACGCTGTAAGTCCAGTACATTTAGACGCGGAATTTGATCGTCTCCTACATAACCGCCATGACCGCGTACTTTTTGATCTCCACCAGAACAGAATGCTTTGCCGCCAGCACCTGCAAGTACGATCACACCTACATTCGAATTATCACGAGCACGTGAAAATGCATCAATTAATTCACTCACAGTTTTTGGTGTAAACGCGTTATGTACATGTGGACGATTAATCGTGATCTTTGCGATCCCATTGTACGTTTCATATAAAATTTCGTCATATTGACGCTCAGTTTGCCATTCAATAGCCATCAATAGTTCCTCCTCTAATCTTGCGTAATAAACTCACTTACTATTTTACCAAAAAAATGTGGTTGTTCCACATGAACTGTATGCCCAGCCTGCTCAGCCAATATAAATTGACTGCCTTCAAGCTGCTGCTGCATACGTGCGGCGATGTTGCAGAACTTTTCATCAAGCGCTCCGCAAATCAACAAAACAGGTAATTTTATATGCTTTAATGCCTTCCAAACAGAGGGCTGCGAACCTGTTCCTATGCCTTCTAAGCTGCGAGCCAGTCCAAGTGGATTGGCTTTCAGCCTCCCCTCTCTTAGTTGAGCCTGCGTGTCAGCTGATAAAGTTCTTTGCGAAGCAAACAATGGAATACTCTCCCAAAAATCCACAAACTTCACTAAACCTTCATGTCTCATTTTCTGAGCAAGCTGATGATCATGCTTGAGTCTTGCCATCCGCTCTTTAAACGTGCGAAGCCCTGGAGAGGTACTCTCTAGAATCAATTTGTTGACTCGCTCTGAATAACGAGAGGCAAATGATAAAGCAATACGTCCTCCCATAGAATATCCGAGAATATTCACTTTGTGAAGCTTTAATTGGTTTAAAATCTCTGCAAGATCTGCCAGCTGATGCGACATCGCATATCTTCTTATACTTTCTGGTGAGTCCGTGCGGCCATGTCCAAGCAAACTGACTTGAATCAATCTCGTATTCTCCATATAAGCATTCAAGAACGTCCAAGAAGCCGCGCTTCCAGTGAAGCCATGTAAGCATAATGTGGCATTCTCACCTGATGGATTTTGATCCACCACCTCGTATGCCACACCATCACGCATCCGTATTATGAAAGAAGACATTCTTTTTTCACTTCTTTCAATATGTCATCCATCATTTGACGATGCTTGCTTGCACGAGAATGCCGATCTGTTTCAATTTCAATTAAATGAAGTCCAGGCTCTTCTATATGCGCCTTGTAGACATCATGGAATTCTTGTTTCGTTGACGGTTTCGCATAGGTTCCCCCATACAGCTTCGAAGCATACTCAAAATTCAGTCCAGTCGGTGTACCAAAGAGTTTTTCATAATACGGTTCCTCAGACGCCTGCGGAAGGAAAGAAAAGATGCCTCCTCCATCATTGTTTAACAGCACAACCGTCAGTGGAATGTCCATCAACTTCGCTGCAAGGAGACCATTCATATCATGATAAAATGATAAATCTCCAATCACTAAGGTGACCGGCTGTTTCAAAGCTGCATACGTGCCAAGTGCTGTAGACACAACGCCATCAATACCATTTGCTCCTCGATTCGCCATCATTCGAAAAGGCTTCAATTGCGCTTCAAAAAATGTATCCACATCACGAATCGGCATACTATTTCCGATAAAAAGGACACTCTCCTTCGGCAATAGATGCTGAAGCTGACGGTACACATTCCCCTCAAATGACAGATCCTCATCAGAATAATGGGCAGCATGCGTTCTGAATGATGAATTAGCATCCTGCCAGCGCTTTAGAAAACTTGTATCCTCACGTTGAACCGCTCTATTGACTACTTCATCTACAAAAGCTGCCACATCACTTTCAATGACGTATGAAGCACTCAGCCCAGGATCTCGAAAACCTCCAGCAGCATCAACAACAATCTGATTGACTTCCACATGTTTTTCCAACCACTTGAATAAAGGCTTAGACACAGGCATCGGTCCAAAACGAATGACCATATCCGGCAATAGGTGCTGCTGCAATGCTTCATCTTTCAATAAAGAATCATACGCATCAATAATAAGATCTGCATGCTCATGACCATTTCGTAAATGAGAAAGCGGGTCCGCTAAAATCGGCATATGCAAGGCTTTTGAAAGACGTAACACTGCCTCTTTTTCTTTCTGAGTATGAAGCTCACCACACACAATCAGTCCCTTTTTGGAACGGTTCATGCCCGTCACAATTTCAGATATCGCATCACAATTTGGGAAAGCCTGTCCTGTAGCTAATACTTTTTTCCGGTCTGTTTCTTCTCTCTCGAAAGGATCAATAGACAAATCAGGAAGCAATGGTTCTCTCAGAGGGACATTGATTTGTACAGGTCCTTTCGGCTCTTGCATCGACATATGATTTGCTCTTGCCGCAGCCGTCTGAACATAGCGCAACATCGTCTGACTTTCTTCTGGCAATGCTAAGTCTGTGAACCATTTAACAAACTTACCGAATAAGAATTGCTGATCAATCGCTTGAGGTGCCCCAACTTCCCTCAATTCGTGCGGCCGATCAGCAGTTAAAACAATAAGTGGGACACGGGAATAATGTGCCTCTACAATGGCTGGGTAAAAGTTAGCTGCTGCTGTACCTGATGTACAAATAAGCAGCACTGATTTTTGACTTGCTTTTGCAAGACCAAGCGCATAAAAAGCAGCAGACCGTTCATCCACTAATACATGGACATTGATGTCTTGGTGGGCTAGAGCCAGCATTGCAAGCGGGGTCGAACGAGAACCTGGACAGACAACGGCCTCTTGTACACCGCCTTGGACAAATTCATCCATCAATCTGCCAATATATGTTGTCATGATTTGATTATTCAATAGGACGACCTCCAAGGGCAGATAGCATTGGTCTTAATTTCACTTGCGTTTCCTCGTACTCCTGCTTTGCAAGGGAATCCTCTACAATGCCGCAGCCAGCGAACAAACGAACATGATCTTCCTCAATAAGACCTGACCGAATGGCAACAGCAAATTCTCCATTATCCTGAGAGTCAATCCACCCTACCGGCGCTGCGTACCAGCCACGTTTCAACGGTTCGATTTCACGAATGACCTCAACTGCCTTTTCCTTCGGATACCCACCTAATGCTGGCGTCGGATGGAGCTGTTCAATTAATGAAAAGAGAGAACAGCTGCTTTTAATTTCTCCCACAATCGGTGTAAACAAATGCTGAATGTTTTTTGTTTTATAAAGACTAGGTTGATTTGGTTTATGCACGCGAAGGCAATTGGCCGCAAATGCTTCCTCAATCATATTGACGACAATTTGATGTTCAATCAAATTCTTCTCATCATGCAGTAGCTCCTCGCCTAATGCTCGATCTTCCGCTTCATTTTTTCCACGAACAATCGAACCTGCTAAACAAGATGAAAAGACCTCTCCGCCGCTTTTTTTCACTAAGCGTTCCGGCGTAGCTCCGACAAATGCTTGTCTCCCCTGTTCAACCGCAAATACATAACTCGTTGTTTGATGCTTTAATAATTCTGATAACAGTGGAGCGAGTTCAATTTGATTTTTATAGTGAAGCAAGACTTCTCTTGCTAAAACAACCTTTTCATATTCGTTTGCACGAATGTGGTCTGTCGCTTCTTGGATCGCCTTCATCCATTCCGTCACATCTCGTTCTTCCATATGAACAAGTTCGGCTTGTCCATCATGTCTGAGCGGTAATGTTTCGAAATGAGAGGCTTTTTGTTCTAATTCTTGAATGAGCTGATGAACATTCCCGTCCACCTGCTTCCATTCATTGATCGTAAGAAACGTCCCTTCTTTCGAGACAGTGAGCATCATCGATGGCACAAAAAAATGAGCCTCGCCAAATGCTTCCCAGTGACGCGCCTTCTCTTCAAACGGATCAAATGAGAATCCTCCAAATAAAAGCGGACCAACAGCCGCTTGCCTTAACTCCTTCTCATCATGAAAATGGAACATGTGCTGCTTCAGCTGTTCCCATTCTTGATGGACTGTATCAAATCGTTCCTTGCCTTGTTCAGATGATTTAATAACGGCCGCTCTGCCAAGTCCAGAAAATATCATTTGGCTTTCTGGATCAGACCAAAAAAAACGCTCGCCTAAAAAATCCGCTTCGCCGCTTTGGAAAAAGGCAAGAGGATCCAGATCGTCAACTCTTCTGGAGTAGCTTATCAAAACAGCATGGTTGACGTTATTCGCTTCTTCTAATGTCGCAAGCGCTTCCTGCCGGAAAGTACTTTGCACTGTTGTCACCATGATACATTCCTCCAAAATCCATGAAATAACATAAAAAAATAAAACCAAAATGAAAAAATACGTGAACATTCGAGTATGTCGAATGACCTGCTTTTCTATTATAAACCTTAACAGATGAACTTAGTAAAGAAAACAGCTTTTAAAACCTCGAATCCTTATTATATCACGCTTTCTAGATTTTTTCGCTCCTGCTTCTTGAAACGAGAGCATCTATAAGAAAAATGGAAAGTCTTGTTCTAAGATCAAGCTTTCTCTCGATATGGCAACGATTAGCAAACATCTTTTTCAGGTTTCATCGCATCAATATATTGACACCCTTTTGAACTTTGCTAAACTGGAATTTGGACGTGTACGTATTTTTTTATTTAAAGGAGTATATTTTATGCAGCATCAATCGATATCAGATCAGCTTTCACCGATTAAGCCTGATAAGAACTGGCGGATTTGGTGGAATTTACTACGACCGCATACATTAACAGCAGCATTTATTCCCGTTACTTTAGGAACTGTTCTCGCACTTCCAAGTGGTCAAATACATGTTGGGCTATTTTTAGCTATGCTGTTTGCATCTATGTTTATCCAAATCGCAACAAACATGTTTAATGAGTACTTTGATTATGTTCGCGGATTGGACAACGAGAAATCTGTCGGCATCGGCGGCGCCATTGTCAGAAATGGCGTGAAGCCTAAAACCGTTCTCGCCCTTGCTTATGCACTATTTGCGCTTTCTTTACTACTAGGGGTATATATTTGCATGATGTCTAGCTGGTGGATTGCACTGATAGGGCTCATTTGTATGGCAGCAGGCTATTTCTATACTGGCGGCCCTGTTCCTATTGCATATACACCGTTTGGAGAACTTGTATCAGGTGCGTTTATGGGATTAGGAATCATCCTGATCAGTTTCTATATTCAAACAGGCACACTGACGTCTAAAGCGGTTCTCGTCTCATTACCAATTTCTATTTTAGTTGGTGCCATCTTACTATCGAACAATATCCGCGATTTAGACGGCGATAAAGAAAATGGACGAAAAACACTTGCTATCCTTGCTGGGCGAAAAGCTGCAGTGAACATTTTACTTTCCATGTTTTTGCTCTCTTATGTACTTATTTTTGTTTATATCTTCACAGATATTGTCGGCCTTTGGAGCCTTCTTGTTTTACTCAGTGTCCCAAAAGCATATACAGCTATCAAAGAATTTAAGCAAAAAGAAAAACCAATTGAATTAATGAATGCCATGAAATCTACAGCACAAACCAATACATTTTTCGGTTTCCTGCTAACAATCGCTTTGATTTTACAGTACTATATTGCTTAACAAAGAACGCCTGCCCCAGCCGCAGGCGTTTTTTCATGAGGAATTGCTTCAAATTGGAACTAGTCTTACAGATAAAATTGCTCATACTAACATTATGTTTGATATGAAAGGATGATCGCTTTGTTGTCTAAAGACGAATTACATCATTTGAAGCAGCGACTTCTCGATGAAAAACACGAACTCGAAGCCAAAAGCCATGACGATGAACAAAAAGTATCATTTCCTTATGATTCTGTCGGAGATCTGTCAGCCTATGATAATCATCCAGGTGATCAAGGAACAGAGCTGTTCGAACGCGGGAAAGATATTGCGTTAAATAGTTTAGAACATGAACATCTGTTAGACATCAATGAAGCACTTCAAGCCATCACAGACGGCTCTTATGGACTTTGCAAGGTCTGTAAAGCCCCTATCCCAAAGGAACGTTTAGAAGCCTTGCCTAGTGCCGTCACATGCACAGAGCATTCAAAAGAACAAACCGTTTCACAAAACCGTCCAATTGAAGAGGATTTATTAAGTCCGCCATCAGGGCAATTCGAAAATGAAGAAAGTGCAGCCTACGATGGAGAGGATGCATATCAAGACGTAGAACGCTACGGAAACTCTGATACGCCATCCGATATGGAATTTCCTCCATTGACATACGATGATGTGTACACTCAATCAGAAGATGAAGATTATGTCGAAGACTATGAAGGATTTGCAGCTGCTGATATTGAGGGCAAGGCAAGTAAGGTGTATCCAAATAAAGCCCACGAAGCCTATGAAGAAGCATTAGACGAAGAGGGCGTCATGACCGTATTTGGTGATTTGAAGCCGTACGAAGAGGAACCTTATACAGAAGAAAATCATTAGTCCCCTCATAATGGGGGCTTAATGTTTATATCATGTAATGATTGGGAAATCACTTTAAGAGTGAATTTGATTGGAGGAGATTTTTAATGGCGAGAAAAAGTATCATTTGGGCAGTGGTTGTCTTTTTTATTACATACGCATTATTCTCTATTGCCGGATTCTTGTTTCCGATTGACAGAGAGTGGTATGGTGCATTAAATAAACCTGAATGGACACCAAGTGGTGGTGTAATTGGTGCTGTATGGGCTATCTTATTTGCTCTCATCTCGTTGTCCGCAGCGATCATTTATGGAAAGTACGGATTTCAAAAAATCACCTTACCATTTTGGATTCTTTTTCTTTTAAATTATGTATTTAATCAAGCCTTTAGTTTTTTTCAATTTACACAAAAAGATTTATTTGCTGCTACAATCGATTGCCTTCTTGTAGCACTGACAGCACTTGCTCTTGTCATCGTCTCGCGTAAACTAAGCAAAGCCGTTCCGATTTTACTTATTCCTTATGTCTTATGGGGCTTCTTTGCAACTTACTTGTCTTATACGATCTATTCCATGAACATGTAAAAAAGGACCGCTATAATGGCGGTCTTTCTTTTTTTGAAGAAAATAAAAAAAGAGATCTTTGACAAGATCTCTTTTAAATATGACCCGTACGGGATTCGAACCCGTGTTACCGCCGTGAAAGGGCGGTGTCTTAACCGCTTGACCAACGGGCCAGATAAATGGCGGAGAAGGAGGGATTTGAACCCTCGCGCCGCTTGCGCGACCTACACCCTTAGCAGGGGCGCCTCTTCAGCCACTTGAGTACTTCTCCATTTGGCTCCGCAGGTAGGACTCGAACCTACGACCGATCGGTTAACAGCCGATAGCTCTACCACTGAGCTACTGCGGAATATCATGGTGGGCCTGAGTGGACTCGAACCACCGACCTCACGCTTATCAGGCGTGCGCTCTAACCAGCTGAGCTACAGGCCCATGAATGGATATACAAATGGAGCGGGTGATGGGAATCGAACCCACGACATCAGCTTGGAAGGCTGAGGTTTTACCACTAAACTACACCCGCAAAAATATGTATGGGGCGATTGATGGGAATCGAACCCACGAGTGCCAGAGCCACAATCTGGTGCGTTAACCACTTCGCCACAACCGCCATACTATTAATATTTTTTTATAAAAGTGGCTCGGGACGGAATCGAACCGCCGACACACGGATTTTCAGTCCGTTGCTCTACCAACTGAGCTACCGAGCCATGTATTCATTTTAAAAATGGCGGTCCGGACGGGACTCGAACCCGCGACCTCCTGCGTGACAGGCAGGCATTCTAACCAACTGAACTAC
>NZ_JAWRWI010000016.1:0-17394 GCF_046535585.1 Bacillus sp. SIMBA_005 | reverse complement strand
CCAATCACCGATAAACTATCGGCAATTGGCTGTATAAAGGTGTTTTGATCCCTGTCTCAATAACGGGGGTCAGTCCCCTAGGAACGGGCTGTTTTTTATTGTCTTTTGACCATTCGTTTATAGAATTTCGTAAATGGTTTGAACTCTTCGTTGACCAAACCCGTGACTTCCGCAATCACTTGCATAAACATCACCAGTAAAAAGATAATGATGAGCGATAACCAAAGGGTCGCGCTTGTCAGCAAAATCGCACTTAAGCTAAAGACTAACCCAATCATGTAAATCACGATGACAGCCATGCGATGGGACAAGCCAAAGGCCATTAGTCTGTGATGAATATGAGATTTGTCCGGTGATGAAATCGGCTGTTTGTTTAATATGCGTCTAATGATTGCAAAGGTCGTATCAAATATAGGAACACCTAGAATGATCACAGGAACGACAACACTAAACAAAGTGACACTTTTGTATAGCCCTAAAAGTGACAGCACCGAGATCATATAGCCTAAAAATAGCGAACCGGTATCTCCCATAAAAATCTTCGCCGGATGAAAGTTGTAAAAGAGAAAGCCGATCGTACTGCCAATGACGACAAGAGATAAAGAAAGAATCAGAATCTTATCAGCGGAAAATGCCATCACTGCAATCGTTGTTAAACCGATGACAGAAATACCGGCAGCTAGTCCATCAAGGCCGTCAATTAAATTAATGGCATTTGTGATGCCCACAATCCATAGCACGGTGAGGGGATATGCCATCCAGCCTAACTCAATTCGATCTGTTAAAAAAGGAACAGAGAAGAAGTCCATTTTTAAGCCCGTGCTCACAATCAAACAAGCAACAAGAACTTGTACGAGAAATTTAAATTTTGCACTTAAATTATATTTATCATCAAATATACCTAAAATGACGATGAGTACGGCACCAACTGAAATTGCTGTAATTTTATTATGTAGAAACAGCCCGCCTGCTAATGCTCCAGCCGCTACTCCAATAAAAATTGCCAAACCACCCATTCGAGGCATTACTTTATCATGAACTTTTCGTTTATTCGGCTGGTCCACTGCACCAATCTTAATTGCAAACTTTTTGACGATTGGTGTCACAATTAAAACTGTAGCCAGAGAGACAAAAAACGCTAATAAGGCGCGTTCGTAATCCATAGGTCAGTCTCCTTCTAAATTGAAATCTGTATTTTGTATATTGGCCGCTCTTTCCATTATACAATTGAATAGAGGATGATCACAACCTCCCCCGGTGATGAAACAAATAAAAACGCACAATCCCGAATGAATTATGCGTTTTCTTTAATATTCGTTAGTTCTACCATGTTTGTGAACAGCGCGTGCCAATCTTTTTTCTTCGCTCGGCTTTGTCTTAGATGTCTATAGCTTGTGTCATCTTTTTTGCTGATCACTTTTAGGCAGGCTTCTACGAAGAGCGCAGGATCATCGCCCTCTAAATATTCATACACATCCTTCTCTTTTAGCCTTTCCGTTGATGGGAGATTTAAACCGACAACCGGTATTCCAGCGGCTAAAAATTCATAAAGCTTGAGAGGGAACACCGCTTGATTGTAAGGGGATTGTTTGTATGGCATCATCCCTACATCAATCAGCTTCATATAAGCAGGCACTTCTTCTGGAGCAACAGCACCTGTCCAAATCACATTAGGCAGTTTGAGTGCATGCTGAAAAGATGGATCTCCATTCGTTCCATCCGGACCGACAAATAAAAATGTCCAATCAGGCCGCATACGAGCAGCTTCAGCCATCATGTCAAAATCGAGCTTTGGCTTAATTCCTCCGATAAAACCAAGCACGGTCCCTTCTCTTCCTTCCAGCACATCTTCTTTACAAGGAAGATTGCTTTTCGCAAACACATCATATTCGACGCCATTTTCCACCGTAAACACATCTTTTGGTTCTCCCATAAGACGTTTTTTGATTTGATCGTGTAAATATTGAGAAGAGCATGTAATGCTGTGTGCATATTTAATGATCCGATTTTCTGCTTTGACAATGACACGCTGCCTCATATAAGAAAGAATGTTATGGTTGCCGCTTATTGGCTCTCCCCACAGGTCACTGCAATCATAGACAATATGTTTCCATTCAAATAAAGAAGATAAGAGCGGAAAGCCCGGAAACGTATACCACAAACAAACGGCGATCCCCTTCTTTTCCTCCTGCCGCAAATGTTCAAGAAGAGGGGATAATTTATGAATATAGAACATGTCTTGATATCGGCCAAAGCGAAATAATTTGCTCTTGAGCACATCAGGAATGGTCAATTGCTTCATTCGATCTGTTATGGGCTGAAAGGGAGCTGTATGACGAGATGATGACGGGCATACCCAGATGACCTCTTTTGTTTCTGGATCAGATGCTAGAAATTCGGCCAGCCGATGCCGTCTGTACCTCAGTCCGTCCTGTCCCCATTCTCCCGTCGCTACGACAACATGTATGATCGAGTCTGCTTTCACCTTTATCACCTTTTTTCCCTTCTGTTTATAAACGCTTCTTCACAGCATTTGTCGCATAGTGCATAAAACACCAAGACGCTTTGACAAAATGAAGCTGCTCAATTTCTCTGTAGACAAACCACGTTTTTTTCGCTGCTTTCCACTTGTTACTAGAGATGGAGTTCCCAACGATGCGATATTCACTGAGCGGTTCACTCATACCATAGGCTGTAAATCCTCTTTTTAGTATAGACAGCCATGTAGCTAAATCCTGCCTTGTACGAATGTTCGGCATCTCCACATGTCCTACCTTTTGAAGATCAAGCATGACCGTTAAACAGCCGATAATGGTGTTTTTCAGGGCTTCATTATAGTCTAATCTCGCTGGCGCAGTGACGGTTTTCTCTAATGGTTCTCCGTTTTCTGCAATGATGTCATATGCCGTAAATGTAAAGGCATAATCATTTGTCAGCATGAAGTCTACCTGTTTTTCAAGCTTCGTCTCTTTCCACATATCATCGCTGTCTAAAAAAGCGATAAAGCGTCCCTTTGCCTGTTTGATGGCTTCGTTTCTAGCAATGGCGGCTCCCCCATTTTCCTCTAAATAAATGACGTTGATTCTGTCGTCCGCTTGACTTAAATCCCCTAATAGCTTTCTAGTTCCATCTGTAGAACAATCATCTGCAATGATCAGCTCCCAATTGGAATAGGTTTGGGCAAGGACGGAATGAACTGTATCCGTTAAATAACGTTCCGCATTATACGCCGGTGTAATGATGGATACTAACGGTTGATTGTTCACCTTAGACTCATCTCCAGTTCATTATTAAGATTCTTTGAACACTTCGGGTAAGACCACAAACATGAGCGAGATGCTAAAGCCAATGACAAGCCCAAGCAGTGCCCGTTTTTTGGCTGACATGCCTTTATTGCCCTCATCAAGTACTTGGGCAGGATCGACAATCTTTGCCTGCTTCATTCCAAGCTTTGTTGACTCCAATTCATATAAGAATCGTTCTTTATCGACTTTGGAATCATTGCTGACCGATTCGTCTTCAAGAGCAGCTAATCTATTTTCGATGACCTGCTGTCTTTTTGTGAATAATGCTTTGTCTTGCTTGAGAAATGTATCCGACACCTGCTTCACAACAGCCAAAGCACGATCCTTATCGGCATCCGTGAAAGAAAGCTGTAATTGTGTATCCGATTGATTGGTAAGAATAAGACGGGTTTTCACATCCTGTCTTTCTTCTTCTTTCACATCACTGAGTGCTTCATTTAGAAATGCATCGCTTTTTAATAGAGATGTCACTTCTGCCATATTGTTATACACCCCATCATCATATTTACCGAGAGTGAAGGTAACAGCAGCTGTATAACTAGACTGCTGCGTCGTTCCTTTAGCAAAAAAGAAACCAAAGGCGCCTAATACGACTGGCAGCAGTATGAGCCATACGATGTACCTTTTGATTCGCTTCCCTATCCTAGATATGAAACCAGACATGTTCATTCTCCCAACATTGACGTATTTGCTCTTTCACTAGTGTAGCCATACAAACAGAGCATCACACACGGTTTACCACAGCTTGAGTCGTTGTTTGTTTTTCAGCATATTCACCGCTGCGATCACCAGTCCTAAAAATACCCAGTGGAAATATAAATTCGAGACGGAGCTAGGACTGATACTTGAAACGAGAAAGCTCAGCATGGCTGCAAACAACCCCTCAATGATCATTTTTGCCGATCTTGTGTCAGCCCATCTGTATTGTTTGTAAAGTGTGAACATGAGATAAGCGTATAGTGAGATATAGCCCAGCATGACTGCAAACCCAAAGTTCGTCATCAATTCCAGCAGCCAATTGTGCACTTCTACGACCTGGTCTGTATCAAAGATCGAAAAGTGAGCTAAGTAGTAAGACACATTCCCCGCTCCAACTCCGAATCCGTATGAATTCGTAAAAAAGTGCCAAGCATTTTTGATTAGATTCGCTCTCGCGATGTTAGACGGGAGGGGTTCACTAAAAGAATGCGCGACCTGAGAAGCGAGAAACAAGTCATAAAAAACTGAATAAATCTTAGCTGAAAAGACTGCGATACCGATGACGACAAGTCCGCTTGCTGCAATGATTGACGACTTTTTGAGAAAACGCGGGAGCAGCAGCCACACATAGATCGCCACTCCTGCTAATATCCCAAGCAGACTAGCGCGGGATTCGGTTAACAAAATGAGATACAGCGCGGCAATTGCACCTAATAATCCAAACGCTTTGATATAACCGTTTTTCATTTGACGCATGCATGCTAGGTATAAGAAGAAACTAATCGATAAAAACGTTGCAAAGTCATTCTGATTAAAAAAGACAGATGTAGGATAGTGCTGTTTATACGCTGGCCCTAGATACAATGAGGTATTCGGTAAATGGTTCAATGTAAAGTGGTTATAGAACCCAATCCCCATCACAAACACAGTCATGACCAGCCAAATGCTATAAAAGGTCACTACTTGGTCCATTCGCTGAATATACATGACGACAAGAAAGACAAATCCCATCCCCATTGCAAGAAGGGACATATACTTCAGGCCGTCTGTGACTGAATGAGCCCAAAGCAGTGAGATGAGCCCGTAAAGAAACCATGCAGCGAAAAAACCAAGAATACCTTTGACACGAATCTGCTGCCACTGAGATATGTACGTCCCCTTATCTCTCATCCGCCATATGAATAAAGCAAAAGCGGCGATGAGCATGATACGGTAGAGAAAAAGACTAAAGAATCCTGCACTAATAGAAAAGAAAGCGTTGTTGAGAAAGGTCAATGTAATCAATAGATAGATGACTGACATGAAGATTTGCTCACCATTCATGTACAGCTTCATCAACACGAGAGCAGCCGACAGGATCAGAAGTATAACCGGAACAGCCACCATCTTCTTTAACCCGACGGGCTGCGAGGATGCCAATTGTACAAGCCCGATCCCTGCTGCAAACAAAATACATCCAATCATGATTTGCCATGCTGTTTGTTTCACACTCATACCCATTATCCTCCTAAGCAACCCATCCGATTTGAGCGATTAAGCCTTGACCTCCTGTTCATAGTAGGAAATGGTACGAGCCAAACCTTCCTGTAAACTCACAACAGGCTCCCATGATAAGACTTGTTTCGTTTCCTCATTTGCCAATGTACTATGCACAATATCTCCTGCACGCTGCGGCTTGTAAATTGGTTCAAGATGCGACCTCGTCACTCGCTTCATCGTTTGAAACAGCTCATTCACAGTGATCGAATCCCCACATGAAATATTTAAACAAACGTTTGATTGAGCTGTTAAAGCCGCAACATTCGCTGCTGCTAGATCACCTACATAGATGAAATCTCTTGTTTGTTCCCCGTCTCCAAAAATGAAAGGAGCCTCATCCTTTGCAAACTTATCGGAGAAAATAGAGACAACCCCGCCTTCGCCAAGTGCGTCTTGTCGCGGACCATAAACATTGCTATACCGAAGAATACAATAGTCCACATCATACAATGTTTTTGCCATTTCTAAGTACCGCTCTACTGTGAGCTTTGATAAACCATACGGCGAACCAGGCTTTAACTGGTGCGCGGTGTCTACTGGCAGATACACAGGATCTCCATAGACAGCTGCCGATGAGGCAAATACCACTTTCTTGACACCAGCCTCTGAAGCCGCTTTGATCACATGCAGTGATCCTTTAATATTCACTTCTTGATCATATATATAATCATTGACCGATACTGCGACACTTACTTGTGCAGCAAGATGAATGATGTAGTCTGGTGCGATTTGTTTAATGATTTCAACCACTTCTGGTTTTGTTACATCCTCTTCAATACATGGAACAGATAAATGTGCAATATTTTCCTTCCTACCTGTTGAAAAGTTATCAAGCACGATGGCCTCATATCCTTTTTTTATTAATTTTTCAACAGTATGTGAACCTATAAATCCACTACCTCCAGTAACCAGTACTTTCTTCATCCAAGTTCCTCCTAAAAATCAAGCTTCTAATAACATCTTAACATCCTGTACATGTGGACGGCCGATCGAAAGATAAATAAAGCCGTTTTTTCTCATTTGTTCTGGTTCAAATATATTACGTCCATCAATGATCACTGGACGTTGAAGCAGTCTTCTGACTTTCTCCATATCCATTTTTAATACTTCTTCCCATTCAGTCAAGATTAAACATGCATCTGAATGCTCTATTGTTTGATATAGGTTGTCACTGAATATCGTTTGGTTTCCAAGGATCTTCTTCGCTTCTAAGTGAGCAATTGGGTCATACGCTTTTACATAAGCTCCTAGATCTTGCAGCATTGGAATAATATCAAGAGCAGGAGAGGACCTTAAATCATTTGTATTAGGTTTAAATGCCAATCCTAATACAGAGATCGTTTTCCCTTTGATATCACCATAGACATCCATCAATTTCTTCACGAGATAGGCTCGTTGATGTGTATTTGTTTCGACAACAGATTCAATTAACTTAAAACGATAGCCTACTGTTTCAGCTATTTTTAATAGCGCCTTGGTATCTTTCGGAAAGCAGGAACCTCCAAACCCGACTCCAGCTTTTAAAAACTTTTGTCCAATTCGGCTATCTAGACCAACACCTTCTGATACTTTCTCAACATCTGCACCCACCCGATCGCAAATATTGGCAATATCATTGATAAAAGAAATTTTGGTTGCAAGCATCGCATTTGCTGCGTATTTAATCATCTCTGCACTTTCTAGATTGGTTTCAACCACTACTGTTTGAAATGGTTCATGTAACCCCTTAATGATCTCCGATGCATGAGAGCTTGTAGACCCTATAACCACACGCTCCATATTCATCGTATCTTGGATGGCAGAGCCTTCTCTGAGGAACTCTGGATTGGATACGACATCAAAAGGATATTTACTGCGCGATGCTTTTTCGACAATGGCTTGAACGAGCCGGCCTGTTCCAACGGGCACTGTGCTTTTATTGACGATGATTTTATAGCCATTTAGATGTTCACCAATTGTTTGAGCGACAGCTTTCACGTACGTTAAATCAGCTTCCCCCTGTGCTGTCATCGGTGTCCCTACAGCAATATAGATAATCTCTGATTCCCGGATAGCAGCAGGAATATTGGTTGTAAAAAGCAGTCTTCCTTCTTCTGTATTCGTTTCAATCAATTCCTTTAAACCCGGTTCATAAATGGGAACGACACCACTTTTTAAGCTGTTGATTTTTGATTCATCGATGTCACAGCAGATGACACGATTTCCGATATCAGCAAAACAAGTACCCGATACTAACCCGACATACCCTGTTCCAATCACAGCAATTTTCTTCAACATTTTTCATCCTCTCAGTAAAAGCATATTGTCCGTTCCAAGCTGTTTATCTATCTATCATTCTTTGCACATTTCATCTTGTTTAAACGATGGATCTTGATTGATGAAGTACCTTTTCATACTGCTGTATGAGCTGCTTCGTATTATTTACTGATGAATATTCTGTATGAACGATTTGATACAGATCGCTTTTCACTTGCTCATTCCATCTGTTTTCATAAAGATAGGCGTGAATGGCCTCTTTTAACTGATTTGCCGAATGCGGATCAACGAGCAAGTGTTGATAGCTAGAAAATAAGGTTGGGAGACCACCGACACTTGTCGCAATGACAGGCACTTTTAAAGCGAGCGCCTCCAGAACGACAGTTGGCATTCCTTCACTATAGGATGGGAGTGCAAACAGATCGGCTGCCACCAAATAGTCTTTCACCTGATCATTCGGCACCTGCCCTGGGAGTATAATGGATGCTCCAGCCCGTTCTGTGAGCTCCTTTGCAAGGGGGCCTTTTCCGACAAAAACTGCTTTCACACCATCCATGCCGCTGACAGCATCAGCTAATTCAAGTAAGCCCTTCTCTTTGACTAATCGCCCGACGAAGACAACGAGCTTGTCGTGAAGGGGTAAGCCTAACTTTTGCCTGATGCCTTGTTGATCTTCTTCCGTTTTAGAAAATGACTGGAGTGGAATACCGAGCGGGAGGCATTTTGCTTCTACTTTGGTCATATCATTTGTCTTTTTAGCAAGCTCCTCGCTCACCGTCAGAACAGCAGATGCCTGTTTTACCGCCGTTTCAAAGGCTGCATTTGCCCCTTTGCTATAGCCCGGATACACGTTCACATCACTGCCATGTAAGGTCAAAAGATAAGGAATTTGCGTTTCAGTCTGAATCACAGCCGCCGCTCCGCCAGATGGCATCGCAAAGTGCGCATGGATAAAATCTGGTGACAGCTGGTAACGCTTCATAGCGCCGAGAACAGCAGCCGCTATTCGTTTACTCGGCTGTGCCCATTTTAGCTGTCCAGGGAGCGCTGTATAGTGCGGCCTGTATACGGTCACTCCGTTTCTCACTTCCTGTTCGGGCAGATCTATTTTCTGCCGATAGGACGCCTTCAGCATCCGTAAAACCGGTGGATTGACCGGGTTGGGACAGATGACGGTCACTTGTATTCCTTGTTTGAGCAGCTCCTGCACCTGCGTTTCATGGAATACGCCTTCACTTGGATGTTTTTCACTAGGATATACACTTGTCAGCCATAGCACCTTCATGACGAACGACCTCTTCTCAATAATTTGTCTGCTACCTGCGGATACATTTTGATGAGCAGCAAGCCATACAATGCTGCACTGACACAAATCGTCAGTCCTAATTGAAATAAAATGTCTGCTGATGTCAGCTTCATCCCTTGATGCAGGGCTACCGCACAGGCGGCCATCAATAGCGTCATAACAGCAGGCTTGCTAAGTGATTTTAAATACACCTTCATATCTAGCTGAATGACATACGCCATGAGCCATCTGCCGACAATGAAGTTGAGCAGGCTGACACCTGAGTAAACCCAAGCTACTGTGAGCAGACTGCCTGTGCTGACACCTGCGTATAAGGCGCATCCATACACAAGAAGCATCCCCGTATCCCAATAAAAGGCTAAGTCCGCTCTCCCCTTTGCAAGGAGTATTGACCCGTTTGGATTCATCAGCACACGCAGAAGGCCGACAATGCACAATATATTAAGAACCGGAACAGCTACGAGCCATTTCTCCCCAAACACTACTTCTATAAAGCTATCTGATACGGCAGCAAGACCGATTAATAGTGGAAAGCTAATCAATGCGAGCATATTCGTCATACTGAGGAAGCCCTCTCGCAGCATGGAGTGATCACGCTGGCTTTTTGCGAAAACAGGGAAGGCCACTCTCGTCACGATTGGGTTAATCTTCAGCACGGGGATCGTCACGATTTGATACGCCAAGCTATAAATGCCTAACGCTTCCGCTCCAAGAAACCGGCCGATTAAAATCATGTCTATGTTCGATCCTGCTCGATTAACTAGTCTAGATGCGAGCTGGAATGCGCCGAATGAGAAAAATTCTTTCACCTCTCCTAATGCAAAAACAGGAGCTGGGCGCCACTTCTTCCAATAAGCTGCGGCATACATAAGCCCTTTTCCTGATTGCAGCAGCACTTGAGAAATGACATAGGCAACAATCGGATTGATAAAGAAGGCCAAAGCGAGTAAAACAATCAGCGATATCATGGTTGCAATGGCTTCAATGACACTTAATGCTTTAAAAGCTAAGTCCTTTTGCATCATGTATTGGTATTGCTGGCCAATAGGAGCAATCAGAAACATGATTGATAATAGTTTCAGCAACCCCTCCAGCTCTGGCCGGTTATAAAAGACGGCAATCATTGGGCTTACTAGAATGAGTAAACAGAATAAGACAACTCCAGTGAGTAAGTTGATCCAATATAATGTAGATAATTGACGTTCTGTTGTTTGTTCCTTTTGGATGATCGCTGCCCCGATCCCTAGATCAAGTAAAATCTGCGTAAATATGGTGACAGTTGTGATCATGCCAACGAGTCCAAACTCCTTCAGTGACATCACGTTCCCTAAAAAGGCGAACTGTGCAATTTGGATGATCGTAATGATGAATGCGGACAAGCTTGTCCATTTTGCCCCGCCTAGCATGCGTTTTTTCATACTTGCCATTTCTCTTCCCTACTTTACTTATCTGGCTCCGTCACCCGTCATGATGACTTTTAACGTTTTTACCATAATCTTCGTGTCGAGAGAAAATGTCAAGTTTTGAATATACTGTAAGTCGTGTGTTAATTTTTCACTTGGGCTCATTTCATATCCTCCATTTACTTGAGCAAGACCTGTCAGTCCCGGCTTGACCGCTAATCTTTTCGTAAAACCTGGAATCGTCCGATTAAATTCTGCGGTAAACATCGGTCTTTCCGGCCGCGGACCTACGATACTCATTTCTCCTTTTAACACGTTGATGAATTGAGGGAGTTCATCGATTCTTGTTTTACGAATGAAGGCTCCTACTTTGGTGATACGCGGGTCGTTTTTTTGTGCCCATTTCGCTCCTCCGCTCTCAGCATCGGTTCTCATCGATCTGAGCTTCCATAATTTAAAGTAAACACCGTCTTTCCCGACCCTCTCCTGCATATAAAAGGCTGGTCCCGGTGTTTCTAGCTTAATCAAAAGAGCAAACAGCAAAATGATTGGCGTACTCAACATCAATCCGATGAACGAGAACATTAAATCTATGAAACGTTTTGCAAATAAATAACGAACCATATGTTCTGTTAAGGCAAAAGAGTGGTTTCGTCTCACTTCATATTCTCTATAAAGATTCATCGCTTTCTCTGCACTCACTGACCTGCACCTCACCATTCAAATTAGTTGTTGTGTAAAGAGATGTTCTATGAAAGTCAGTTTAGCAGAGCAACATTAAGCAAATGTAAATGCGCTGTTAAGTCTTGTAAAACTGTGTTAAGAATGTGCACTTATATCAAGTTATGCCCTTTTCAACGTAAAAAAGACCCGCAATTCTGCGGGTCTCCGTGTCTTTTCTTTATTTTGCTTTAACGGATTCGATTGTTTTTAATCGAAGGGTTCCGTTTGCATCTTTTGTATAAGTTACTTTCACTTTTGATTCTTCTTTTAAGCTGTTCACTTGTTTAGAAAACGTATTTCCAAATTGAATAGCGACTTCTTTGCCATCAATGTTCACAGCAATGGTATGTCCATCAGCCAAGCCGACATATGTGCCTTCCTTGGTGACTTCATTTTTATTATTTGTTGTTGATTCTTTCTTTGTTTTAGAATCAGTTTTTGATTGTTCCTTAGCAGGTTCTTCTTTTGTGATTTCTTTACTTGAGCTGTCTTTTGCCTCTTCATCAGATTGACCAGATTGCTCTTCTTTTTGAGCAACTGTTTCTTTGCTTTGATCATCTGCTTTTTCATTTGATGACTGATCTTCTGTTTTTTCCTCTGAAGCATTTTCTTTCTTTTGATCAGCTGCATCAGTTGTTTCTTTTTTGCCGTCATCCTTACTGTTGTCGTTTGATTGATTTGTTGTGCCGCATGCTGTGAGTAATACACCTAGAAGCAATACTAGAAACGGCATTGTGATTAATTTTTTCAAGATCGTCACCTCTTCATGATTTGTCGATTGGCTATCGCTTGAAGATTCATGCGTAAACCATTCACCTTTTATGTTTCAATTATAACAAAGATAACTAGAAATGAAATGTATTTTTAACTTGACACGCTATTGATGACTCGATTATTTCATAGACTTTTGAAAAAAGGCTGCCGAGAGAGGTTCTCGAGCAGCCTAAGAGGAGTATCTGAGGCACCCCTCATATATATGTTTTCTTATTTAAAATAACCTGACACACCGCTTGAAATACCTGAAGCTAGTCGATCTTTATATGTCGCCGATTTCAAAATATTTGAATCAACTGGGCTAGTGATAAAGCCAGTTTCCAGCAAGACACTCGGCATCTTTGAATACTTAATGACATAAAAACCTGCTGTTTTCACACCACGATCTCTTGTACCTAGTGCACTAACCATTTTAGGCTGGATGTTTTGCGCAAGTTTCAAACTGTTCGCAGCCGCATTTGTTTTGTCATAATACGTTTCTGTCCCATTTGCGCTGCTGTTGTCATTTGCGTTCGCATGGATACTAATAAAGATATCTGCTTTCGCAGAAGCCCCTTTACTTACTCGTGTTTCAAGACTGTCAAATGTATCTGATGTACGTGACATAACGGGTAATGCTCCAGAACTATTTAATTTTGTATTGAGACGCTTAGCAACATCAAGGTTTACGTTCTTCTCAAGAAGACCATATCCTGTGGCACCAGAGTCTTGGTTTCCATGTCCAGGATCAATAAAAACTTTTTTCCCAACAACTGGATTTTTCAATTGAGAAGTCACCGTATTTGTTACAGTGGATGTACCTCCTAGAACACTAAATGAAGTGATCTTCTTTGAACCAATGACTTGTCTAGTTGCTTTCGGTAATGTTTTTTCATTCGTGAAAATAAAAGCTTTACCTTGCTTAGCAGCGATACTAGCTCCTGAAGCTGCATCCGCATATGCAAAACCATTGCTAATATACGTATTGCTTGTACTCATATTGTATTTCGTTACAATATTTGCTGCAACTTCATAACGATTTGCTCCGCCAACTCTTCCAGGAGAAGGCAACTTCGCATAAGTTGATTTATTTACACTAGATTCTCCACCAATGACAATGGTCTTTTTAATCCCTCGGCTTTTAATCACCGCTGAAGTTTCTGAGCGTAGCTCTTTATCATTGGTTAATAAGATTGGATATCCTTGTTTTGCAGCATAAGGTGCAATGGCAACTGCATCTGCATAAGCAAAGCCGTTTGCTACAACAGCCGTACTAGAGCTTTTCATTTGTTTTGCAATATTTGCTGCTAAGTCATAGCGGTTCTTACCACTAATACGTGTCACAGAAATGCCCATTGACTTTAGCTGAGTTGTCACCTTGCTAGAGACACTCTTTGTTCCACCGAGAATAGTCACATTCTTTGTTTTTAGACTTTGAAGGCCTTTTTTTGTATCTGTAGATAAACTGCTACTGTTTGTAAAAAGAACAGGTGCATTTTTTTGATATGCATAAGGAACCGCACTTAATGCATCCGCATATGCATCTTTCCCTACAAGAACAGCCGTGCTTGATGTTGTCCAGCCTTTTTTCGCCGCATTCACTGCAACAACATACCGGTTCTTCCCATCAAGCCTTGTGACTGAATTGTCAGCAAGTGCAGATGGAAGAAACAGACACATAGCTATTACACTTAAAAATACTACTTTTATGATAGAGCGCACGTGTATAACCTCCCTTGATATTTTAATTTGTTGTTAATTTTGCACCCGGATAATAGAATGACAAAATGCTTGAGTATGTGCTTCCTGACTCAGCTCTCATTTTCGCTCCATATTGACTCATTCCAACTCCATGTCCATATCCTTTTCCTGTGATAGTGAAATCATTGGTGTTGTTCTTCACTGAAGCGTATGTGCTTTTTAAATTAGTGGCACCAAGTATTGATCTAAATTCAGTCATTTTAAAGCTAAGTGTCGCTGATTTACTCATACTATAGGTTCCCGTTTTATTTTTTAAGTGATAGCTGACTTGCAGAGATGCTGTTTTTGCTCTCTTTCCTTTTGTTGTCCCAGAAAAGGTGACGTTGGAAATTTTAGCGATCTTGATGTCTGAAGCTGATGTTTCTTTATTTTTTAGAATCCAGCTCTTCAGACCTTGCAACTGACTTGCGTTTGTTTCTGTTGTCTTACTCCACCAAGATGCTGGTGATGACGTGCTGAGCGATGTACTCAATTGTGTTTTTGATAGTTTCAGTGTCCAAGCATTTACTGGATCTTTTGAATCTGCTTTAGCGACCAGATAAGGAAATGCACTTGACCACACTTCTTCACTAGCCTCAGTGTAGCCTCCATTACTAGAATAATAGGTTGCAGAAATCAGACTATTATTATATTTTAATACCTTGCCTTTTGTAGCATCTACAGCTTTCGTGGAGTTTGTAGACCAGTTATATCCGCCATATACTTGGAATGCTGTTGTATCCGGCACAACCTTCCCTATACTGCTAACAGAATATGTACGTGCTGCAACTGCCTGTGCTTTTAATGCCTCAACATGCCAGCTTGCGGGCATTTCATTCGGTACAACCCCTTTAAGATAATCTTCAAAAGGGATGTTTTCATTTGTTGGTCGAATGTAGCCTGATTCTACAGCAAAATTCATGTTCCCCAAGTATGCTTTCCCAGCAACTCGAATGACATTTGTAGTTGAATATTTCTCTGGAACAACTCTTACTGAAGATCCAAACGTCTTGATGCCTTTCATTGAAATTTTCCCGTTAGAAACATTCAATTCATAATCCTTATTATTCTTCAAATAAAATTCTTTTGATAATTTTTCTTGTAAACTTGCTGAAATAGATTTTGTTCCGCCAGACAATTGGAACGAGTGCGTCCCCTGTTTTTTGACAACTGATGTCACTGGTGATGTTAAACTATTTTCTTTTACAAGTACCATTGGGCTGTTGTTCTTTGCTGCTAAAAGTGAAAATGTAATAGCATCTGTAAAGATAGAGCCATTTGCTAGGTATAACTTATCAGCATTCATGTTTAATCCAGTTACAATGTTTGCTGAGACCTCATATCTATTTGCTCCACCTATTCTTTTCACTGTGGACGTTTTTTTAATTTCAGTTTCAACTTTTTTACTGACACTCTTTTCTCCACCAACAATGACAACATTTTTTGGGAGTTTGTAAGTTGGTAAACTGTCTTTCTTCGTTAACAGAATAGGATAGCCGTTTCTTGCAGCATATGGTGTTACTGAAGCACTGTCAGTAAATATGCTTCCTGTTGCCACAACAGCTTGACTATAGTTCCCCATCTCTTTTGCGATATTTTGTGAAACAGCATAACGCGATTTACCACTGATTCTTTTGATCTTTCCGTATTTCTTCAGTGTTTTCTCAGTTGCTGAAGAAACACTTGTTGTTCCACCGATAATGAGAATATTGTCAGGGCTCATTTTTGCAATTTGCTTTTCAGTGGTTTTTGTCAATTTTTCAGCATTCGTGTATAAAATTGGTGCATTCAACTTATAAGCTAAAGGTGTTGCGGAAATAGCATCTGCAAACGCATCACGATTTACAATAACGATTGTAGAGGGATTTTTCCAACCTGCCGACGCAATATTATTGGCTACCTCATAACGGTTCTTACCATCATAACGGGCAATTGAAGATACATTTGTACCAGTCACTTTGTATAAGCCGGATGATGATATATTAAAGCTGGTTTTGTTCCCAACATAGTTTGATAATTTAACAGAAATTGTTGAGCTTGCAGCTGAAGCATCATTTGAAATAAACACAAACAAAAGAAAGATAAACATTGTAAAAACTAGACTCAATTTTTTCAATTTAATGATCCCACCGTCTCTCTATTGAACTTTTTCAATCTTTTGAATCTCTTTTTGACCACTGTCATTAATAATGTAAGAGATTTCTACTGTGTCTCCTGGTTTAAATTCATTTAACACATCTTTAAAATTATCCGTAAATTCATAGTTTAAGGTCGTATTCACTTTTTTCACTTCGACTGTATGTGCATCAGCCATTCCAATAAATTCAGCTTTTTCTTCCAGCACCTGAGGAGTTGAACTGCTTGTCTTGTTATCTCCTGAGGACTGCTCAGCCGTTCCACATGCTGTGAGCACGATACCAAGTAGTAGTATTAAGAACGGTAAAACGACGATTTTCTTCATTTTTTTCACCTCATGTCTTTGTATCGTCTTATAACTTAATATTTTAAGGTAAATTTAAGGTTTTTTGAAACCTTTTTTTTGTTACAACGTCTATATCTAGGTTCAGAGTAAAAAAATAACTTGTTTATCAAGATTCGTAAACCTATAATCATGGAAGAATCATAGAAAAGGTGAGGGACATTATGAGAGCTGAAAGAAAACGAAAGAAGAAAAAAGTTCTTTGGATTGTTTTATCGATTATTGGCTTATTCGTATTAGCAACTGGCGGATATGCATATCATCTTTGGAATACAGCAGCTTCAACCGTGGCAGGCATTCAGGAGAATTTAAAGAAGTCAGATAAGCGTGACAAAGATGTCGACTTAAATAAGAAAGACCCGATTTCTATTTTAGTCATGGGCGTTGATGAAAGAAAAAATGATCGAGGCCGTGCGGATACATTAATATACATGACCGTCAATCCAAAAACCAAAACGACCGAGATGGTGAGTATCCCGCGTGATACGTATACGAAAATTGTCGGAAAAGGCACAATGGATAAAATCAACCACTCCTATGCATTCGGCGGCACACAAATGGCAGCTGATACTGTAGAGGAATTGCTTGATGTACCTGTTGATTACTTCGTGAAAGTCAATATGGAGAGCTTTAAGGATATTGTCGATACACTTGGCGGCATTACAGTGAACAGCACATTTGCTTTCAGCTATGATGGCCACTCATTTGGTACAGGAGAAATTATTCTAAATGGCGATCAAGCCCTTGCCTACACAAGAATGAGAAAGCAAGATCCAAAGGGTGACTTCGGACGCCAGCAAAGGCAGCGCCAAGTCATTGAAGGCATCATTGCTAAAGGGGCAAACATTTCATCTATTACGAAGTTCGGCGATATGTTCAAAGTCGTGGAAAACAATATGAAGACCAACATGTCATTTGATGATATGTGGACGATGATGAATGACTATCGTGACGCAAGGCAGCATGTGAAGCAGCACGAGCTGAAAGGTACTGGAGCACGAATCAATAATATTTATTATTATCAGCTTGATGATAGCAGCCTAGCTAAAGTGAAGAATGAATTGAAGGACAGTTTGGAGCAGTAAAAAAAGAAGACTACATGACTGTAGTCTTCTCAGCTTGTAGACAAAGTCTACAAGCTTTTTTGTATAATAAGGGTAATAACACAAGTCTGTGGGGGATGAACATGTT
>NZ_JAWRWI010000015.1:0-24205 GCF_046535585.1 Bacillus sp. SIMBA_005 | reverse complement strand
TGATGTTTTTATCAAAAAAATGTGAAAACCCCACTTTTACTTGAAGTAAAGGTGGGGTTTGTCTACGGTCTGAAAGCTCCCGTAATGGGAGCTTTTCATTTTTACTTTTTCGTCGCTTCTAAAAACTCTTCAGCGTCTGCTACAGCGAGGCTAATGGCTTCCTCCCAAAAGTCTTTTTGGGTAAGATCGACACCTAAGTGCTTAAAGGCCAAATCTTCTACTGTCATTGAAGCTGTGTCCTTTAGTAATGCAATGTACTTTTCTTCAAATGAAGTACCAGCCTGCAAGGCTTTTGCATAAATCCCTAGTGAGAACATGTAGCCAAATGTGTATGGGAAATTATAAAACGGTACACCAGTGATATGGAAATGCAGCTTAGACGCCCAGAAATGCGGATGGTATTCATCTAATGAGTCGCCAAAGGCTTCTTTCTGCGCTTCTACCATCAGCTCATTCAACCGGTCCGCCGGCACTTCTCCTTGTTTACGCTCTTCATAAAAGCGCTGTTCAAACAAGAAACGAGATTGAATGTTCATGAAAAATGCGACACTCCGCTGCAGCTTATCCTCTAACAAGCTGAGGCGCTCCTCTTCATTTGCCGCTTCTTTTAAAGAAGCATCAGCCACAATCATTTCTGCGAATGTCGACGCCGTTTCAGCTACATTCATCGCATATTTGCGATTAAGAATACGAACATCCTGCATCACTTCCTGATGGAACGAATGACCAAGCTCATGCGCAAGTGTCGCCACATTGGATGGACTGCCTGAGAAGGTCATAAAAATGCGTGACTCTCCGCTGTCAGGGAAATTTGTACAAAAACCGCCTACTCGTTTGTTCGGGCGATCCTCAGCTTCTACCCAGCGCTCATTAAAGGCCTTTTCTGTAAAGGCAGCAAGCTCTTCTCCAAAGCCAGCGAAATGTTTCACAATAAAAGCAGCTGCTTCCTGGTACGGATAGATCTTGGTCTCACTGCCAATAGGAGCCCCAACATCAAACCAGCTTAGCTTATCCACTCCAAGCATGTCAGCCTTTCGATGTAAGTAATCAATGAATGGCTGTTTATGTTCATCAATCACAGACCACATAGCATCAAGGGTTTCTTGTTTCATCCGGCAAATATCAAGCGGCTCTTTTAAAATATGATCCCAGCCTCTTGCTTCATATACTTGCAAACGAAAACCTGCCAGATGATTGAGCGTGCTTGCAAATAGATGTTCGTCCTGCGTCCATGCATGCTCTAGGTTATGGTAAACAGCCTTTCTGACTTCACGGTCTGAATCATCCATCGCATTTTCCGCTTGGCCAACAGAGATCATCTGCGTTTCACCATGTTGTTCAAACGGAATCGTAATCTTATTTACCAAGCTAGAATAAAGCTCATCCCACGCATGGTAGCCATCTACGGCTAGCTTTTGAATCAATGTTTCTTGCTCAACAGGCAATTGATCCTTCACGCGCTCTCTGCGTTCATTTAATATGTAGCGAACATCTGAAAAGGCCTCTGAATTCATGAGATCTTCCCATTTTCCAGGAGAGATGGCCGCGAGCGCCTGATCAAACAGCGCAAGAATGGTACCTAAATCAGCTTCCAGCTTAGCAATCGTACTTCGAAGACTACCAGCTTTCATATCCTTTGTATTTTGCGATTGAAGACAGGATACAAATGAACCTGCTTGAGACAGTTTTTTATATGTGGTTTCATACGTGTCAAGGACAGACGTTAACCTATTTTCAATGTGTGTATCTTCATTTGAAAAGGCATCGACCTTTTGTCGTAATTCATCTAATAGCTGCTCAATGTGTTGCAAGTATGTTTTAAATTCTGGTGAAGAGCTGCCTCCTTTAAAAAAGGCATCTAAATCCCACGTCTCTTGTAATCGTGTTAATCCCAAAATATTTCCCCCTTTATTTGCTAATTTCATCATACAAAGGATATAGAGTCAGTATGGCGTATGTATTCCTTTATATTCATTATATTTTCTCACAATAAAAAAAACCCGGCAAGAAGCCGAGTTTTTATGATAATTTCGAACGTAAGTAAGCGTCGATAAATGAATCTAAATCTCCATCCATGACCGCTTGAACATTTCCCATCTCCGTATTGGTTCGATGGTCTTTCACAAGAGAATACGGATGGAATACATAAGAGCGAATTTGGCTTCCCCAGCCAATTTCTTTCTGCTCTCCTCTAATTTCATCCAATTCAGCCTGCTGTTCTTCGATCCGTCTTTGATAAAGTTTCGATTTCAGCATTTTCATCGCACGATCTCTGTTTTTGATTTGTGATCTTTCTGTTTGGCATGTCACCACGACATTGGTTGGAATGTGTGTAATACGAACGGCAGAGTCAGTCGTATTGACGTGCTGTCCACCGGCGCCGCTTGCACGATACGTATCTACTTTGATATCTTCTGTTCGAATATCAATATCGATTTCTTCATTGAACTCAGGCATGACATCACAGGAAACGAAAGACGTATGCCTGCGGCCAGATGAATCAAAAGGAGAAATACGAACCAAACGATGGACGCCTTTTTCTGCTTTTAAGTACCCGTATGCGTTATGCCCTTTGATGAGCAATGTCACAGACTTAATTCCTGCTTCATCACCAGGAAGATAATCGAGTGTTTCAACCTTAAAGCCTCTGCGCTCTGCCCATCGAGTATACATTCTCAGAAGCATAGAACCCCAGTCCTGTGATTCAGTACCGCCTGCGCCTGGGTGAAGCTCGAGGATGGCATTGTTTTTATCATATGGTTCACTTAAGAGAAGCTGCAGTTCAAACTCGTTAAATTGCTTGGTTAAATTCTTCAGCTCTTTCTCA
Organism: Bacillus sp. SIMBA_005; assembly: GCF_046535585.1. Lineage (NCBI taxonomy): Bacteria > Bacillati > Bacillota > Bacilli > Caryophanales > Bacillaceae > Bacillus > Bacillus sp. SIMBA_005. Next base: position 21,378 of record NZ_JAWRWI010000015.1, on the reverse strand, counting down.
AGCTCTACATGAAGCTCCTCGTCATAATCTTCCTTTAATAGGTCATGTGTCATTTGCAGCTCTTCATGAGATTCACTGAGCTCATGGTATGAATTCACATTATCCTTTAGTGCATTGGCTTCATTGATGACGCCTTGTGCCTTTTGCTGATCATTCCAAAAATCAGCCTCTGACATTGTCGCTTCGAGTTCTGCAATTTTGGCTTCTTTTGTTTCGAGGTCAAAGAGACCCCCTAAAATCAGCTAGCCTGCTAGCCATATTTTCAAGCTCTTGTCTAATTTCTACTAATTCCATATCCTTCACCTCATAGATGTATGGGGGCTGACATGAATAGAAAGAGGTTTTCACCTCTTTCTATTACTTATTCTGTCTTCCCATGACAATTTTTATATTTCTTGCCGCTTCCGCAGTGACATGGTGAGTTTCGACCAATGTCGACGACTTTACGTACCGGCTTCTTTTTCACTGTCTTCTCCTCATCCCCCTCTTGAGGCTGATGAGCTGTTGTTTGACCTTGAACGACTTCTTCGCGTTCTAAGTTGTTTTGGATTTCTGATTTCAAGACATATTTGGCCACATCATCTTCGATTGAAGCGACCATATGCTCAAACATCGCAAATCCTTCCATTTGATACTCACGAAGCGGATTTGTTTGTGCATACGCACGTAAATGAATCCCTTGACGCAGTTGATCCATTGCATCGATATGATCCATCCACTTTGAATCCACCGCACGAAGAACGATGACTTTTTCAAATTCTCGCATTTGTTCATCGCCATATGTTTCTTCTTTTGCATCGTATTTTTCTTTAATACGATCCATAATAAAGGAGGTGATTTCATCTGCTTCTTTACCGTAAATGTCCTTAACCGAAATGGCTCCTTCATCTAAATAGTTCGTGTTGATTAATTCAACAAGCCCATCTAGTTTCCATTCTTCAGGAAGCTCTTCTTTCGGCGTATAAGAACCAACAGCGCGCTCAATTGAAGACTGAATCATATTGATCACAATCGATTTTAAGTTATCAGAATCAATGACTTCAAAGCGCTGCTTGTAAATCACTTCACGCTGCTGACGAAGTACATCGTCATATTGCAGAAGCTGTTTACGTGAATCAAAGTTGTTCCCCTCAACGCGTTTTTGAGATGATTCAACGGCTTTAGACACCATTTTACTTTGGATAGGTGTAGTGTCATCCATGCCAAAGCGGTCAAGCATTGCCATCGTGCGCTCTGCACCAAATCGGCGCATCAATTCATCTTCCATAGAGAGATAGAATTGGGTAATCCCTGGGTCTCCTTGACGACCAGAACGTCCACGCAGCTGGTTATCAATACGTCGTGATTCATGACGCTCTGTCCCAATTACAGCTAGACCGCCAAGCTCTTTGACGCCTTCGCCAAGCTTGATGTCCGTACCACGTCCTGCCATGTTGGTTGCAATGGTGACGGCACCCTTTTGACCAGCCTCTTCAATAATTTGTGCCTCACGCTCATGGTTTTTCGCATTTAACACTTGATGAGGAATCCCTTTATTTTTAAGCAGCTTAGAAATAAGCTCAGACGTCTCAACCGCTACTGTTCCGACAAGCACTGGCTGCCCTGTCATATAGCGCTGCGCAACATCTTCAGCCACTGCTTTAAATTTACCTTCCATTGTGCGGTAAATTAAATCAGGTCTGTCATCACGAACCACTGGTTGATTGGTCGGGATTGTCACAACCTGCATGTTGTAAATGTTACGGAATTCTTCTTCTTCCGTTTTCGCTGTACCGGTCATACCAGAAAGCTTTTCATACATGCGGAAGTAGTTCTGGAACGTAATCGTTGCAAGGGTCATACTTTCGTTCTGCACTTCGAGACCTTCTTTTGCCTCAATGGCTTGATGCAGACCTTCACTATAACGGCGTCCTTTCATGAGACGTCCTGTGAAAGAGTCGACAATAACGACTTGACCTTCTTCAACGACATAATCCACATCTTTTTGCATCGCAACATGTGCCTTTAGCGCCTGGGCGATGTGATGGTTCAGTGCGACATGTTTTACATCGAATAAGTTTTCGATGCCGAATGCTTTTTCTGCTTTCGTCATTCCGCTTTCTGTCAGCTGAACACTTTTTGTTTTAATATCGTATGTGAAATCATCTTCAATTTTTAGTGTACGAACAAATGCATTCGCTTGTACGTAAAGCTTTGTAGATTTCGCAGCTTGTCCAGAAATAATAAGAGGTGTTCTCGCTTCATCAATTAAGATGGAGTCAACCTCATCAATCACGGCATAATGAAGCGGTCTTTGAACCATTTGCTCTTTGTAAAGAACCATGTTATCCCGTAAATAGTCAAAGCCAAGTTCGTTGTTTGTGGAATACGTAATATCAGCGGCATACGCTTCTCTTTTTTCATCTTTGTCTAAGCTGTTTAAGTTTAAGCCAACCGTTAAGCCAAGAAATTCAAAAATCTTGCCCATTTCCTCTGCATCACGACTTGCCAAATATTCGTTGACTGTCACAATGTGGACGCCTTTTCCAGAAAGAGCATTTAAATAAACAGGCATTGTTGAAGTCAACGTTTTACCTTCACCTGTTTTCATCTCAGAGATGTTGCCTTCATGAAGCGCGATCCCCCCCATGAGCTGCACCTTAAATGGGAACATTCCTGTCACGCGGCGTGATGCCTCGCGAACCGTTGCAAATGCTTCAACCAACAGGTCATCCACGGATTGTCCTTTTTCAAGTTTTTCTTTAAATTCGATCGTTTTATTTCGTAAAGCCTCGTCAGATAATTTCTCGAAATCTTGAGCGAGAGCTTCAATTTCATTTGCTTTTTTTTCATATTTGCTGATCGTACGTTTCGTAGGATCAAACACTTTGTTTAAGATTCCAAGCATATAATAACGCTCCTCTATTTCATGCAATTTTTCGGCATGTCCAAAAGATTGACAGGTCCATATTTACCTGCATTTATCATACCATACCTTCCTTCATTTCCAAAGAATTTGCAATGATTTCGCACAAAAAACCCGCCCCTCATAGAGGGAACGGGTTTACTTTTTTTAGGTTATTTTTAGATCAGATTAAGCGTTTGGCTCAATGAGTCCATATTTTCCATCATTTCGGCGATAGACCACATTGGTCAAATTTGTCTCAGCATTTGTGAAGACGAAGAAACTATGACCTAACATGTTCATTTGAAGAATGGCCTCTTCGCTATCCATCGGTTTTAAATTGAAACGTTTTTGTCTGACGATTTCTGTTTCATCAATTTCTTCGTCATCTTGAACAGCTACATCAGCCGTCCCATTTCCTCCAGCAAATAAGTGCTTTTTGGCACCTTGCTCGCGGAATTTACGGTTTACTTTTGTTTTGTGCTTTCGAATTTGACGTTCTAATTTACTGGCTGCTAGGTCTACTGCATTGTACATATCTTCATTATGCACCTCAGCTCGAAGTGCTAGATCAGTCATTGGAATGGTAACCTCAACTTTAGATTCTTGATCATTGTAAAACTTCAAGTTCACGTTGACTGAAGCATCTACGTCTGTCTCAAAATAACGCTCCAGCTTTCCAATTTTTTTCTCGACATGATCTCTTAGTGCAGGTGTTACATCGATGTTTTCTCCTCTGACATTGTAATTCATGTAAAGAACGCCTCCTTTAAAATTAAGGATATGTAAACCTATTTCTACTTTTCCCTCCTTTTCTCCTGCTCAAACGTAAAAAAAATGTGAATATTTATTGAAATTTGTCGAATTTTGCGGTGCTTCAACTGTTGCTTGATAGGTGATGAATATATATTCGGCTCATTCTTGAAAAAGACCAGCACACATTTAAATGGTGAAAGATGATATTGATGTTTTCAGCGATTGAGATAAGGTTTTTAAGTCTTCTGCCGCTGCTTTCATTTCTTCATTTGCTGCCAATGATTCTTCAACAGCCGCAGACATGTACTCCGTCTCTTCTGAATTGCGTTTGGCTCCTTCTTCAATGACCCCAACCGTCTGGGATATTTCCTCTGTACTAGCTGAAATCTCCTCAGCAGTGGCTGAAAGTTCCTCTGCTTTCATCGAAATATCACGAATAGATTCCAGGATTTCATGAAAACTCTGTTCTGACAATTGCGATACTTTCACACCTTCTGCTACATCCTGCTCAACCTTTGTCATCGTATGTGATGATTTTTCAGTATCTTTGTTCACGTTCCCGAGCAATTGACTAATTTGATCTGTCAGCTGACTAGATTCTTCCGCCAGTTTCCTCACTTCATCTGCTACTACCGCAAAGCCTCTCCCATTCTCTCCCGCTCTTGACGCTTCAATAGCAGCATTTAAAGCAAGCAAATTCGTTTGATCAGCGATTGCATGGATATGACTTAACAAATCTTCAATGCCAGTAAACTGGGCTTGTACATGAGCCATTGTGGAATGGTGCTCGTTCACAGACGCTTTGATAGAGCTCATTTGTTTTACGAATTGCTGAATAAGCGCTGCACCCTCTTCAGCCTTTTCAGTCACTGAAATTGAGTGACCCGAAACATCGGATGTGTGCTCAGCTGCATTTTGCATACCAGTCGAGACTTCTTGAATGGCAGAAGCTACTTTTCCGACCGCCTCTGATTGTTCACGTGAAGCTTCACTAACCTGTTCAATCGAGCTAGATGTCTGCTCACTGGCTGATATGGTTTGATGAATCGTTTCCTCAAACTGAGCAGCAGAATCAGCTAATTGTCTTGATCCTTGTTGCACCTGTAAAATGAGCTGACGCAAATGCTTTGTCATTTGATTAAAAGCAGTACCGAGCTGCCCAATCTCATTTTTAGAGGTCACTTCAATCTCTTCAAGTGTAAGGTCACCATCTGCCATCCTTCTTGCAGCATTTGTGACAGACACAATCGGCTTTGTCATACGATAAACGAATCTTGTCCCAATCAACAAAAAGCCAACAATAATAACCGCACTAACTAGAATGAGAGTGAATAGTAATTGACTACTGTCTTGGTTGAGCTGATTGATTTTTTGGTCACGCTGCTTTAACTGGGTTTGAGCAAATTCTTTTGTAAAGGTATGTATTTCTTGTTCGATAGGTTGTAATTCTTGATTGAGGCGTGTGTTGAATTCTTTTTGATTTTGCATATTCAATGAATTAAATAGTCGGTTCGTTGAGGTGTAGTAGAGATAATTCTTTTCTGAGATTTGATCTAATAGATTTTTTGCTTGTTTGACAGTGCTCATGTTTGCAGCTTCCGTTGTTTTCTTATTAATCTCTTCATATGTTTGCTCAATTTTCTGTAAATTTTCAGCATCTTGCACGACAACATAGGTTTTGATTTGTGCTTCCTGTTTTTGCAAAAGCGCCTCTAATTCCAGTGAGGTCTGATAAAGCTTCACTTCTTTATTGAGAAGCGTCTTGTAGGATTGATCTGTTTTGTAATAGATAAAGCTTGAGAATCCTAAAATACTGACAAACAATACACATATGACAATAAGCCCAAATAAAAATTGATTTTTTAGTCTCATAATTTCCTCCGAAAGTCTGAATTGAACAAAAATTAATGAATGACATACGGCCTCATACAGGCATGTATTTCATCCATCCACTTTCTATATTCAGGTATAAAATATGATGTAAGGAATGATTGGAAGTGTATTGAAGGGAATGTATAGAAAGCTAGTATATCAAAACTTAAAAAAATTTGATCAAACGAACGAATCGTTTTGGCAAAGTGCTCATTTTCTATAATTGAAAGCAGAAGGGGATGAGTTGTCTCTAAATGAAAGAAGGCATGGATCAGATCATTAAAGATCCGATCCCCTTCAGTTTTAGCAAAATCCTTCTCAATTTCATCTAAATATTTTAGACTCTCTTCTATCGTAAATAGAAGTTCATAATATGTGGTTAATAAAATATAGTCATCTGAACGATACGCCACAGATCTCACCTATTTATTTCCGTTTATCGTAGTATACGCCGTCACTTGTCATGGACTGGTACGGATTTTGATAATTCAGCTGTTTCGTTTTCTTTTTTTGAATGGCTTGAATATCCGCTTTGATTCCATTTTGGATCACAGTTAATTGCTTTGCCATCTGTTGATCTGTTTGGATAATTTCTTTGATTTTTTCTTTTTCTTGCTCTGTCAGCTCATGCTGAATCTCTCTCATTAATTCGTCTCTCTCAATTAAAAAGGCATCAAAGTCTTCAACTAAGGTGTCACTTTGCGGATTTGACGTTATTTCGGCTGCCATTTTTAATGTTTGGTCATGCAGCTGATCCACAATACTCATAGAGATCCTCCAATAGAGTGGTGGCGCCCTTTTCGATCGGTTTGAATAACTTCCTTCCACGCATCACGAAAATCAGTTACGTATTGCTCTACTTCATTCAACATCTCTTCGTCATTTTGAAGATTGGCTTCAATCAGTCTGCGATAAATGTAATCGTACATACTTGCCATACTCTTTGATACGTCATAAGAACGATTTAAGGTGACATTTAATTCTTGAATGATGTTTTGAGCCTTTTTCAGGTTCACATTTCTCGTTTCTGCATCCTCTTTTTGAATGGCATACTTCGCTAGTCTAATGAACTTTAAGCAGCCTTCATAAAGCATAAGCGTCAACTCGGCAGGTGTTGCAGTCTCAATAGAATTTTTCTGATAGGCGGCATAAGGGTTCTGAATTGCCATATGTTATAAACCTCCAATTATTGTCCAAGCAGTTGAGAAAGATAGCCAGATTGGTTGTTTAGCTTTTGAATCGCGCTATCCATGGCGTTAAACTTTTTGTAGTAACGGGCTTCAACAAGTTTCAAACGGTCTTGGAATGTATCCATTCGTTTTGTTAAAGAATCAAGGTCCTTACCCAGTCCGTATTCCTTTAATTCCATTGTTGTGCTGCCAGCCTTTGTTTGGATGCTCTTCGTGAAGGCTGATAAGGAATTTTTGACACGATGAATGATTCCTTGTTCATTATATTGCTGCTGCGCTTTGTCTTTGTCTTTAGAATCCACGTTTAATGAACCTGAGATAAACATTTGACTGATCTTCTGCGGATCTTCTTCAATGGCTTTTCTTAATTTTTCTTCATTAATTTCAAGCTTCCCGCCATCTTTATATTTATTTGAAGTGGTAATTCCGATTTGTGTGATATGAATTTTATTTGCATCACTTGTCGTAATATCAGCATAAAAATCACTTCTTATTTTAGAGGCACCACCTCGTAAAATGGAATCACTTCTCAGCAAGCCAGACTTCGCTGTCGTTTCCCATAGCTCCACTTCTTTGTCAGACATTGCTTTTTTCTCTTCTGCTGTTAAAGGATGATAGTCCCTATTTCTTTTTTCATTGACTTTGCCATTGACCTGCTCAACAAGTTCATTGTATTTATCAACAAATTGTTTAATTTTATCAAAGATTGTATCGACATCTGTTGAAACGTTTAAGCTGACAGGCTTATCTGTTGTTCCTTTTAGCTCGTACGTAATACCAGCCTGCGTGAATGTATTATTGTTATTTTCCATTTTGAGACCATTAATTTCATATTGCGCTTTCTGCCCTTGAGTGGTCGCAACTAATTTGTTATCTCCATCCACTTGGAATCCTAATTGCGTTAAAAATGATGCAGAATTGCCATCCGTAGCCTTAATACTGACACCTTCACCAGTCGTACGTGAAGTCAGAGCAATCGTATCCACGTAGTTTGTTCCATCAAAAATTTGGCCTTTATAAGCCGTGACACCTAGTTGGGAGTTGTTCAATTTTGACATGATTGAATCAAGGGTATCTGTATCAGTAGTATTAATGGTCACTGTTTTGGGTGTCGTAGAATCTGGTGTCGTCACCTCAAACGTAAATGTACCGTTTGCAGCAGTAAATCCAGATGTACCAGAAGATTTGAATACAGAAGCTGTCGCTAGTTGGGTCACATTAATCGAGCCAGAGGTAGCATTTGTTGATCCGGTTGCTGTGACAGCAGATTCGTTTGAGCTTGTGACCTTTTTTGCGCCATAAGTACTTGGATATGTTAAATTTAGTTTGGAAATGAGATCATCTAATTCTTTGACCTTTGAATTGACCTCACGATAACTGTCTCTTTGCCATTCAAGTGTTTGTTTCTGGCGTGTCATTTTATCAAGTGGTGCTTGTTCTGTTTTCATGAGTTTTGATACGATTTCATCAATATCAAACACATTCGAAAATCCCGTAATTCGATTAACCATTGTTTATGTTCTCCCTTCAATTACATTCTTTTATCTACAAATAAACCGACAATTTCTGTCATCGCCGCATAGAAATCAAGCCATTCCTTGGAAGGAATCTCTCTAATGACTTCTTCTGTTTGGTTATCTACGACTTTGACATAATATTCATTGAGTTTTTCATGTAATTCAAATTGCAGATGAAATTGCGTAGGCTCAATGAGCTTGTTTGCCCCTTGAAGCGTTTTTTCAATTTCTTCTTTTGAAACGACCTTGCCATTTGCTTGTGAGTCAGAGTTTACATTGTCATTCTGTTTATTAGAAACACGGGTTTGAAATGCATCAATAATTGGCTCTAGCGATGTCAATTTACCAACAGACATAGTTATTCAGCTCCTGTGCTTTAATCTATCTTTTATATCGGCTTTGAATTTGCAAATTAAATATAGATGGACCGATTTGTTAAAGTTTCCTATAGATTATGAACATCTGTATTGATACGCTTTCACACGGAGAAGGACAACTGAATGCGATAAAAAAATCCTCACTTTTTTTGTGAGGATAATTGAGAGAGGAGATCTAAAGATAAACTCGCAGCACGACTGTTCTCTTCTTGAATAGACAGGTACACTTCTTTCCTGTGAATATCAATGTGCTTAGGAGCTTCAATCCCGATTTTCACTTGATCACCTTCGATTGAAATAATCTTAACTTCAATATCATCGCCTATTTGAATCGACTGGTTTAATTTACGAGATAGAACTAACATGAGGATGCCACCTCTAACAAATGTTTTGTATGATAGGCTGAATCATGCAAAATCACCTGCTTGGCTTTCATGTTTTTGCGGTTCACAATAATAGGCGCTCTTAAATTGGCTGTCGTTTTTTCAATAGAAGATTCCATTGTTAAGATCACCATGACTTCCACTTCATTCGCATCTTCTACTTCTAGAATATCTACGACCGTTTCGTCTAGATCGAATTCATATTGATTGAAAAATAAAAACGGACTGCTGACAATAAAGCCTAACTCTGCGTTTTTCAATGATTGAAGAACTAAAAATGGAGACTCGTCTGATAAAGGTAAAATGACAAACTGTTTTTGATCCAGAAATCCTGGTATTCCATTAGAGAAGTTGATAATTTGCTCCTCTTTGATTGTCACTTCACCATGGTATTTTGTTTGAATGATCATAATTCACGACCTTTTTCTTTTTCTTAACTATACCTTATCACCATTTTGGCCCGTTTCGTCAACTTCTATTTTTAAATCTGGGTATTGTAACATATCGATATTGACCTTACCTGGCTGGTAGTTAACGATTGGTTTATGAGGCGTTGCCTCTATGATAGCTTTTTGAGGCTCCACATCAATTTGAAGCTCAGATGGCTGATAGTGAATTTTCACACTAAAGAATGAAGGGATCACACCAATGGTGAATTGTTTGGCTGGAGGAGCGCCATTGATTTTGGCAAACTCAGCAATTGCATTCCCACCATTCTCAATCTTGATGAGCTCACTACCTTCTTCCGCTCTTCTGCCCATTCCTTCTCCAACAGCACGTTTCCCCTCAGCTGCCCATTCCTCAGAACGTCTAAAAATCGACTTGATATCCATATCGGCAAATGCCTCGGTTTGATCTATAGTTAATTTTGACGGTGTCCTTTTGATATTCATAATAGCTTTGGGCTGCTGAATTTCAAGGTCCGCTCTGGGCTGCTCTACTTCTTGCCGGGATGGAGTTGTCGACATTTGCAGCTTTGCATAGGTTTGTTGCATTAACAATCTAGGGATTTGCATATTGGTACACCTCCATGATGCAAAAAAGCACCCAACGGATGCTTTTTATTATCTTAAGAAATCGACTAGGGATGGCTGAATAACTTTAGCCGTCGTTGCTAAAGCTGCTCTATTCACAGTCTCTTGTTGAAGAAGATCAAGAATCGCTTTTTCACTTTCTACATCTTCATTATCGGATTTAGCATCTTTCAGCACTTGGAATTGTGAAGTCAAACGGCTGCCTACTAAGTCAACACGATTTGAACGGGCTCCTAAGTCCGAGCGCTCAGCACTCATCACTTCTTTAAACTGATCGATACTTCCTAACGCATCATCAGAATTTGCGAACGTTCCATTTTTCAATGAGTTTTCTAAATCCGTCAGCATTTCAATGACATTTTGACCGCTGGCAGACTGTCCACCAAACGCTGAAATTGGATTTGAGTTCACATTTAAAGTGATACCATCAGAAATGTTCGACTTAACAGAATTTGCATCTGTATAGTTTTCAAAGTTAAACGTAAACGTACCATCTGCGTTCTCAACAACTGGTTTGACATTTGTATTCGTACCATTAAATACGAATTTACCTAACATCTGAGTGTTCATCGCGTCAATGATTTGTTTCTTCATCTGACTAATTTCTACTCCGATAGCTGCTAAATCTTCTGGCTGCTTTGTTCCATTAGCCGCATCAAGCACTTTATCTCGTACATTTGACATAATATCAATGATTTCAGTGACACTTGTTTCAGATGTATCAATCCAGTTCTGTGCTTCATTTAAGTTTTTTTGATATTGTTCATTTCGAAACATTGCTGTGCTATATTGAAGGCTTTTTACTGCTGCAACAGGATCATCAGACGTTTTTGTGAAACGTCTCCCTGTTTGTGCCTGCTCATTTATTTTAGAAAGTTTTTCATAACTTTTACTAATATTACGAAGTGAGTTTTGAGAAATCATACCTTGTGTGACTCGCATCAGTTATACCTACCTTCCTACGACACCCATGCCGTTTATTACTTTATCCAATATTTCATCTTGTAATGTCACAACTCTCGCAGCTGCATTATATGCATGCTGAAATTGGATCATATTCGTCATTTCTTCATCAATGGAAACAGCACTCGTCGACATTCTACGTTCATTGGCTGAATTGACAAGAGCGGCTGAACTGCTTTCTAGCGTCATGTTCTTTTTCCCTTGAATCCCCATCTCAGCGATGACATTTTGGTAGTAATCCTGGATCGTTGTTGTATTGCCACCGATTGGTAACTTTAAGTCTTGTATATTTGCTAATTTTGTGGCATTCGAACCGTCACCTTGTGTTTGATTGAGAGATGCTGCAATATTATCTGTCGATGCTAAAATGACATCACTCACTTTGATACGAGCAGCTAAGCCTTTATTCAATTCATTGTTATTCTCAATATCAAAGAAGTCTTGTCCACTTGTGCCATTTAACGTGTACCCCTGCTTATGCACATCGTTAAATGTATCCATAAATACTTGTGCTACTTCATCCAGCTCTGTAAGCATATCTGGATACATGCCTTTTTCAGCACCATTTGACATGTAGCCATAAGCCTCAACAAGTGCTTTTACTTTACCATTCACTTGAAGCTGATCTGCTGCAATGGTTGTTGTTCCGAATTGAAGTGAGTTAACAAGTCCCGTTGTATTATCATAGGAGATTTGCAGTTCAGATTTTTCGTTCGTAATGCCATTCAAAATCGTTCCAGCAGATTGTCCATTTGCACCGATAATGTCGATGTTGACAGTTCCTTCTGCAATTTTGAGTGCATTCCCGCCAGATGGATTATAGCTCACTTTAATATCAACAAGTGAAGATAATTGATCTACTAACGCATCACGCGTATCATATAGATCATTTGGAAGATATCCGTTTGGCTCAACTTTTGCAATCTGTTTGTTCACTTCATCTATTTGAGATAAAATCGTGTTCACATTTTTGGATGTTGAGTCGAGTTCTGTTTTTAAATTCTTTTGTATCGTTGTTAAAGACGAATTAAGTAGACGGAATTGATCTACTAATGCCTGTGCACTTGTTTTAACAACTGTACGCGCAGACGCTGTATCGGCATTTTTTGTTTCGGATAGGACCTGTAATGATTTCCAAAGGTTATCAAAGGCTCTATTTAAGCCTTCATCCGTCAAATCATTCATAACTCCCTCCATTTGCGAAAGGGCGTCAGATTTTGTTGAGTAGTAAGACAAATTATTGTTATGATCTCTGAATTGCAGATCTAAAAAGCTGTCTCGAATTCTTTCAACGGTTCCAACTTCAACACCTGTCCCCATTTGGCCATACGTCTTGCCGTCATAAACTGAAATGACTGGATAAGGATTATCTGCTTTAAAGGTAACTCTTTGTCTTGAGTAGCCATCCGTATTTGCATTGGAGACGTTGTTTGATGTGACATAAAGCCCTGCACGCTGGGCTGTGATTCCTCTTTTTGCCGTTTCTAGTCCCATGAATGTAGAACCCATTGGTATCCTCCTTGTTTACGCCTTTGAATCAAACAAAGCCCTCTGCTGTTTAGGCTTTGAACTCTCAAGACCATTTTGTCCGTAATTCATATTCTCTTTATTAGGGTTAACGAGCTCGAATGTCAGTGAAATAAATTGAAGCGACTGCTGAATGAGCTGTTTGTTCAGTTCATTTACATCTTTCAGTTCCACCATGATGTCATTTAATTTGTCATATAACGAAATGAGCTCTTCTTGATCCGAACCTTCAGCCTTTTCGATACACGCGGTGATGGTTGGCGGTTCATCACTTTGTAAAAATTGAACTGTCGCTTCAATTCGTTTTTCTTCTAATTGAGAAATGGCCTGAATATATTTTTGTTCTAAATTCAGAACCTCTGAAAGAGCATCAATCTCATTGCTTTTCAGCATTTCTGTTTTATCCTTCGACAGCTTCAAAAGCTGTTCATGCAATCCATAGAGACGATGCAGCTCTTCAATGATTATTTTAACTGACATTCACGCTACTCCCTTTTGTTATTGTTGTTTATAAAAATTCAGCATTTTATCAGCAATGCCCTTTGTATCTACTTGATATGTTCCGGCTTCAATGCTTTTTTTAATTTGGTCTATTTTATCTTGGCGTTCTTTCATGATATTCGGCACCTTTTGCATTTCGATTGCCTTTTTAGAAATTTCGACTTTATCAGTTGATTTCGCTTGATTTGATTGCAACGTTTGTTTCTCATATGTTTTCTTGTAAGGATTTACTGGCTGTGTTCCATATCGATTAATTTTCACGGGATTCCTCTCGCTTTCCGTTACAGTCTGTCTTGATTCTATCCATTTTATCGACCAAACTGCAACTTAGTTTAGGGAATCAATCGTTTTTAGGATTAATGGCATAATAGGTGTCTTTTTTCCTAGATTCAATCTCCCTTTTACGCTCTTCTTCTTGGTTCATTTGACTCATTTGCGAATGAATGTCCTGTTCACATTGGCTGCAGAGCTTGTTTTTTCTGATCGGTTGGCCACATCTTTCACAAGGATAGTTGATATTCGGAAATTGGCTAATTTGAAGTCTTTTCAAACGGATAAATTTCAAGATTAATTCTTCATCAACTTCTGTTGCATCTACTATTTCAGCAATGGTTGATTGTCTATTACTTTGCTTTCGCAAGAATTTATAAACGATATCAAAAGAACGTTCTTCTTCTTCAAAGCATTTGTTACAAACCGTTTGGATGGTCGTTTTTAAAAACAGCTGATTACATTGTGGACAGTTTGCCAATTGATTCATAACCAAAACCCCTTACGTTATTTTCTCTTCTTATTATCGGTTAATTATCCTGAATTTTAACTACGGATCAACGTAAATGAGGAAACACTTTTCGCACCTGCTTCTTTTAAAATTCTCGCCGCATCATAAATGGTAGCCCCTGTTGTATAAATATCGTCAATTAAGATAACATCCCTTTGAACGATGGCATCTGTCTGATTGATTTGAAACATTCCTTTTTGATCTAAACGTTCATTTTTCTTTTTCTTGGACTGTTTGCTTTGATGTATTTTCACAAGCGGCTGCTGGATCGGCTGACCAATCAAGGAAGCAAGTATAACGGACTGATTAAACCCTCTTTCATTTAGTCTTTCTTTACTTAAAGGAATCGGGATCAGTACAGGTTCTTTAATTGAAAAGGAACGCTTAAATATCGCTTGGACATCTTGTTTAAAAAGCTCAGCTAATGCTGTATCACCTCGAAATTTAAAGCGGGAAAGGACATCTTTCATCAAATCGTTGTAAGCATAGACAGACCTATTTTTCACAAGTACTGTAGTAGAATCAAGACGTTCTTTCCACCTGGAACAGTCTTGACATAATTGATCATTCGACTGCGCTCTCCCACAAGCTGGACAAATCGGGCGTTGAATTTTTTCTAGGCGATGCTTACATGCTATACATAGACGATCTTCATTTAATAGAAGTAATGATTTCCATGTAAAAGAAGCGACAAAATGCCCCTCACAAATTTGGCAGATCAATTGTTATCCTTATTTATTGGCAGTCGATTTTCGCATCTTGGAAATGTGGAGACCTTTGAAGCGGCTTCTGTCAGGATGACCAGCATGGCCGTATTCTTCTGTTTGTCTACCATCTCCGATTTACTGTAAGATATTTTATCGATGTCTGTTATATACTGAGGCTTCACTTGATTCAGTGAAATCGCTAATACATCTTCTATACACTTTTCACAGTGACAAATCATGTTTAATTGGTTGAGATATTGATAGAGGATTTCCTTGAGAAGTGTTTCTTTTGCATTGAGTAGCATAATTGTCTCTCCTGCCATTTGTGTATTGTGAATATAAATGTACCATGAAATTTAGTTGAACCCACATTATTTTTCAGAGAACTCTTTTTCAGCTGTATCATTCATTTTTACAATATGCTTCTTTGCTTGTTTCATATTTCTCGTTAAACCAAAATGAAAAAAGAAAACATCTCCTTTAAAAAAATCAGGATGTCTACCTGCTCTACCAGAAATCTGAACAAGTGCACTTTCTGTAAAGATAGTAGATTCTGCACCTAGTACCCCCACTTGTACATTTGGAATCGTTACGCCTCTTTCTAGAATTGTGGTTGTAACTAGTACATCGTATTTATCATCTCTGAATTGCTGAACCTTTTGTTTCCTGTCTGGATCTTCAGCAGACACCCCTTCTACATTTAAGTGGTGCTTTCTAAGAACCTTCGTTACCTTCTTCATAGTAGAAATAGAAGGAACAAAAAATAAAGTTCTTCTCTTTTTTGTAATATGATTCTGCATCCAATTCATTACTTTAGATGGGAGCTGATTCTTCTTTAATTTCTTCTTCCAATTTCCAACCCAATGAAAGGATGGGACGGGTAAAGGTTGTTGGTGAAAGCGCAGAGGAATTTTTATCGCTTCTAGTTGTCCGCAAAATACATCTTTTATCATTTTTTTAGACGGCGTCGCACTTAAATAAACCCTAACCCCCTTCTTTCTCATTGCCTTTAAAACAGCAAATTGGAGACGTTCATCGATTGAATAAGGAAAGGCGTCCACTTCATCAATAATGAGCACATCAAATGCATGTTTATATCTCATCAACTGGTGAGTTGTAGCGATGACTAGCGGTGCTATTTGGAACCTTTGAGGACTTCCTCCATAAAGAACAGCTATGTTCAGTCCTTGAAATGCTTTCTTAAGCCGCGGCTCTAGTTCAAGGACAACATCAGTTCTAGGTGTCGCAATGCAGACACTCATTCGTTGATATAAGGCATATTCTATTCCGTGAAAAAGCACCTCTGTTTTCCCTGCCCCGCAAACTGCCCAGATGAGTAAATCAGATTTGCTTTTTATCGCTTCGATTAATTTTTCTGATGCTCTTTTTTGTCCTTTAGACAGGTTTCCCTGCCATGTTAATTCCGTGTGACATGGTTCTTCCATTTGTGGACCCGTCCATTCATAAAGAAAGCCACATTCCTTTGTTTTCCCCATTATGATGCATGCTCTACAGTACACACAATCTTTTTGACACTTGTCACACGGAGAGTGGGCAAAGTACCAATTTTTTGATACACCACATCTGCAGCAAATTAGACCATTTGCTTTCCTCTCAATAGCAGGTGTTCGCATAACTAACCCCTTCTCCTCCAACCAATTCAAATCAGACTGCGAGCATCTTGTTTCAGCAGTAAGCAGGTGACGTGACTGCAGGTGCTGCCCTAGTTCCATTGCTTTGTCCATGTTCAATTTCAACAAACACCTTTCAACTGATGTTTGCCTATTATGCGCAAAGACATGATCTTTCGTCCAATAGCTAAAAAAGAAAAACAAAACCCCTTTTCTAAGAGAAAAGGGGTTTTTAGGATTTATCTCATCACCCAGCCAAGAGCTAAGGAGCCTTCGCCTAGATGAGTGCCGATTACAGCACCAAAATAGCTTTTATAAAATTCAACATGAGGATATTTTTCTGATAAGTGCGCAATTAAATCGTCTACTTCTTCTTCTCTATTACCATGTATCACTGTTGCTCTCATCGGGACACCGCGTGATGCATCTTCGTCAAATAATTCAAACATACGTGAAATGGCTTTTTTCCGTGTACGAATCTTCTCAAAAGGGACAATTAGCTTGTTGTCAAAATGCAGTATAGGCTTTACCTTTAAGAGGCTCCCAATAAAAGCCTGAGCACCATTTAATCTGCCGCCTCTTTGTAAATGAGTTAAATCGTCTACCATAAAATAAGCTCTCTGATGCTCTTTCAGGTAATTGAGATGGGCTAACACTTCTTCTAGAGAAGCACCAGCTTGGATTTTTTCAGCAGCTTCTATCACATAAAAACCTTGCGCCATACAGCTAGTTTCTGTATCAAACGGATAAATATCAATTCCGTCAACTAGGTCATTTGCTGAGGCTGCACTATTATATGTTCCACTAATTCCACTAGAAAGGTGAATACTAATCACTGCATCGTATGTTTCACTTAGTTTTTCATATAATTCTATTAGTTCACCGAAAGCAGGCTGAGAGGTGGTTGGAAGGTCTTTATGCTTTTTGACTTCTTCATAATATGTCTTCCAATCCATTTCTATTTCTTCACGGTATGATTCGTTGCCAAAAATGACATTAAGAGGGATCATATGAATATGATGTTTATCACGCAGCTCTTGTGGTATATAAGCAGTACTGTCTGTTACAACGGCTATTTTCATTCTTAAATACCTTCCTTGTCCGTTAAGTTGCTCTTTTTTATTTTTAAAGAATATTCATTGTGCTTCATTAGATTTATAATAGTAATCAAAAAAGCCTGCCTAATCAATAGGCAAGCCCGTTATATCCGAAAAAGACTCCTTATCTACCTATCATTTCTCTCCAATTAACATGTGAGAGAATCAAAAACAGGCGAAAAAGGAGTGCTTGTCCGGAATATTATCTCATTTCTACCCAGCCGTTCTTAATTGCTACAACAACAGCTTGTGTACGGTCGTTTACATTCATTTTTTGTAAAATGTTACTCACGTGGTTTTTGACTGTTTTCTCACTAATAAAGAGCGACTCACCAATTCCTCTATTGCTCTTTCCGTCAGCTAACATTTGAAGTACTTCGCACTCACGTCTCGTTAAGATATGAAGTGGTCTCCGAATTTCAGGATATACTTCATGCTGCGGATGTGCTGAAACGCCGCTAGTCGCTAGGCGACGGAATTCATTTACTAAGTTATGAGTAACTTTCGGATGTAAATAAGATCCTCCGTCAGCTACGACTTTCACTGCTTCAATGAGCGTGTCTGCATCCATTTCTTTTAACAGGTAACCTCTTGCTCCTGTTTTTAATGCATGTGTCACATAGTTTTCATCGTCATGAATAGATAGAATAATGACTTTTGATTCGGGATAAAGCTCAACTAGCTGCTTTGTAGCCTCTACACCATTTACATTCGGCATATTAATGTCCATAATGACAACATCCGGATGATAGTGTTCTACGATACGTGCAGCTTCGTCACCGTCGTCTCCTTCTGCAACTACTTCAAAAGTAGGTTCAAAATCTAAAATCCGTTTAACACCTTCACGGAATAATTGGTGATCATCAATAATTACAATATTTACTTTAGTCACAAGCTACGCCTCCCCATGTTTATTGTTCTACACCTGAACTTTATGGTCAATATGTCTTTTGTCTCTATTTTACAATTTTATTTTGCAATGTTAATGGCACGCGAATCATGATGAATGTCCCTAGACCTATTTTTGAGTCTATGGTCATTTTACCTTCCAGTAAGTCTACGCGTTCTTTCATGCCAAGTAAACCGAAGGATTTGTTTTTGTTTGTTTTCACATCTTTCATATCAAAGCCTTTTCCATCGTCTTTGATAATTAACGTGACAAAGTCTTTCGTCACTTCTACTTTTACAGAGATTTCTTCAGCTTCGGAATGCTTCAATGAATTTGTGACAGCTTCTTGGGCTAGTCTAAACAGTGCCACTTCGAATTGAGAAGCAATTCTTTCATTTTCTGTATCCCCTAGGCATTGGAACGTGATCTTGGTTTTTCCATCATACTCTTCGATTGTGTTTAAATATTTTCTTAGCGTCGGAATGAGACCCAAATCATCTAAAGCCATTGGTCTTAAATCATAAATGATTCTTCTCACTTCGTACAGAGCATTTCGCACATTCTGTCTGAGACTTCTAATTTCTTTAAAGCCTTCTTCTGTCCCACGATCTCTGAAAATCCGTTCAATTAATTCAGAGCGCATCATCACGTTTGCCAGCATCTGTGCCGGACCGTCATGAATTTCACGGGATACCCTTTTACGTTCTTCTTCTTGGGCTTCAATAATTCTAAGTCCAAAATCTTGTTTTGCTTGAGCATCTTCAAGTAACACGCCAACTTGGCGTAAGTCCTGATTGAGATAGTTGAGAACCACTGTGATCTGGCTCACAAGCGTTTCAGAGCGTTCAATGACGTCTTGCAGGCTTAACAATCGCCTTTCCAGATCGTCTCTTCTTTCTCTCAGCTGCTTTTCGCGCTGCTGGATCATGGTGAGTTCCACTTGCAGATTATGTGCTTTTTCGTAGGCCTCCCGTATTTCTTCTTCGCTAAATTTGTTGAAGTTTCTGCTGACCTCAGATAAACGATTTCTAGCATGTCTCGTATGGACTTCTAGTTTATCCCCAAAATCAATTACTTCGTTTACTTGCTGTTTGATTTGCTTCAGCTCTTCTACAAGGCTTTCATATTGTTGACGGGACTGTTCGCCTATCCTAAATACTTCGTCCTTGCTGCCATCAACTGTACTTAGCATTTTCATGATGATTGAATCCAATAATTTCGGATCCATTTTAGGTGTTGTCATGGCTTTTCCCTCCCGTAACAGTGATGTCATCTTTTTTTATTATAAATGTCATTGATCTGCATTTTATGTCGAATTATAATGAAAGAATGCGTATAAATCATGAAGTTTTTATGACGACCCTTTTTCTACCCCTATCATCATAACAAAATACGCTGTAAAATTCTAAAACCAATGCAAATTTTCTCTAGTCTTACAATTTGCTTTTCAGGAGGGTATGTCTTTTGCTGAATCGCTATCTTACAGTAAAAAGCCGTGGCGAGCATGAGATCGTCATTGAAAAATCACGTTTTATTTGTCATATACAGCGTGCTGTCTCAGAAGAAGAAGCACAAGCATTTATACAATCCATTAAAAAACAACATTGGAATGCCACACATAATTGTTCTGCCTATCTCATTGGAGAACATGACCTGATTCAAAAAGCGAATGATGATGGTGAACCAAGTGGTACAGCAGGTGTGCCAATGCTTGAAGTGTTAAAAAAACGGAAGCTGAAAGATACAGTCGTAGTAGTCACTCGTTATTTCGGCGGTATTAAGCTAGGCGCCGGTGGTTTGATTCGTGCCTACGGAAAATCTGTATCAGAAGCCATCAACCATGTTGGAATGGTAGAGCGCTGTTTAATGCGTACGATGCACACAACAATAGATTATACATGGCTTGGAAAGGTAGAGAATGAGCTTAGAGCCTCATCTTTTCAGCTAAAAGAAATTCATTATACAGAAGATGTTATTTTTGAGACATATGTAGAAGAAACACAAACAGAGCAATTCATCGAATGGATGACTGAGCTGACAAATGGAAAAAGTGTTACAAAAGAAGGCGAACTGATTTATTTAGAAAAGGACATTGGTCCGATAAAGGAGACAGATGAATGGCACAACGAGTAAAAGTGCGTGTACGAAAGAAAAAGAGTAAGAAGAAGAAAATTTTCAAACGTATCCTGGTCTTATTTTTGCTTCTTATCATCTGCATGGGCGGATTTGCAGTCTATAAAATAGTCAATACACTTCAAGCTGCTGACAAAACATATGATGAACTAGACCGCGGAGAGAAATCGAAGCTTCGTGATGCGGTCATTGATATTAAAAAGAAGCCCTTCTCTGTGCTATTTGTCGGAATTGAGGATTATGCCACAGATGGTGATCATGGCCGTTCAGATTCACTTATTGTCGCAACAATTAACCCTCAAGACAAAACGATGAAAATGGTTAGTATCCCTCGTGACACACGCGTACAGCTTGCAAGTGACACGACAGGAAGTAAAGAAAAGATCAATGCAGCATATGCTAAAGGCGGTAAAGACGAAACGATCGAAACTGTCGAACAATTCTTGAATATTCCGATTGATAAATATGCGACCGTTGATTTTGACGGATTCAAGGATGTCATTGATGAAGTCGGTGGAATTGATATCGATGTTCCATTTGACTTCAATGAAAAAAGTGATGTGAAAAAATCGAAAAAGATTTATTTCAAAAAAGGCAATATGCATTTAAACGGGGAAGAAGCACTTGCTTACGCACGGATGAGAAAACAAGATCCACGAGGTGATTTTGGACGTAATGATCGTCAGAAACAAATTTTACGTGCAATGATTGATCAAATGTCGAAGCCAAATAACATTGCGAACGTCGATAATATCGCCAAAGAAGTCAGTGATCACATTTCAACCAACTTCCGTATCACAGAAGGTCTAGCGCTTCAGCAAATCTACGGCGGGTTTAAGGGAGACGACACAGAAACACTTTCTATTAAAGGGTCAGATCTTTATTTAGGACCAAATCGAACGTATTACTTTGAGCCAGATCAAACCAATCTAGCTAACGTACAAAATGAATTACGGACGCATTTAAAGCTTCCTGCTGAATCTTCGACTGAAACAGGATCAAGTGATACAACTAATCCTTCCAGCACAACAGGCCAATAATAAAAACAGCCCAGTTCCTAGGGGACTGACCCCATAAGATGAGACAAATAAAAAACACCTTCAAGTTTGAAAACGGATCGTTGTGATCCGAAATAA
>NZ_JAWRWI010000014.1:0-55345 GCF_046535585.1 Bacillus sp. SIMBA_005 | reverse complement strand
TCTTCAGCGCCGATGGTAGTTGGGGGTCTCCCCCTGTGAGAGTAGGACGCCGCCAAGCTTGTCTAAGGATCAGTTCCATTAGGAACTGGTCTTTTTTGTTTTTTAAGAAAAGGAACAAACACCCGATCTGACATGGATACATATACTAAACTACCATCTAAAACATTCTTAATTTTGTATACAATTGAAAGCGCTAGGGCATACTGAAGCTATAAGTGGAGGTGTCACAATGGACAAAAAAGAGCGAGAAGCGATTTGTTTGATTTGTGAAGAGAACAAGACAAAGGGAATTTATTTATATCATCAGTTTTTGTGCCGAGACTGTGAGCGAAAGTTAATTTCTACATCGACCTCGGATCCTAGCTATTCCGATTATGTGAGAAAGCTCAAAAATCTTCATACGCCGCCTTTGTATTCATAGACCACTAGATGGTCTTTTTTTATGAGCTATGAAGGATTGGGCTTGTTTTTTGGAACTTAGTTTGGACATCATCCGTAATTCATAATAAGATAAACAGAGAGCCTGATTATTCATAGGAGTCGATAAACATGAAATCAATCTTTTATACATTTATATGGGCCATCCTCTCTACTTTTTTTTCGCTTGTGATTTTAACCGTCAGTATAGGGGTTTTCCATCATCATGCTGGATTATCGATACTGTATGCGATGATTGGGTGGGGTGTGATGTTTGTAGGGAGCAGATGGACTGCTTTCCAATTGTTTTTAAAGAAACACGGACTGTCTCGTAGTGATTATGTATATATCAAACAGCATTTAAAAGAAGCAGGGCAAAAGCTTGTGCGTTTAAAAAAAGCTTTATTTGCTGTGAAAAACGTACAAACAATCAAACATAATTATGAAGTTTTTCGGCTTGCACGACGAATCTATACAATAACAAAAAAAGAGCCTAATCGATTTTATGATGCACAGCGTTTTTATTTTGAAAGCTTGGATTCTGTCGTTGAACTAACTGAGAAATATGCACTCTTATATAATCAACCTAATCGTAGTCATGAGCTGGAAATGACATTGAGCCAAACCCGAGTGACATTGACAGAGCTGCAAAAGCAATTGACGAATGATTTGCAGCAAGTGTTAGGAAGAGATATAGAAGCTCTTCATATTGAGCTTGAAGTAGCTGATAAAATGATAAAGAAATAGATGAAAGGAGTCAACACTCGATGAAACCGGAAGATCACGCCATAACACCGCCTACCTCCAATACAGATCTTCAGTTTCGGGTGTTTGATACCTTATCTGATGAAGAAAAAAAAGAAGCCGTGCAGCGAGCTCAGCAGATCCCTGACAATCCGCAAAAGCTCCTTTTCTATGGTACACGTGTGCAGGAACGACTATTGGAACAATCACAACAGATGATGAAATATGTTGAGAAAAAAGATATCGATCAAATAGGAGACGTGCTGGAGGCCTTTTTGCAGCAGTTGCATGTAGTGGAGCCTGAGGATTTAGTGCCAAAGAAACAGGGCATTTTTTTGAAATGGTTTCAACGAGATAAGCGATCTACTCAGGAGATCATATCACGTTTTCAACATGCAAAATCACAGATCGAGAGATTGTCAGCAAGGCTTCGTTATGCAAGAGGCGTATTAATCTCGGACCATATGTTATTAGAGCGTTTATTTGAAGAAAATCAAACTTATTTTCAAGAGATGACGATGCAGGTTGCCGCGGTTGAAGCGAAAATGTCAACGATAGAGCAGCAGCCTCTTTCAGAAACGCAACTTTCTGTTGAACGGGCAATAGAGGAGCAATTGATGAGTCAAGAAGTCAATGAAGAAGAGTATGTGGAGAGACTAAAGGAACGAAAGTATGATTTGCTGTTAAGCCGGCAAATTGCATTGCAATGTAATGCTCAAATTCGGATGATCCAGCATACGAATCATACATTGGCCAATCACATTCAATCAACTGTTTCAGCATCTATTCCTCTATGGATCAACCAAATGTCGATTGCATTAACGCATATTCAGCAGCGGGCCAATTCAGCTCTTGAGAACCGAATCCAAAAAACATATGAAAATGTATCGAAACAGCAGGGGCAGATTCTTGAAGAGGCATCTTTAGCCCCTATAGATACGTTGAAAAAGGTTCAACGTCAATTAGCTGAAACATTACAGGAAACGTTACAGGTGAAAGAACATGGAAGCCAAGAGCGGGCTCAATTGAAAAGCAGTATGTATGAGGCAGAGCAGCAGTTGGCGAATCCAATAAAGGAATGAGAAACCATCTTTCGGTTCACTTGTTTGAACGTTATAATAGAATTAAGATATCGTTAAAGTGAAAAGGGTCGATTTGTTTGAGAACACCTTTATATACAGCATTAGCACAGCATGCGGAAAAGAAGCCTTATTCTTTTCACGTTCCAGGACATCACAATGGAGATGTCTTTTTTGATGAGGCACGGTCTCACTATGCTTCCATCCTTCAACTGGATGTGACGGAGCTTGAAGGTCTTGATGATCTTCATCATCCGACTGGGGTCATCCAAGAGGCAGAACATTTATTGACTAAGCTATATGGTTCAGATCAAAGTTTCTTCCTTGTGAATGGCACAACAGTCGGAAATTTGGCGATGGTGATGACAGCATGCCGCACGGGAGACGAGATTTTTGTCCAGCGTAATTGCCATAAGTCTGTCTTCCATGCGATCGAGCTGGCAGGGGCAACGCCTATTTTGATAGACGCTGAGATAGACGCACACTTGCACGTTCCAACACATGTGACGGATGATACAGTGAGAAAAGCCATAGCAAGACATCCTCATTGCCGGGTAATCGTTTTGATTTATCCGAATTACTACGGACATGCAGCTGATTTATCAAAGCTAATTCACATGTGTCATGAAGCAGGTATGATTGTTTTGGTTGATGAGGCACATGGTGCTCATTTTGTATTAGGCGGCGGCTTTCCTCCATCGGCTCTTTCCTATGGAGCGGACGTGGTGGTACAATCAGCACATAAAACCCTTCCGGCAATGACGATGGGTTCCTATCTTCATCTTCAAGGGGATCGAATCGATGCGAAGCGTTTGAAAACCTTGCTGACGATGCTTCAAAGTAGTTCGCCCTCTTATCCAATTATGGCCTCATTAGATGTAGCAAGAGCTTATGTTGAGGAGATCAAAGGAAAAGCGACATTGGATGTCATTATGAAAGAACTGACAGAGCTGAAAGATCAGTTCAGCCGTTTGACCTATCTTGAAGTGGTAGAACCTGACTCGCTATATTCCGATCCTTTAAAATGCGTCATTCGATCAACAAAAGGACTGACTGGTTACGAACTAAAACAGGTGCTTGAATCAGTGGATGTTCATCCAGAGCTTGCGGACGAACATCAAGTTTTACTTGTACTTAGCTTAGAACAGAGGAAAAACGTTCCTTTCAAGCGGATCGAGCAGGCTCTTAAGCAAAGTGATTCATTGCTCAAAGGGAAAAAACATATCCAAAATGAAACGGTATCTATTGAGACTGATATACTAAATCAAGACATAGAGGCTGTCCCATTTGAACAAGCAGCAGACCGGGTGAGTGCAGAATCCATTATTCCCTATCCACCTGGTATTCCTTTGATGATTAAGGGAGAGCGCATTGAAATAGAACAAATTGAGGCGTTAAGCCGTTTGCTTGGTCACGAGGTTCATATTCAAGCAAGTCAGGTCATTCATCAGAGAAAATTATATGTTTATATAGAAGAGGAGACACTATGAGCGGTATGTTTATTACGTTTGAAGGGCCAGAGGGCGCCGGAAAAACGACAGTGATACGAAAAGTGTACGAAGAAATGGAACGTCAAGGATATGCAGTGATGGCGACACGCGAGCCGGGCGGCATTGACATTGCTGAGCAGATCCGTGAAGTTATTTTAAATGAAAAAAATACAAAAATGGATGCGAAAACAGAGGCATTGCTGTATGCAGCAGCAAGAAGGCAGCATTTGGCTGAAAAGGTAGAACCGGCATTGCAGCGCGGAGAGACTGTCTTATGTGATCGTTTTGTTGATAGCTCTCTTGCTTATCAAGGCTATGCGAGAGGACTTGGAATTGACCAAGTCAGATCAATTAACGACTTTGCTATTGATGGCACGATGCCGCAAATGACGATTTACTTTTCCATTACACCTGAGGAAGGGCTAAAGCGAATTCACGCCAATCAAGGAAGAGAAAAGAACCGATTAGACATGGAGACGCTGAATTTCCACCAGTTGGTTAGAGAAGGCTATGAACTGCTTATTGCGCAATCACCAGAACGATTCCGCGTTGTGGATGCTTCTCAGCCGATGCAGGATGTCTATGAAGAAGTACTTCGAGTGATTCAGGACACATTAAAGAAAAATCAAATATGACCTCATTCCCAATCGTTGTTATAATATAGAGGAAGACATCGGCATGTCACCTGTGCCTAAAACAAAGGAGGCCAATCAAATGAAATTAATTGTTGCCGTTGTACAGGACCAAGATAGCAGCAAGTTGTTGAAAATATTGACTGAACATCAATTCGGCGTGACAAAATTAGCTTCAACTGGTGGGTTTTTAAAGTCTGGAAACACGACTTTTATCATTGGTTGTGATGATGTCCGAGTGGATAAAGCGTTACAGCTTATAAAAGAAAATTGCCGTAAACGTGATCAAATGATTGCACCTGTATCTCCAATGGGTGGTAACGCAGATTCATATGTACCATACCCTGTTGAGGTTGAAGTTGGTGGAGCTACTGTCTTTATTCTGCCAGTTGAACAATTTCATCAATTCTAAGGATGGGTTGCTGTGAAAATTAATCAAGATATGCGGCTGCTTTTAGAAAAGCGTGAACTCCAAGGCATTAAAGGAAGCCAAACATCTGCCTCCTTTAAAGCATCGATGGAGACGCAAAGCGGCAAAATGCGCTTAGAGCAGCTGACGGTTATGCTAAGTGATATCGAAGTGTTCGGTAAAAAGCTGACAAAGTCACGAAACTTAAAGGACTTGGCTAGGTTTAAAGGTCTTGTGAAGCGCTTTGTGAAAGAGACAGTCGATAATGGATTAAATATAGAAACATCAAGAAGCTTTGACATTTATGGCAACACGCGTACACTCGCTTTAGTCAAAGCATTAGATGAAAAGCTGATTGAATTAACAGAGGATATGATGGACCAAGAGAAGCCATCTATTGATTTGCTTGAACGTATTGGAGAAATAAAAGGTTTATTGATTAACCTTTACACATAGAGAGTGATAACATGGCAATTAGCTGGGATGACATGAATGATTTGCAGCCGCGCGTCATGCGGCTGATTTTTAATAGTATTGATAAAGACCGACTTGCGCATGCTTACTTATTTGAAGGAAAAAAAGGTACCGGTAAGCAGGATGCTGCGATGCTTTTGGCAAAGAGCTTTTTTTGCTTGAAATCAGGAGTGAAACCGTGTGAATCCTGTCAAAACTGCAAGAGGATTGAATCAGGAAACCATCCCGATTTACATCTCGTGCAGCCTGATGGTCAATCAATTAAGAAAGCGCAAGTACAGGCATTGCAAGAGGAATTTACAAAAGCAGGTGTGGAATCTCACCGAAAAATGTATATCATTCTTCATGCGGACAAAATGACGGTCAATGCCGCGAACAGTTTATTGAAGTTCCTAGAGGAGCCTAACCGGGAAACGATGGCAATTTTAATCACGGAGCAATCGCATAAAATGCTGGATACGATTATTTCAAGATGTCAGATGCTCAGTTTTCAGCCGCTGCAGCCACAATCCTTGGAGCAGCAGCTATTACAAGAAGGCGTACCTCAGCATCTTGCAAGGCTTTTGTCGAATTTAACCAACAATTTAGCAGAAGCACTCGAATTAAGTCGAAATGATCAGTTTGCAGAGTCTAGAGCGAAAGTGATAAAATTGTATGAAGTCTTACACCAGCGAAAAGAACATGCATTTTTTTATATACAGGATCAATGGATGCCTTTTTTCAAAGAGAAAGACCTTCAAGAAACAGGTCTGGATATGCTTTTATTTATATATCGTGATGTATTGTCGATTCAAATAGGAAATGAAGATAAAGTCATTTATCAAGACTTATTCCAGACAATGAAGCAGCACGCGCTGCATTCCACACAGCAGATGGTGACGAACCAGATCCTTGCTGTATTAGAAGCGAAAAAAAGACTTCAATCCAACGTGAATGCCCAAGGGCTGATGGAGCAATTGGTGTTGATGTTGCAGGAGGGATAAGCTTGTACAACGTAATTGGTGTTCGCTTTAAAAAAGCGGGCAAAATCTATTATTTCGATCCAAATGGATTTCATATAGAAAATGATAGTTGTGTCATTGTAGAGACGGTTAGAGGAGTTGAGTACGGACAAGTGGTCATCGCTAATAAAAAAGTAGATGAACACGATGTTGTTCTTCCTCTGCGTAAGGTAATTCGTGTAGCAGACGAACGAGACCGGCTCATCGTTGAGGAAAACAAAGAAGCAGCGATGACAGCCTTTGATACATGTCTTCAGAAGGTAAGTGAACACGGTCTTGAAATGAAGCTGGTTGATGTTGAATTTACATTTGACCGAAATAAGGTCATTTTCTACTTCACAGCGGATGGAAGAGTAGATTTCCGTGAGCTAGTGAAGGATCTTGCATCGATCTTCAAAACGAGAATTGAACTTCGCCAGATTGGTGTAAGAGACGAGGCAAAAATGCTGGGTGGCATAGGACCTTGCGGGAGAATGCTTTGCTGTTCGACATTCTTAGGAGATTTTGAACCAGTATCCATTAAGATGGCAAAAGATCAAAACTTGTCGCTAAATCCCACAAAGATTTCAGGGCTTTGCGGTCGTTTGATGTGCTGCTTGAAATATGAGAATGATGAGTATGAAACAGCGAAAGAACAATTGCCGGATATCGGTGAAACGATTCAGACATCTAGTGGCTCTGCAAAGGTAGTAGGGCTCAACATTTTAGAACGAATTTTGCAAGTTGAATTAACCGGGCAAGAAAAAGTGGTAGAATATA
The DNA here is from genome assembly GCF_046535585.1 of Bacillus sp. SIMBA_005. NCBI lineage: Bacteria > Bacillati > Bacillota > Bacilli > Caryophanales > Bacillaceae > Bacillus > Bacillus sp. SIMBA_005. Next base: position 48,340 of record NZ_JAWRWI010000014.1, on the reverse strand, counting down.
CTTGGGAAGAATTATTACAAGAAGGCGTTGTATCTGCACAAACAACTGAGTAACGAGGTGTGCCACCTTGGATAAAAAGGAACTATTTGATACGGTGATCAATTTAGAAGAACAAATCGGTTCTCTTTATCGCCAGTTAGGTGATTTGAAAAATCATATCGGTGAAGTGATTGAAGAAAATCATCAGCTTCAGATGGAGAATCAGCACTTGCGTGAACGTCTGGATCAGTCCGATCGGGACAAATCGTCTGAGACAGAGAATGATTCTGCTCAGAAACCAGGTCATTCTGATATAGGAGAAGGTCATGATAACCTGGCTCGGTTATATCAGGAGGGCTTCCATATTTGCAATGTACATTATGGGAGCATACGTAAAGAGGGAGACTGTTTGTTCTGTCTGTCATTTTTAAATAAAAAATGAGAAAAGGCTTCCGCTGAATCGGAAGCCTTTTTCACAGGAAAAGAAAGGATACATCATGGTTTCGTTAAGAGAAGATGAACGATTAGATTATTTGCTCGCCGAAGATATGAAAATTATTCAAAGTAAAACGGTTTTCGCCTTTTCATTGGACGCAGTGTTATTAGCAAAATTTGCGTATGTGCCCATCCAAAAAGGAGAGATCATTGATCTTTGCACGGGAAATGGTATTGTGCCATTGCTGCTTTCGACTCGATCTAAGGCCTCCATTACTGGGGTCGAAATTCAAGAACGGTTGTTTGATATGGCAAAAAGAAGTGTGGCGTATAATCAACTTGAAAAGCAGATAGAACTGATTCATGGTGATCTAAATGATATGCCAGCACGCTGCGGCAATCACAAAGTAGATGTCATCACATGTAATCCACCATATTTTAAGACACCTTCTAAAGAAGAAATCAATGAGAATGAATACTTGGCCATTGCTCGGCATGAAATCCATTGTACATTAGAAGATGTCATTCGTGTTTCTTCCACGCTGCTGAAGCAAGGAGGGAAACTGGCGATGGTTCATCGGCCGGGACGACTGCTTGAGATTGTGGAATTGATGAAGAAGTACCGAATTGAGCCAAAACGAATTCAATTTGTTTATCCCAAACAGGGGAAAGAAGCCAATACCATCTTAGTAGAGGGGATAAAAGATGGAAAACCAGATCTGAAAATTCTCCCGCCTCTTTTTGTTTATGGAGATGATCAAGAGTATACTGAGGAAATCAGGACGATACTGTATGGAGAAGCATAATCATTATTTCTATGTATTGAAATGTGCAGACGGCAGCCTATATGCAGGTTATACAAATGATTTACAAAAAAGACTGACGACCCACAATAGTGGAAAGGGAGCAAAGTATACAAGAGCAAGACGGCCAGTTGAGCTGTATTATCATGAATGTTTTGCAACCAAAAGAGAAGCCATGCAGCAAGAATATCGTTTCAAAACGTGGACACGGAAAAAGAAAGATCTTTATATAGAAGAAATGCGTATTGAAAAGGAGGCGGCACATGAAAACACAGAAAAGCTTTGATGATCAATCAGATATGGGTATTCTATATCTCGTCCCAACCCCAATTGGCAATTTAGAAGATATGACGTTTCGAGCCATACAAACATTAAAAGATGTAGACTATATTGCCGCAGAGGATACAAGACAAACGAAAAAACTCTGCCATGTTTATGAAATTGATACGCCATTAACGAGTTATCATGAGCATAACAAGGACAGCAGCGGTCACAAGTTGATCGAATGGTTAAAAGAAGGAAAAAACATCGCACTCGTGAGCGATGCTGGTTTACCGACAATTTCTGATCCAGGTGCTGAAGTGGTCCGAGACTTTACGAATATCGGCGGTTATGTCGTTCCATTACCTGGAGCAAATGCTGCACTTACAGCACTCATTGCATCAGGGATTACACCGCAGCCATTTTTCTTTTATGGATTTCTCGACCGACAAAAAAAAGAAAAGAAAAAACAGCTTGAAACTTTGAAGAAGCGTCAAGAAACAATCATTTTCTATGAAGCGCCCCATCGGTTAAAAGAAACGCTGACTTTGATGAAGGAAGTGTGGGGCAACCGGAAAATTGCCATTACGAGAGAACTGACGAAAAAATTTGAAGAGTTTGTTCGTGGAGATTTAGAGTCTGTGCTGACATGGGCGGCAGAGAATCAAATCCGAGGTGAATTCTGTCTTGTCGTACAAGGGAACGATCAAGATGAAGAAGAGCTAAATGAAGAAGCCTGGTGGAAGCCCTTATCAGAAAAAGAACACGTGATCCATTACATAGAACAAGGATTAACGTCGAAGGAAGCCATTAAGCGTACAGCCGTCGAACGTGATGTGCCAAAACGCACCATATACGATGCTTATCATATTGAACAATAAAGAAAGGTTCTTGCAAACGGTGCAAGAACCTTTTTTATATCAAACTTATTTTTGTGATTGAAGTTGGTTTTGGATTTCGTTAATGATTTGCTCTGCACCTTCACGGCTAAGAACTAATTTACCATTAGCAAGTTTAAGGTTATCGTCTGATACTTCACCTGTAACTTGGCAAGTCATGTTTGGTTTATATTTTTTTAGGATAATTTTTTCATCATCAACATAAATTTCCAAAGCGTCTTTTTCAGCGATTCCTAGAGTACGGCGAAGTTCGATTGGAATCACCACGCGTCCTAATTCGTCAACTTTACGTACAATACCTGTAGATTTCATCTTCATTCTCCTCCCAAAGAGTTCTTATTCTTAATATAATATTATCTTCGTCATTATTCGACAAATTCCTTACATTCATAGCATAACAAGGTTTCCATAAATCGTCAATCATTTTGTTTACTATTGTTTGTAAAATATGACTCTTAAAGTCAAAAGACCTTGAAACTACTGGTTTATAAGGATTTTTCGGTTTTTTTCTATGAAAATATGAGAAATGACGAGTTCAGATTAACAAGACTTTTGCCCTAAATTAGACAATTGTAAATCTGGAAATAGATTTCTTACGACAATATTCGACAAAATGTCGACAGGTTTGTCGTTTTTTTCGAAAAACTCATCTTTTTCGATCATTTCATCTTGTTCTATGTATATATGCTTGATCTTAAAGGCTAAGATGGTATCATAGAGAAAGCACAAGTGCAAAATTTAATAAATGGATCTAACACATTTTCATGTAATGATAATAACCGCTCTCGTCCATTGGGCGGGAGTTTTTGACATTTACACACACGCAGGAGGTTCCAACATGCCGGAAAAGAAAAAAACGTTCTATCTGACAACACCTATTTACTATCCGAGCGGAAAATTACATATTGGACATGCTTATACGACAGTAGCAGGGGATGCTATGGCTCGTTATAAACGTCTTCAAGGCTATGATGTGATGTATTTAACGGGTACTGATGAGCACGGACAAAAAATTCAGCAAAAAGCTGAAGAACAAAACATCACACCGATCGAGTATTTAGATCCGGTCGTAGCAGACATTCAATCACTATGGAAGAAACTCGACATTTCCAATGATGATTTCATCCGTACAACAGAAAAAAGACATACGAAAATCATTGAGCAAGTATTTCAAAAGCTGCTTGATCAAGGCGATATTTATTTAGATCAATATGAAGGCTGGTACAGTATTCCGGATGAGACATTCTATACGGAAACACAGCTTGTGGATGTTGAGCGGAATGAAAAGGGAGAGGTCACTGGCGGAAAAAGCCCTGACAGCGGACATCCTGTCGAATTAATTAAAGAGGAATCATATTTCTTCCGTATGAGTAAGTATGCGGATCGTTTACTAGACTATTACGAAAAGAATCCAACGTTCATTCAGCCTGAATCAAGAAAGAATGAAATGATCAATAACTTCATTAAACCAGGTTTAGAGGATTTGGCTGTATCAAGAACAACCTTTGATTGGGGAATTAAAGTTCCAAACAATCCAAAGCACGTCATTTATGTATGGATTGATGCGTTGTTCAACTATTTAACTGCGATTGGTTACGGAACTGATCAGGATGAAAAATATAAAAAATATTGGCCCGCCAACGTGCATCTCGTAGGGAAAGAAATTGTTCGTTTCCATACGATTTATTGGCCAATTATGCTGATGGCACTTGATCTGCCGCTGCCGAAACAAATTTTCGCACACGGCTGGCTGTTGATGAAAGATGGCAAGATGTCTAAATCAAAAGGGAACGTAGTAGATCCGGTCACATTAATTGATCGCTACGGTCTTGATGCCCTTCGTTATTATCTCCTTCGTGAAGTACCTTTTGGTGCGGATGGTGTGTTTACACCAGAAGGATTTGTGGAACGTGTAAACTATGATCTTGCCAATGATTTAGGTAACTTGCTTAACCGTACAGTTGCGATGGTACAAAAATATTTTGACGGGACATTAAGCAGCTATAAGGGTCCAGTTAATGAGTTTGATGAGGAGCTTAAAGCAGTAGCGGAGCAAACAGTCAAAGCCTATGAAGAAGCGATGGAAAACCTTGAATTCTCGGTGGCTCTCTCAAATGTTTGGACATTAATCAGCAGAACCAATAAATACATTGATCAGACAGCTCCATGGGTGCTGGCAAAGGACGAAACAAAACGAAAAGAGCTGCATTCTGTTATGTATCATTTAGCAGAATCATTGCGCATCACAGCAGTACTCTTAACGCCTTTCCTAACGAAAACACCTGAGAAAATCTTCTTCCAGCTTGGCATTGAAGAAGAGAAGCTTAAAAGCTGGGATAGCATTCTATCTTTCGGTGCGATTCAACAAGCGACGGTACAAAAAGGAGAACCTTTGTTCCCGCGTTTAGAGGTTGAAGAAGAAGTAGCATATATTAAAGAGAAAATGCAGGGAAGTGCACCAAAGGTAGAAGAAGAGAAAGTAGAAATAGAAGAAACAGAATTACCTGAGCTGGGAGCAGAAATTGCATTTGATGATTTCTCAAAAGTTGATCTTCGAGTTGCACAGGTGCTGGAAGCAGCCCCAGTGAAAAAAGCAGATCGTCTTCTAAAGTTGCAGCTTGATTTTGGATTTGAAAAGAGACAAATTGTTTCAGGGATAGCCAAGCATTATCAACCTGAGGAATTAGTAGGGAAGAAGCTTGTCTGTGTAGCGAATCTCACACCAGTTAAACTTAGAGGGGAAATTTCCCAGGGAATGATTTTAACTGGAGAAACTGGCGGGAAGTTGCAGGTTCTTGAAGTGGATCAATCTCTAGCAAATGGAACAAAAATTTTATAAATCAACAAAGGTGTTCCACGTGTAACATTTCGTCGAACACCTTTTGTTTTTTGGAAGAATTGTCGAAAGGAGCAATCAACGATGTTATTTGATACACATGCCCACTTAAATGCGGAACAATATAATGAAGACTTAGAGCAGGTGATCGAAAGAGCGAAGAGTGAAAAAGTCGAAAAAATCGTGGTGGTAGGGTTTGACCGCCCGACAATTACGAGAGCAATGGAATTAATTGAAGAGTATGATTTCATCTATGCAGCCATTGGCTGGCACCCAGTTGATGCCATTGATATGACAGATGAGGATTTGCTGTGGATCAAAGAATTATCTCAACATGAGAAAGTCGTTGCAATTGGAGAAATGGGTCTGGATTACTATTGGGACAAGTCGCCAAAAGATGTGCAAAAAGAAGTCTTTAGACGTCAAATTGCTCTTGCGAAGGAAGTGAATCTTCCGATCATTATTCATAATCGTGACGCAACGGAAGATGTCGTGACGATCTTAAAGGAAGAGGGAGCGGCTGAAGTTGGTGGGATTATGCATTGCTTTACTGGCAGCCTAGAAATCGCGAAAGCGTGTATGGATATGAACTTTTATATTTCATTCGGTGGACCCGTGACTTTTAAAAATGCAAAAAAACCGAAGGAAGTTGTCAAGGACATACCAAGTGACCGACTTTTAATTGAAACAGACTGCCCATACTTAACGCCAGCGCCATTTAGAGGGAAACGTAACGAGCCGAGTTATGTGAAATATATCGCAGAACAGATTGCGGAGTTACGAGAAATAAGCTTTGAAGAGCTTGCTGAATTGACCACAAAAAATGCAAAAAAAGTTTTCGGTATAAACTGACAGTATATGATGTCAATCCATGTTTAAGCTTGTCCATTTGTGAAACATAACGAAAATGTTCTACACGTTTACGCCTCTTCATAGGATAAGTTGTCGATAAGTCTTTCTTCCCTTCCTTCCATTAAACTCCCATAATAGGGGTGCAATCGAGCATTTTTGTACAGTGGGTGGAAGGGTTGACAGGTTTTGAGATACTCTATATAATCTCTCCGAGGAGAAGGAGGCGTTTTTCATCGTACAAAAAATGAAAAATCTGTTTTCTGTAAAGCTAGGAAAAGGCAAGGTTTTATTACTAGTTGTTTGCTTGCTTTTAGCTGGAACTGGGACGGCTTACGGTGCGCATGAGCTCACTAAGCAGTCTATTACCATTTCAATCAATGGTAAAGAGAAGACAATTCGTACACATGAAGAGACAGTAGCACAGCTGCTTTCAGACCTTGGAATAAAGACCAAGGCGGAGGATCATATCTCTCCAAGTCTAAATACAAAGATTGAAGACAACATGAACATTGTGTATGATGCGGCTATACCGGTTCATCTGACCCTAGATGGGAAAGAGAAAACGATATGGACAACAGATCAGACGGTTGGAGCATTATTGAAGAATGAGAAGATAGATATTGGGAAGCACGATCAAGTAACTCCAGGAAAGAATGACAAGATTAAAAAAGATATGGATCTTGTGGTTCAGCAGGCCTTCGAGGTCAGCGTAAATGATGGAGGAAAAGAGAAAAAAGTGTGGACCACTTCGACTACGGTCGCTGACTTTTTAAAGCAGCAAGAGCTGAAGCTCAAGAAGCACGATAAGATCAAACCTGCGTTACATAGTCATATAACTAAAAAAAGCGCAGATATTCAGATCACTCGGGTGGAAAAAGTCACCGATGTAGTGGAAGAGAGAATTGCTTTTGATACCAAACATAAAAAGGATCGTTCTCTTGAAAAAGGAAAAGAGAAGGTGCTTAAAAAAGGTGAAGAAGGTAAATTGAAGAAGCACTATGCCATTGTGAAAGAAAACGGCAAAGTGGTGTCTAAAGAATTAATTAAAGAAGTGACTGAAAAAGATAGCAAGGATCGTTTAGTGGCCATTGGTACACAAGAGTCCCAAAAAGAGCCTAAAGCGACACCTGCCGTTTCAAGAAGCAATGAATCGTCAGGAAAAGAATTTTATGTGGCGTCGACAGCCTATACAGCGAGCTGTGCTGGATGTACGGGCAGAACGTCAACAGGCTATAATTTAAAATCAAATCCAGGTGCAAAGGTCATAGCAGTTGATCCGAGTGTCATTCCGCTAGGCTCTAAAGTGTATGTGGAAGGCTATGGATATGCCGTTGCATCAGACACTGGATCTGCTATAAAAGGGAACAAAATTGATGTGTTCGTCCCAAATAAGTCGGCAGCTTATCAATGGGGAAATAAACGAGTGAAAATTAGAGTACTCAAATAAACACATCAAATCATTTATATGAACAGAGGGCTTTGCGCACCCTCTGTTTTTTTGGTTATAATAGAAGCACTGTTTTCTAATTAATTAGACGCAAAAACAACATGAAAGGTTTCGTTTTTTAACCAAAAAATGTTTTTTGTTTTTGCAAGCGGAGGAATACATGAAAATCAAAGAAATCATTGTGGTGGAAGGTCGTGACGACACTGCGAGAGTGAAGATGGCAGTTGATGCAGATACGATCGAAACAAACGGATCAGCCATTGGCGATACAGTTATTCAACAAGTACGTCTTGCTCAGGAGACGAGAGGGGTCATTATTTTAACTGATCCTGATTTCCCTGGGGAGAAGATCCGTAAAACCATCGCAGAAGCGGTTCCTGGCTGTAAGCACGCATTTTTGCCAAAACATCTTGCGAAGGCGAAGCGAGATAAAGGAATTGGTGTCGAGCATGCTTCCTTGGACAGTATTCGAGAATGCCTTGCCCATGTCCATGAGGAAATGGAAGTAACAGAAAGTGACATTACATTAGATGATTTATTTGACGCAGGCCTTATCGGAGGCGAATCATCGAAACGCCGCCGTGAACGACTAGGTGTGCTTTTAAATATAGGATATACCAATGCGAAGCAGCTGCATAAGCGCCTTCACATGTTCCAAATAACCAAACATGATTTTATTGCGGCCTTAAAGACCGTCATGCAGGAGGAAGCCGATGAATAAAGATATAGCGACACCCATCAGAACGAAGGAAATACTGAAGAAATACGGTTTCTCCTTTAAAAAGAGCTTGGGGCAGAACTTTTTAATTGATACAAATATACTCGATCGTATTGTCGATCATGCAGAGGTGACGGATGAGACCGGCGTGATTGAGATCGGGCCTGGTATCGGTGCATTGACCGAGCAGCTCGCTAAGCGTGCAAAGAAAGTCACCGCTTTTGAAATCGATCAGCGTTTATTGCCCATTTTAAATGATACACTTTCTCCATATGATAATGTTACGATCATTCATCAAGACGTATTAAAGGCAGATGTGGGAAAGGTCATCGAGGAAAATTTTGCTGACTGTAAAGAAGTGATGGTTGTCGCCAACCTACCATATTACGTGACGACACCGATTATTATGAAACTGCTTGAAGAAAACCTTCCATTGAAAGGGATTGTGGTCATGCTTCAAAAAGAAGTTGCAGATCGTATGGCCGCTGTCCCTTCATCAAAGGAATACAATTCGCTTTCTATTGCAGTTCAATACTATACGGAAGCGAAAACAGTGATGGTTGTGCCTAAAACGGTTTTCGTTCCACAGCCAAATGTTGATTCGGCTGTGATCAAGCTGACCGTTCGTGAAACGCCTGCCGTCTCAGTAGAAAATGATGAGTTTTTCTTTCAGTTGATTCGTGCGAGCTTTGGTCAGCGCCGAAAAACATTGATGAATAATCTCATGAACAACTTACCTGATGGAAAGCAACATAAAGCAATTATTGAAGAAGCACTTCAAACAGCAGACATTGATGGAAAGCGCCGCGGCGAGTCATTATCCATTGAGGAATTTGCCCGTTTGTCGAATGTTTTACAAGAAGCCCTGTCTTAAGGGCTTTTTTTGTTTTTCACCACTTCGCTTGTTCGGGCATAGGCTAGAAAGAACAGCACATATGAAAGACGAACATATTTAGCGCAAGACGATACCAACAGGATATGAGCCTGATTGTGGAGTGAAAAGCATGCAATTTCAAATAGGAGATATGGTGACAAGGGCATCCTATCAAATGGATATTTTGTTTCGAATCATTCGAATTGATGAGACCGATCAGCACGAAGCCACCGCCATATTGCATGGGAATGAAGTGAGGCTGATTGCTGACGCCAAGTTGTCAGATCTCGTCAAGGTTCAAAAAGAGGAACAGCTGACTAGAGAGAAAAATGACGAAAGAAAAATCAATGAATCGCTCGACTTACTAAGACAGGATTATCAGCTGCTGCGGGAAAAACAGGAGTATTATACTTCTGGACAATATCAGCATCAGGAGCAGTATTTTCACATGCCTGGAAAGGTCCTTCATTTAGATGGAGATGCTTCATACTTAAAGAAATGCTTGGATGTATATGAACGAATTGGTGTACCTGTATACGGTGTGCATTGCCATGAGAAGAAAATGCCAAGCATGATTGACTCGTTAATTGATCAATATCGACCAGATATATTGGTTATCACAGGACATGATGCGTATTCCAAGCAAAAGGGCGGCGTACATGATATCGGTGCCTATCGTCATTCTCGTCATTTTGTTGAAACGGTTCAAAAAGCCAGACGGAAGATCCCTCATTTAGATCAGCTTGTGATCTTTGCTGGTGCCTGTCAATCTCATTTCGAATCATTGATCCAAGCAGGTGCCAATTTTGCGAGCTCTCCTTCCCGTGTGAATATCCATGCGCTCGATCCCGTCTATATCGTTGCGAAGATCAGCTTCACTCCATTTGTAGATAGAATCAACGTGTGGGATGTGCTCCGAAATACTTTAACAAGAGAAAAAGGGCTGGGAGGCATCGAGACGAAGGGCGTTCTAAGGGTAGGTATGCCATATAAAAGAGATCATGAATCGACATAACCCGACTGATTTCAGTCTGGTTTTTTTTATGTTCAAAAAGAAATTGCAAAAGGATACATAATTCACCGGAAATTGAGAAAAATAGGGAGAAGAAAAGGTAGAAGTTTGTCAAAATTATTTTGTTGACAATGGCTCGTGTTCGTTGATATAATTTAATTTTTATTTGACAAAAACGGGCCGTTGTTGTATAATTATCTCAGTGAGGTGGATGCAATGGCGAAGACTTTGTCCGACATCAAAAGATCGCTTGATGGTAACTTAGGTAAACGTTTGACGTTAAAGGCTAACGGGGGCCGCCGTAAAACAATTGAGCGTTCGGGCATTTTAGCTGAAACGTACCCTTCTGTATTTGTGATTCAATTAGATCAAGATGAGAATTCGTTTGAAAGAGTTTCTTATAGTTATGCAGATATACTGACTGAGACGGTCGAATTAACGTTCGATGATACCGCTAGCTCAGTCGCCTATTAATGGGCAGTAAACTTTTTGTTTACTGCTTTTTGTTTTGCCTTTTTTTCTGAATGTGAATGGGAGTCTGTCCATTTTTTGAAAGGGGTAAAAGAAAGGATTCGATACAAAATAAGAAAGCCACACAAGCAGTGGCAGTGATTCGAATTCTCGACTAAAGGGGCTGTTTCGTTTGGGTAGACGCCGAGGCATTATGTCAGATGAGTTCAAATACGAGCTGGCGAAGGATCTTGGATTTTATGATACCGTCAAAAATGGAGGCTGGGGAGAGATTCGTGCGCGTGACGCAGGTAATATGGTCAAACGTGCCATTGAATTAGCTCAACAGCACATGGCTCAGGATGAGAATCAACGATAGAAAAACGGTCAGGGATACCTCGGGTGTCTCTGGCTTTTTTTGATGAAAAAGTCAGTGTGCTCGGCGTAAAAGCCTATATTCATCAGATCCATCAAATGTGATACAATATTGATACTTATGTTTAGATGGAGAAGTAGGTGAAATGTTTGCGTATTTTAGAAAAAGCACCGGCAAAAATTAATCTCTCACTTGATGTTCATGGAAAGAGACCGGATGGATATCACGAAGTGGAGATGGTGATGACAACAATAGACCTTGCAGATCGACTAGAGTTGACGGAGCTGGACAAGGATGAAATCCGTGTATCATCTCATAATCGATTCGTGCCAGACGATCAGCGTAATTTGGCTTATCAGGCGGCTAAATTACTTAAAACAAGGTTCGGTATTCAAAAAGGTGTATCCATTGTCATCACAAAAACAATTCCAGTCGCAGCAGGGTTAGCTGGAGGCAGCAGTGATGCAGCGGCAGCACTTCGCGGCTTAAATCGCTTGTGGAAGTTGAACCTCACGTTAGATGAACTAGCTGAGCTTGGAGCGGAGATCGGCTCAGATGTGTCTTTTTGTGTACACGGAGGCACAGCACTAGCGACAGGACGTGGAGAAAAGCTGAAGCATATTGCGACACCCCCGCATTGCTGGGTAATTTTAGCGAAGCCGGTGATTGGGGTATCTACAGCTGAAGTCTATAGACAATATGACGCAAGCAAAGTAGACCACCCGAATGTAAAGCGTATGATTGAAGCGATTGAAGCGAAAGATTATAAAGAGATGTGCGGCTCACTCGGAAACGTTCTAGAATCTGTGACATTAAAGATGTATCCAGAAGTAGATATGATCAAAAGGCAGATGAAGCGTTTCGGTGCTGACGCTGTTTTAATGAGTGGAAGCGGCCCTACAGTATTTGGCTTGATTCAATATGAATCGAAGGTACAAAGAATATATAACGGACTGAGAGGATTTTGTGATCAAGTATACGCTGTCCGCATGATCGGCGAACAAAATGCCCTTGATTAAATCCGTATATTAAGTTATATTTATCATAAATTATTCGGGTTCTGGGGGTAAGTTCATGAAGTTTCGTCGAAGCGGCAGATTGGTGGACTTAACAAATTATTTGTTAGCCCACCCGCACGTACTAGTACCGTTAACTTTTTTTGCAGAAAGATATCAATCTGCGAAGTCCTCCATTAGTGAAGACTTAACGATTATCAAACAGACCTTCGAACAGCAGGGAATAGGCACGTTGCTTACTGTACCTGGTGCTGCTGGCGGAGTGAAATATATTCCAAAGATTCACCTAAAAGAAGCAGACGACGTGGTAAACGATATCGGAGAAGCTCTATCGACTCCTGAACGTGTACTTCCTGGCGGTTATTTATATTTAACCGATGTTTTGGGTAATCCATCAATCCTTGCGAAAATCGGTAAGCTATTTGCGACCATCTTTGCAGATCGTGCGATTGATGTCGTCATGACTGTTGCAACAAAAGGTATTCCTATTGCCTATTCGGTTGCGGGTTATTTAAATGTGCCGGTTGTGATCGTTAGAAAAGATAATAAAGTAACTGAAGGATCAACTGTAAGTATTAACTACGCGTCAGGTTCGTCTAATCGAATTCAAACCATGTCACTTGCAAAGCGGAGCTTAGATAAAGGATCCAATGTCTTGATCATTGATGACTTTATGAAAGCTGGCGGAACCATTAACGGCATGGTGAATTTGCTTGAGGAATTTAATGCAAATGTTGCAGGGATCGGTGTTCTTTTAGAAGATGAAGGCGTAGATGAACGTCTCGTTGATGAATATGTATCGCTTTTAAAGCTTTCAACCATTGATATGAAGCAGAAGATCATTGAGATCAATGAAGGCAATTTCCACGAGTTTTTTCATTCGAAAGCTTAAGAATTGAAAACATGTAGTTGAATGGGAGAGATTGATATGACAAAAGTTGTTCAAACCAAACACGCACCAGCAGCCATTGGACCTTACTCTCAAGGGATTATTGTCAATAACATGTTTTACAGCTCCGGACAGATTCCATTAACGGCAGCTGGAGACTTTGTAAATGGAGATATGAAAGAACAAACTCATCAAGTGTTCCGTAATCTTAAGGCCGTACTTGAAGCAGCAGGTGCTTCCTTTGAGACAGTCGTGAAAGCAACAGTTTTTATCAAAGATATGGAACAATTCGCAGAAGTAAATGAAGTGTACGGTGAGTATTTCCATACACATAAGCCAGCTCGTTCGTGTGTGGAAGTAGCAAGACTTCCTAAGGATGCACTCGTAGAAATTGAAGTGATTGCATTAGTAAAGTAAACAGGCAATCTTAACGAAAGCCGTTTGGTTTCATCTTATGCAGGAAAAGACATCATCATGATGTCTTTTTTTCACGAAGAGAATGTAAGCGTCGTCACGAAGATGACAAAAAATGTATAAATATCCCGATATTTCAAAAAAGTTTAAAAAAAGAGCAGGAGAATCACCACAATCGTTGAATACCTAAGTAATGCTTTTATATTGGGAAAAGGTGGTGAACTACTGTGGAAGTTACTGACGTAAGATTACGCCGCGTGAATACCGATGGTCGCATGAGGGCGATTGCATCCATCACGCTGGACCACGAATTTGTTGTTCATGATATTCGTGTGATTGATGGAAACAATGGCTTGTTTGTTGCAATGCCTAGCAAACGCACGCCTGATGGAGAGTTTCGCGACATTGCACATCCAATTAATTCAAGCACTCGGGGTAAAATCCAAGATGCTGTTTTAAATGAGTATCATCGCTTAGGCGAAGAGGAAGAGACAATTGAATATGAAGAAGCTGGAGCTTCTTAATAATACGTGAACCTAAAAAGGCAGCTTTAAGAGAAAATGGATGTTTTCTTTTAAATGCTGTCTTTTTTGCGTTTTTTCTCTTGTTTCTTATGTCTCTCATCCATTAGAAAATTATTGCACTTCCTCTTGTATCCTTGAAATCAATCCTTATTTAGGATATATTTTTCTATGGATAATAGGGATATTGGAGGCCAATCAATGGATAAGCGGTTCGCAGTGATTTTAGCAGCGGGAAAAGGAACGAGAATGAAGTCAAAGCTATACAAAGTACTTCATCCAGTTTGCGGAAAGCCAATGGTCGAGCATGTGGCAGATGAAGCGTTAAAGCTTTCTTTAACCAAGCTAGTGACGATTGTCGGTCATGGAGCAGAGAACGTCAAAGAGCAGCTTGGAGACAGAAGTGAATATGCACTTCAAGAAGAACAGCTGGGAACAGCACATGCCGTCAAACAAGCAAAGTCGTTCCTTGCGCAGGAAAAGGGAACAACCATTGTCATTTGTGGTGATACGCCATTATTGACAGCGGAAACAATGGAAGCTATGTTGAGCGAGCATCAAAAACATCAAGCGAAAGTCACTATTTTAACAGCACGTGCGGAAGACCCGGCAGGTTATGGTCGTATTATTCGTGACGAAACCGGTGCTGTTGTGAAAATTGTGGAGCATAAAGATGCGAATGATGCGGAACGTCAAGTGAATGAAATTAATACAGGGACCTATTGCTTTTCAAATGAAGATCTCTTCCGTGTGATTGAGCAAGTATCGAATGAAAATGCACAGGGTGAGTACTATTTGCCAGACGTCATTGAAATCTTAAAGAATGAAGGGCAAACGGTAGCGGCATATCAAACACCGCATTTTGAAGAAACACTTGGAGTCAATGATCGTATCGCTCTATCACAAGCAGAGCAATTCATGAAGCGACGTATTAATCATCAGCATATGAAGAATGGTGTGACCTTGATTGATCCTGAGAACACGTATATTTCACCTGATGCAGTGATCGGTGAAGATACAACGATTTATCCTGGGACGGTCATCAAAGGGAATGTGAAAATTGGTGCAGACGCCATTATTGGGCCAAACACTGAAATTGTTGACAGCATCGTCGGAGACCGCACAGTGATTAAGCAATCTGTCGTCTGCGATAGTGAGGTTGGAGTCGATGTGACAATTGGGCCGTTTGCTCATATTCGCCCGTTGTCGAAAATTGGCGATGAAGTGAAAATCGGGAATTTTGTCGAAATCAAGAAAACGGTTTTCGGTGACCGCAGCAAAGCATCTCATCTCAGCTATATTGGAGATGCAGAGGTCGGAACTGATGTAAACCTTGGCTGTGGATCAATTACAGTCAACTATGATGGGAAGAACAAATTCTTAACGAAGATTGAAGATGGCGCATTTATTGGCTGTAATTCTAATCTCGTGGCACCAGTCACTGTCGGAAAAGGGGCATATGTTGCAGCTGGTTCAACGGTTACAGAAGATGTACCGCAGGATGCATTGTCTATTGCTAGAGCAAGACAAGTCAATAAAGAAGATTATGTGAAAAATATTCATAAAAAATAATCCAAATACCCGGAGGTTTACCATGTCTAATCGTTATGCTGATGCGAATTTAAAGATATTCTCTTTGAATTCAAACCCTGAACTTGCGAAAGAAATTGCCGATCGTATCGGAGTTGATGTAGGAAAGAGCTCTGTTAAACGCTTTAGTGACGGTGAAGTCCAAATCAATATTGAAGAAAGTATCCGCGGCTGTGATTGTTATGTCATTCAATCCACTAGTGCGCCAGTCAATGAACACATTATGGAGCTGCTCATTATGGTAGACGCACTAAAACGCGCTTCTGCGAAAACGGTTAATATTGTGATCCCTTATTACGGATATGCACGTCAAGATCGTAAGGCAAAACCTCGTGAGCCAATCACTGCGAAGCTTTTTGCGAACTTACTTGAAACAGCAGGTGCTACACGTGTCATTGCACTTGATCTTCATGCGCCGCAAATCCAAGGTTTCTTTGATATTCCAATCGATAATTTAATGGCTGTGCCAATCTTAACAAACTATTTCGAACAGAAAAACTTGAATGATATCGTCGTTGTATCTCCTGATCACGGTGGTGTAACACGTGCGCGTAAAATGGCAGATCGCCTGAAAGCACCAATCGCAATTATCGACAAACGTCGTCCAAAGCCAAACGTTGCTGAAGTGATGAACATCATTGGTAACATTGAAGGCAAAACGGCGATTCTCATCGATGATATCATTGATACAGCTGGTACCATTACACTTGCTGCAAATGCACTTGTGGAAAATGGAGCGGCTGAAGTCTATGCTTGCTGTACTCACCCAGTATTGTCTGGACCAGCAGTAGAACGTATCACAAACTCTAAAATTAAAGAATTAGTTGTGACAAACAGTATTCACTTAACTGATGACAAGAAAGTTGGAAAATTCATTCCGCTTTCAGTTGGGCCTTTGCTTGCAGAAGCCATCATCCGTGTACATGAAGAAGAATCTGTGAGCTACCTTTTCAGCTAATTTTCTGATTGAAAAAGGCCCTAGGCATCAAGCTTGGGGTCTTTTTGCTTTCATCATTCTCGGCAAATAGGTTTAAAATGATTTGGTTATGGGTAATTATGAGAGTAGTGACAAAAAAGAAATAGGATGGTGCTGAATATGGCAACTTTAAAAGCAAATAAAAGAACTGACTTCAAACGTTCCACACTGCAAAAAATCCGTCATTCAGGACACGTTCCTGGTGTCATATACGGAAAAAATACAGACAACCTGGCTGTTTCACTAGACAGTATCGATTTATTAAAGACCTTACGTGATGAAGGGAAGAATACAATCATCACATTAGACGTAAACGGTGAAACAAAATCCGTGATGGTCACAGAATTACAAACAGACCCGCTGAAAAATGAGCTTGTCCATGCAGACTTCCAAGTGGTCGATTTGCAGCGTGAAATTGAAGCGGATGTACCTGTTCAGCTGATTGGCGAATCTAAAGGAGTTAAAGATGGCGGTGTGCTTCAGCAGCCACTATTTGAACTATCTATTACAGCGAAGCCAAAAGATATCCCTCAGCATATAGAAGCAGATATTACAAACTTAGAAGTGAATGATGTCCTAACAGTCGCTGATTTGCCTGTTCAGTCATCATATCAAGTGAATAACGATCCAGAAGAAGTCGTGGCATCCATTTTACCGCCTCAGCAATCAGAGGTTCCTGAACCAGATAGCGAAGAGGAACCAAAAGAACCTGAGGCCATTAAAGAAAAGGATAACGATGGAGAATAACTGGTCATTTAGAGACGTAACCCTCCCGCGGTTGCGTCTTTTGTGCTAGAATGAAAAGAATTCATACGTTTTACATGAGGCAATCCTATTGGCTCATTTTTTAGGCGTGTGCTTTGTGACAAAGGAGGTTTATGGTTTCATGATTGCATTTGTTGGATTGGGTAATCCTGGAAAAGAATATGAAAAAACAAGACATAATGTCGGGTTTATGACAATAGATGAATTATCAAAAAAATGGGACATCCCTTTAAATCAATCAAAGTTCCATGGACAATTTGGAACGGGATTTGTTTCAGGGCAAAAGGTTCTACTTGTAAAGCCGCTTACATATATGAACTTATCAGGAGAATGCGTGCGTCCGCTAATGGATTACTATGATATTCCCCTTGAACAGTTGAAAGTCATCTATGATGATCTTGATTTGCCAACTGGCCGAATCCGCCTTCGTACAAAAGGGAGTGCAGGCGGGCATAATGGAATCAAATCGTTGATTCAGCATTTAGGGTCACCTGAGTTTGACCGATTCCGTATCGGCATTGGACGTCCTCAAAATGGCATGAAGGTCGTCGATTACGTGCTAGGACGCTTTTCTGAAGAGGAGCAGCCTGATATTGCATCAGCCGTTCAGGCGTCTGTCGAAGCTTGTGAGGCGGCTTTAACTAAGCCATTTTTAGAAGTGATGAATGATTTTAACAAGAAGGTATAAGAATGATAAGCAAAGCACATACTGATCATAAAATCTCAGCAGGGGAGGATCACGTATGGCTTTGCATTATTACTGCCGGCACTGTGGTGTAAAGGTTGGCAGTTTAGATGAATCCGCTGTTCAAAGTGAAGCACTTGGATTTCATCACTTAACAAATGAGGAAAGAAACGATATGATTTCTTATAGGGAAAATGGTGATTTGCATGTACAAACCATTTGTGAGGATTGCCAAGAGGCGCTCGAAAGAAATCCTGATTACCATCAGTATCATACCTTTATTCAATAAAAAGCTTTGGTGTAGATAATAGACCAAAGCGTTTTTCTGTTTTAAACAAGCAGGGAGGAGGAGCCAAATGAAAAATATACAATCATTTATCAAACAAAGTGATGATTTTCAGTCCATTTTTAATGGGCTAAAGGAAGGGTTAAAAGAACAACTGCTCGCCGGACTATCAGGCTCCGTCAGATCTTTATTTACAGCCGCTATATCAGACGAACTTAAGCGGCCGATGTTTATTGTGACTCACAACTTGTATCAAGCGCAGAAGGTTACAGATGATCTTGCCAGTGTGATGTCAGATCGCTCGGTCCTTCTTTATCCTGTGAATGAACTCATTGCTTCAGAAATTGCCGTTGCCAGCCCTGAGCTTAGAGCTCAGCGTCTAGATGTTCTGAACCGGCTGGCGAATGGAGAAACCCCCATTATCGTCACCCCGGCTGCTGCGGTGCGTAGAATGCTTCCGCCAGTTGAGCTCTGGAAGGAGAGTCAGATCCATTTAAAGCTTGGTGAAGAAATTGATTTGGAGGCGTTTTCAAAACAACTTGTACAAATCGGTTATGACCGGACGTCGATGGTTGCTGCGCCCGGAGATTTTAGTGTGCGCGGAGGAATCATTGATATTTATTCGTTAACGGAAGATCATCCAATTCGTATTGAGCTGTTTGATACTGAAGTAGACTCAATTCGAACGTTCCACTCGGATACACAGCGTTCATTAGAAACACTTCAAGAGATTAAAATCGGTCCCGCAAAAGAGCTGATTGTGAGAGGGCCTGAACGAGTGAGAGCCATTGAACAGCTTGATCAAGGACTTGCGAAGAGCTTAAAGAAATTCAACTCAGACCAGCAAAAAGAATTGCTGCATCAACATATTTCTGCTGATCGAGAGAAGCTGCTAGAAGGAATCGTGACACAGGAAATGACGAAGTACCTGTCCTATTTCTATGAAAAACCTGCTAGTTTGCTAGATTACACTTCACAGGATACGATTATCATTTTAGATGAAATTAGCAGAATTCAGGAGATGGAAGAACAGCTTGAGCAGGAAGAAGCTGATTGGACAATTAGTCTGCTTGAAGAAGGCAACATCCTTCATGATTTATCTCTTTCTTTTCCGTTCCAACAACTAATCAATCAGCAATCGCGGTCGATTCTGTACTACTCCTTGTTCCTGAGACATGTCCAGCAGACAAATCCGCAAAATATCGTCAATGTATCGAGTAAGCAAATGCAGAATTTCCACGGGCAGATGAATGTGCTCGCAAGTGAAATTGAACGCTACAAAAAACAACAATACACGGTTGTCTTCTTAGGTGCGGATGAAGAGCGTACAGACAAATTGTCTTCTGTCTTACATGATTATGACATTGAAGCTGCTCTTGCCAAGCCGGACGCAGAGCTTGTAAGCGGACAGGTGTATATTTTACAAGGTGAGCTGCAAACAGGCTTTGAACTGCCGTTATCGAAAATTGCCGTGATCACAGAAGGCGAGCTCTTCAAAAAGCGTGTGAAGAAGCAGGCACGTAAGCAAAAGCTGACCAATGCAGAGCGAATTAAGAGCTATTCCGAGCTTCAAGTCGGCGATTATGTGGTGCACATTAACCACGGGATCGGTAAGTATTTAGGAATTGAAACGCTTGAAATCGGCGGCATTCATAAAGATTATTTAAATATTCATTATCAAGGAAGCGACAAGCTTTATGTACCGGTTGAACAAATTGATCAGGTGCAGAAGTATGTTGGATCAGAAGGTAAAGAACCAAAGCTGTACAAACTAGGCGGCAGCGATTGGAAACGTGTGAAGAAAAAAGTGGAGTCATCTGTACAGGACATCGCAGATGATCTCATTAAGCTGTACGCAGAACGTGAGGCAAGTAAAGGGTATGCCTTCTCGCCTGATCATGAGATGCAGCGCCAGTTTGAATCAGCGTTCCCTTACCAAGAAACAGATGATCAAATCCGTTCGATTCATGAAATCAAACAAGACATGGAGCGGAAGCGTCCTATGGATCGCCTGCTTTGTGGAGATGTGGGATATGGAAAAACAGAAGTGGCGATTCGAGCCGCCTTCAAAGCAATTGCTGACGGGAAGCAAGTTGCTCTGCTTGTGCCGACAACCATCTTAGCGCAGCAGCATTTTGACACGATTATGGACCGATTCCAAGACTATCCTGTCAAAATTGCTCAGCTGAGCCGTTTCCGTACAAGAAAAGAAACAACCGAAACGTTAAAAGGCTTGAAAAATGGAACGATAGATATGGTGATCGGCACACACCGTTTGCTTTCGAAAGATATTGTCTATAAGGACTTAGGTCTGTTGATTATTGATGAAGAGCAGCGTTTTGGTGTGACGCATAAAGAGAAAATTAAACAGATGAAAGCCAATATCGATGTTCTGACATTAACGGCTACGCCAATTCCGCGTACGCTGCATATGTCTATGCTTGGCGTACGGGATTTATCGGTTATTGAAACACCGCCTGAAAACCGTTTCCCTGTTCAAACCTATGTGGTCGAGTACAATGGCGCTTTAGTCAGAGAAGCGATAGAGCGAGAACTAGCACGCGGTGGTCAAGTGTACTTCCTGTACAACCGTGTCGAAGATATAGAACGCAAAGCAGATGAAATCTCTATGCTAGTTCCAGATGCGAAAGTCAGCTATGCACATGGGAAAATGAGTGAGAACGAGCTGGAATCAGTGATGATCAATTTCCTTGAAGGTGAATCAGATGTATTGGTCAGTACCACCATCATCGAAACGGGAGTCGATATTCCGAATGTGAACACGCTCATCGTTCACGATGCGGATAAAATGGGGCTTTCTCAGCTGTACCAGCTAAGAGGACGAGTAGGACGCTCGAATCGTGTCGCATATGCTTATTTCACGTATCGAAAAGATAAAGTTCTGTCTGAAGTAGCAGAGAAGAGACTTCAAGCTATTAAAGAATTCACTGAGCTCGGTTCAGGATTTAAAATTGCGATGCGTGATTTAACGATTCGAGGAGCAGGAAATTTACTTGGTGCACAGCAGCATGGGTTCATTGATTCTGTTGGATTCGACCTCTATTCCCAAATGCTGAAAGAAGCCATTGAAGAAAGAAGAGGCGATACAACGGCTCAAGATAAATTCGAACCGGAAATCGATCTACAAATCGATGCTTATATCCCTGACACTTACATTTCGGATGGAAAGCAAAAGATCGAGATGTATAAACAGTTCAGAGCGATTGGATCAATTGAAGAGCGAAAAGAGCTTCAAGATGAAATGATCGACCGATTCGGTGAATATCCGCAAGAAGTGGCGGATTTGTTCACAATTGCGACGATGAAAGTATACGCAGTGCAGGAACGTGTCGAATTGATCAAGATGGAGAAAGGCATTGTCAGACTCACCCTTGAAGAGCAAGCAAGCAGTGACATCGACGGTCAAAAATTATTTGCACTTGGCAGTAAATATGGCCGTGATATTGGCCTGGGAATGGAAGGCAGCAAGCTGATTATTTCTGTCCAGACGAAAGGCAAGAAGACGGAGGAATGGCTTGACATCGTTCTGAATATGCTTCGAGGTCTTCAAGATGTGAAAAAGGAAACCATTCCATCTTCATAAAAATTTGTTTGTCTCTCGTGTATATTACGTTTGATGTGACGGATACTAATCTCAGGGTCAAGTGGTGAATGTTGCATAAAGTGGACGCTTTTGTTCCATTCACCCAACACATCATCAAACGAAAGAGAGGCAGCAGTGAATGAAAGCAACTGGAATTGTACGCCGCATCGATGATCTAGGTAGAGTGGTTATTCCGAAGGAGATTCGCAGAACATTGCGCATCCGGGAAGGAGATCCACTTGAGATTTTCGTCGACCGCGATGGAGAAGTAATTTTGAAGAAATATTCGCCGATTAGTGAGCTAGGAGACTTTGCGAAGGAATATGCTGATGCATTATTCGACAGTTTGGGTCATTCCATTCTGATTTGTGATCGAGATACGTATATTGCTGTATCCGGCAGTTCGAAAAAAGAGTACTTAAATAAATCCATCAGTGATTTACTTGAACGAACAATGGACCAGCGTAATTCTGTATTAGAAGAAAGCAAAAAAGAAATTCAACTTGTCGATGGTATTGATGATGACGTATCTGCTTATACCATTGCACCTATTGTTGCAAACGGAGATCCGATTGGCGCCGTCGTCTTATTTTCTAAAGAGCGTTCAATGGGGGAAGTGGAGCATAAAGCGGCAGAAACGGCAGCTGGCTTCTTAGCCCGTCAAATGGAACACTAGGTCTAATAATTGTATATCATTTTGATAAAACAAAAGAATGCCGATGAAATCATTTTGATTTTGTCGGCGTTTTTTATATGGAATGAAACAAAACGAGGAATGTGCCGTCTACTCCTTAGAAAGAAACGGCTTTTCATTCACGTATGATATAATGAGTGCGTTTAACTGTAGATCTATTTTTAAAGGAGTCATCCATGAAAAATGCTGTGAATCAGCCGCATTGGCTTTTCCAAGGTGCGGTGATTTTGACCATCGCAGGCTTGTTATCAAAGATATTAAGTGCCGTTTATCGTGTTCCGTTCCAGAACATCGTAGGAGACACTGGATTTTATATTTATCAGCAAGTGTACCCCTTCCTTGGTATTGCGATCATGCTCGGCACCACAGGGTTTCCTGTTATGGTGTCCAAGCTTCTGAGTGACCATGGGGAAGAGAATCGACAGATCATTACACGGGTATCCTTGGTCTATATCACCTTACTGAGCCTAGTCTTATTTCTTTGTCTTTACATAGGAGCAGGCAGAATTGCGGGCCTTATGGCGGACAGTCAATTGATCCTGCTTATCCAAATGAGTGCTTTTGTATTTTTATTTCTGCCGCTTACCGTGATGCTGAGAGGCGTTTTTCAGAGTGACGGTATGATGCTTCCAACGGCTGTTTCTCAATTGGTTGAGCAGCTCATCAGGGTAGGCGTCCTGCTTGTTTTATCCTTCTATTTCGTCAAGCATGGCTATTCGCTTTATGAAACAGGGGCGGGTGCAGTTTTCTCTTCCATAGCGGGAAGTACGGCCTCGCTAATACTGCTTCTTTTTCTTTGGCTGACTTACCGAAAACAGTCTTCTACACGTATGGCAGTCAAGCAGGCGACACTTCGGAAAAAGGATGTTTTGAAGAGTTTGGTGCTGTATACATTGACGATTTGTGTCAGCGGACTGCTCATTTTATGGATGCAAATGATTGATGCTTTTCATCTGTATGCGTTGCTGCGCAGTGAGGGATTGAGTGAAGCCGCGGCAAAGGCGGCAAAAGGTGTGTATGACCGAGGGCAGCCGTTTTTACAGCTAGGGACAGTGTTTGCCATTAGCATCGGGACTTCTCTTGTGCCATTTTTATCAGCGGCCATGAGGAATGGAGAGCATGAAGTGATCAGGCAAAAAGTACGGACATCGTTTAAAACCACGTTGGTTTTAGGGATTGGTTCAGCAGTTGGGCTGATTTGTATTCTTTCGTCAGTTAATACAATGCTTTTTCGTAATGATTTAGGAACCGATGCGCTGCAAATATTCTGTATTTCCATCGCATTTACATCGATTGCGATTACGCAAGCAGCTTTACTTCAAGGGCTTGGGCATACTGTGTATCCGGCTGTTGTGGTGCTGCTCAGTGTGCTGGTGAAATGGATACTTACGCTTGCACTGGTCCCGCTATTTGGCATCTACGGTGCCGCATGGTCAACCGTGTGCGGTTTTCTTGCTGCCGCTCTGCTCAATGCCGTTTATTTGAAACATAAAGGGTGGATTTCGTTGAGAGAGCTGTTCCCAGTGAAAATTCTTTTATCAGCCGCTTTCATGGCCATTGTCTTAATAGGGTATCAGGCGCTGTTTTCTTGGGTCATTCCCTTTGAAAAACGTCCTTTTTCCGTTTTAGAGAGCCTGACGTCAGTTTTTATTGGTGGTTTCGCCTTTTTATATAGTATTCTTAAGCTAGAAGTATTTACGGACGAGGAATGGAGACTCATTCCATTAGGAGAAAAGATTTTATATTTTAAACAGATGAGAGGGAATCAAAATGGCAGGTAAGATTACCGTCGTCGGTCTTGGGGCAGGCGACATGGATCAGCTGACGCTCGGTGTTTACAAGCAGCTGAAGCAGGCGAAAGAAGTATTTATGAGAACGCAGGACCATCCGCTGACCGCAGAGTTGATGCAGGAGGTCCCATCGCTGACCTTTTTTGATGAGATTTATGAAAAGCACGATCAGTTTGATTCGGTCTATCAGGAAATCACGGAAATTTTATTTACAGAGGCTGCTGAAAAGGAGATTGTGTACGCAGTACCAGGTCACCCATTTGTCGCAGAAAAGACCGTCCAGCTATTAGTTTCTCAGCAGCAAGAGCGCGGGATTGAGGTGTCTGTTGCAGGTGGACAAAGCTTTTTAGATGCGACGTTTAACTCCTTGCAGATCGACCCAATCGAGGGATTCCAATTCGTTGACGCAGGAGATATGAGAGCGGACGATCTGAAATTGACCCAGCATGTCCTCATTTGTCAGGTATATGATCAGATCACTGCTTCGAATGTGAAACTCACGCTGATGGAAAAGCTTCCAGACGATTATGAAGTCTATATTGTGACTGCGGCTGGAAGCAGCCTGGAACAGATTACTGCCGTTCCTTTATTTGAACTTGATCGAGATGTGTCGATAAATAACTTAACAAGTGTTTATGTACCTCCGGTTCAAGATGAAAAGCTGCTTTATCAACAATTTGACACCTTCCGTGACGTCATCCGTACATTAAGAGGTCCGGGCGGCTGTCCATGGGATCAAAAACAAACCAATGAGTCACTGAAACCCTATTTAATTGAAGAATGCTATGAACTGCTTGAAGCGATAGATGAAGATGATCCAGACCATATGGTGGAAGAGCTCGGAGATGTGATGCTGCAGGTGTTACTTCATGCTCAAATCGGTGAAGATGACGGCTTTTTCTCAATTGATGATGTCATCCAGCATGTCACAGAAAAAATGATACGTAGACATCCCCATGTGTTTGGCGACACAAATGTTTCTGAAGCAGAAGAGGTGGTCGTCAACTGGGAAAAAATCAAGCAGCAGGAGAAACCGGAGCGGGCAGCCTCCATGTTGCAATCCATCCCGGCGACGCTTCCAGCACTAACAAAGGCATATAAGCTCCAAAAGAAAGCCGCCAAAGTAGGCTTTGATTGGACAGATGTGAAAGATATTTGGAACAAATACGAAGAAGAAAAGCAGGAATTTCTCGTTGAAGTGGCAGAGAAGCCGGACGAAAGTGCAACGAAGCAGATGAAAGATGAATTTGGAGATCTTTTGTTTGTTCTCGTCAACATTGGAAGGTTCTATCAGCTAGAGCCTGAAACAGCGCTCGCTTCCGCCAACACAAAATTCATGCGACGTTTTCAGCATATCGAACAAAAAGCAAAGGACATGGGACGTTCATTAGAGGATTTAACGCTAGAGGAAATGGACGATCTATGGAACGATGCCAAACGTATAGAAAGAGGTGAGTAAACATGAGATTAGATAAATTTTTAAAAGTGTCTCGTTTAATAAAAAGAAGAACATTGGCCAAAGAAGTCGCTGATCAAGGCAGAATTTCTATTAACGGCACACAGGCGAAAGCCAGCTCTGACGTGAAAGAAGGAGACGAGCTTAAAATCCGTTTTGGTCAAAAACTAGTGACGGTTCAAGTGAACGAGTTAAAGGACACAACGAAAAAAGAAGAAGCCGCTGGCATGTATACTGTGCTAAAAGAAGAAAAAACAGCGGAATAGGGCTTGTTCTAAATGATCCTCCTGTCACATACAATGCAGTAACAATGCAAGTATGAGATATGGGGGATGTATAAATGAATCAATATTATAATCAACCTCAAGGCACGAAGCTGTCATCAGAAGCGGAACACAATATCACAATGCGAAACAGAAAGCATTTAGATATTACCGGCGTCAAACAGGTGGAGAGCTTTGATAATGAAGAATTTCTGCTTGAGACGGTCATGGGGATTCTCGCTATCCGTGGAGAAAATCTGCAAATGAAAAACCTAGACGTCGAAAAAGGCGTTGTGTCGATTAAAGGACGTGTCTTTGACTTAATTTATGTAGATGAGCAGCACGGGGAGAAAGCTAAAGGATTTTTTAGCAAGCTGTTTAAATGACGCTGACAGTCCAGTTTTATACGATGCTTTCGATGGTAGCGATGGGCATCTGGCTGGGCGCATCGCTTGATACGTACAAGCTGTTTGTGAATCGGGAAAAGACAGCAAAATGGCTTTTGATCATACACGATCTCCTTTTTTGGCTGGTACAGGGACTCTTATTCTTTTATGTTCTGCTGCTGACAAATGAGGGAGAATTCAGGGTTTATATCTTTCTAGCTGTTGCACTAGGTTTCTCGATGTATCAGGCATTGATGAAACAGCTGTATATGAATATTCTCAAGTTTATGGTGATGTGTGTGTATCAAGCCGCTCTCATCTTGAAACGGCTGGTCAAGTCCATCGTCTTCCAGCCAATCCGCTGGCTGATGACCTTAATTATAAGTGCTATTATGTTCTTGCTCCACTTGCTCTTACGTCTTGTTCATTTTACGTTTCGGCTCGTGTGGAAGGTGCTGTCCATTGTTTGTTATCCGCTCATCTGGTTACTTAATGTGACCATCATTCATCGGATTCCCGAAAAATGGCGAACATCAATGAGATTGTTTTTCTCTAAAGGAGCAGGAATTTTACAAGGGACCAAGAAATTATCTGGTACCATCAAAACGAAATGGAAACAATTCTGGACAAAGTAAGAGAGGAGGCCTTCAACCGTGAACAAGAGAAAAAGAAATATCGCACAAATTCAAAATGATTATCAAAAACAAATGGAACAGCAAGCACAGCGCTTAAAACGCAAACGCCGTGGACTCCTAAGAAGGCTTACCGTGTTTGGTGTGATCGTGCTCATGTTTGCTGTCTTGGTGACAAGTGCCCTCTGGTCGCAATCGTCTTCATTAAAGGAAAAAGAAGAGAAGAAGGTTGCACTCGAAAAAGAATTGAAGCAATTACAAACAAAGCAGGAAGATATTTCTGATGAAATTAAAAAGCTGAAAAGCAAGGAATACGTACTCGAACTGGCACGACGGGACTATTATATGTCCAAAAAAGGCGAAAAAATCTTTGATGTGGGCAATAAGAGCGATTAGCCTTGTTGACACTTAAAATTCAGTTTATGTATAATTGAACAAATGAGATTTTTTTATAAGTCTAAGGAGGAGCACTTTTTTTATGTCGATTGAAGTTGGCAGCAAGTTACAAGGGAAAGTTACGGGCATTACAAATTTTGGAGCTTTTGTGGAGTTGCCAGGCGGTTCAACTGGTCTCGTTCATATCAGTGAGGTAGCCGATAACTATGTAAAAGATATTAATGAGCATTTAAAAGTCGGTGAACAAGTTGAAGTGAAAGTGATTAACGTTGAAAAAGACGGTAAAATCGGCTTGTCCATTAAAAAAGCAAAAGATCGTCCTCAACAACAACAATCAAGACCGAGCAGAAATGATTTCCGTCCGAAGGAATCGTTTGAGCAAAAAATGAACAAATTCTTAAAAGATAGTGAAGACCGCTTAACATCTTTAAAACGTAACACGGAATCAAAACGTGGGGGACGCGGAGCAAGAAGAGGTTAACTTGTTGCTGCTTTCTATATATCTTTCACAACAAAGCACCTGCTGACCGCAGGTGCTTTTTTTCTTGATCCATACGACATTTTTTGAGATTTCGTCATTTAATTTAAAACTTCCTATTGACGGACAAGCGATTCCTTTGTATTATAGATCTTGTGCTTCTTAGCGCATTTTCATTATGGCGGTGTAGCTCAGCTGGCTAGAGCGTACGGTTCATACCCGTGAGGTCGGGGGTTCGATCCCCTCCGCCGCTATCCTTTTGATTAGAACATAAAAGCAAGGCCCGTTGGTCAAGCGGTTAAGACACCGCCCTTTCACGGCGGTAACACGGGTTCGAATCCCGTACGGGTCATCTTCGAAAACAGCCTTCCTTAGGAAAGCTGTTTTTTTGTGTCTTCGTAAAATTCTGATGAAAGACATCGACTTTCATGAAAGTATGCCTCTTTGACAAATAAAGCGTCGAACGTTTTATGGAAACGACAACTTCTTTTGACAAAATTTCTTTTTCACCTTCGCTATAATGACAAGCAACGAATATCAGGTGGGGGATGAAAAGATGGAAAAACTAGAAAGAAGAACTGATTTAACAGGAGCGGGGTTTGAAAGAATCAGTGCAGGGTTAAAAAAGATGAAAAACCTGTTTCTTCATCATACGCATTCTCTTTTTTTCTATAAAGGGTTTATTTATGTCGTTCTTGGTTTTTTATTAGGACGAGCCTTTATATTATCTGAAATTATGCCGTTTGCTCTGCCTTTCTTTGGCTCTATGCTGCTTATCAAAAGAGATAAGTCCATGCTCGCTTGTCTCGCTTTACTTGCTGGAGCTATGACGATATCACCTCAAAATGCATTGTTTGTGTTTGCGTCGCTGATCGTATTCCTTCTGATGTCCAAGGTGGTTTCTTTCATCATCAAAGACCCAGTGAAAACATTGCCGGTTGTCATTGTGCTGTCAATGCTGATCACCAGAGGAGCATTTGTTTACCTAGAGCAAGGTGCTGTGCAAAGCTACGATTACGTCATGGCGGGTGTCGAAGCAGGACTTGCTTTCATTTTGACACTGATTTTCCTTCAAAGCCTGCCGATTTTTACAGTCAGAAAAATCAAACACTCCTTAAAGGTTGAAGAAATTATTTGTTTTATGATTTTGATTGCCTCAGTTTTAACAGGTCTGGCCGGGATCACATTTCAAGGAATGCAGGCAGAACATATTTTGTCACGATATGTAGTGCTGAGCTTTGCTTTTATTGGAGGAGCGAGTATTGGTTGTACAGTGGGTGTCGTCACTGGATTAATTCTTGGTCTCGCTAATATCGGAAACCTTTATCAGATGAGTCTTCTTGCCTTTTCAGGTTTATTAGGGGGATTGCTGAAAGAGGGGAAGAAAGCAGGAGCAGCCATTGGCTTAATTGTGGGTTCCTTACTTATTTCCTTGTACGGAGAAGGATCAGCAGGACTCATAACCACGCTATATGAATCATTGATTGCGGTTGCGCTCTTCTTGCTCACGCCACAATCAGTGACCTCTAAGGTAGCGAAATATATTCCTGGTACGGTAGAGCATGTACAGGAACAGCAGCAATACGCCCGGAAAGTACGAGATGTGACAGCAAAAAAGGTAGACCAATTTTCTAATGTATTTCATGCACTGTCTGAGAGTTTTGCGACATTTTACGAATCCATTCCTGAAGAAAAAAAACAGGAAGAGGATGTAGATCTTTTTTTAAGTACGATCACAGAACGATCCTGTCAAACGTGCTATAAGAAAAATAAATGCTGGGTGCAGAACTTTGATACAACCTATGAACTGATGAAACAAGTTATGCATGAATCTGATGAAAAAACCTACGAGCAAAACCGGAAATTGAAGAAGAAATTTAGCCAGCACTGCTCAAAATCAAAACATGTCGAGGAATTGATTGAAGAGGAGATCGCTTACTATAAAGCCAATCAGACCCTGAAGAAAAAGGTCCAAGACAGCAGACGACTGGTAGCTGAACAACTGATGGGCGTTTCACAAGTGATGGAGGATTTTTCCCGGGAAATAAAACGGGAAAGAGAACAGCATTTTATTCAAGAAGAGCAGATGATAGAAGCACTTCAACACTTTGGAATTGAAATTCAGCAAGTAGAAATTTATAGCTTAGAGCAGGGGAATGTCGATATTGAAATGAGAATCCCATATTGCCAAGGGCATGGTGAATGTGAAAAAATCATCGCCCCTATGCTCTCAGATATTTTAGAAGAACAGATTTTAGTCAAAGCAGAGCAGTGTGCAGAGCACCCAACAGGCTATTGCCACGTTGTATTTGGTTCTGCAAAATCATATCGAGTGGCTACAGGCGTAGCGCATGCAGCAAAAGGCGGAGGATTAGTGTCTGGAGACAGCTACAGTATGATGGAGCTGGGTGCGGGCAAATATGCCGCAGCTATTAGTGATGGAATGGGCAATGGAGCAAGGGCTCATTTTGAAAGCAATGAAACGATTAAGCTGTTAGAAAAAATATTGGCATCAGGTATCAATGAAAAAGTAGCGATCAAAACCATTAATAGTATTTTATCTTTACGAACGACAGATGAAATCTATTCAACATTAGATTTATCCATTATTGATTTACAGGATGCGAGCTGTAAGTTCCTCAAGATTGGTTCAACACCCAGCTTTATTAAACGGGGTGATCAGGTGATGAAGGTACAAGCAAGCAACTTACCGATTGGAATTATTGATGAATTTGAAGTGGAGGTTGTGAGTGAACAGATGAAGGCAGGAGATCTGCTGATTATGATGAGTGATGGCATTTTCGAAGGACCAAAGCATATTGAAAATCATGATCTCTGGGTGAAGCGCAAAATGAAAAGCTTTAAAACAGAAGATCCGCAAGAGATTGCTGATTTATTAATGGAAGAGGTCATTCGAACAAGATCGGGTCAAATTGACGACGATATGACGGTTGTTGTCATCAGGCTTGATCACAATACTCCAAAATGGGCATCCATTCCGACGGGTACATTCTATCTTGAGAAACAAGAGATTTCTTGAAATATCGTATAATATGAAATTCTTCTGGCGATGATGGGGATATAAAGCATTCAGTTACGATCCCAGGAGGAATGAAGATGCGAAAAGGTCACGTAAACCAAATCTTATTGATTACAGATGGCTGCTCAAATCACGGGGAAGATCCACTTGCGATTGCCTCATTGGCAAAGGAACAAGGGATTACAGTCAATGTCATTGGCATTATGGAGGAAAACAGACACGATCATGAAGCAATGAAAGAAGTTGAGGGGATTGCTCTAGCAGGCGGAGGCATTCATCAAGTTGTCTACGTCCAGCAGTTATCTCAAACGGTACAAATGGTCACAAAAAAAGCGATGACACAAACCTTACAAGGTGTTGTGAATAAAGAATTGCAGCAAATACTTGGCAAAGATACTGAAATAGAAGAGCTTCCGCCTGATAAGCGCGGGGAAGTGATGGAAGTAGTCGATGAGTTAGGAGAGACAGTTCACCTTCAAGTACTTGTGCTTGTTGATACAAGTGCAAGTATGAGACCGAAGCTGCCGACCGTTAAAGAAGCACTCATTGATCTCTCCATTAGTTTAAATTCAAGAATTGGTGAAAATCAGTTTGGGATGTGTATATTTCCCGGGAAAAACTCAGATGCTGAAATTGTGTTGAATTGGACGCCTCGATTCGATTCACTATCATCTATTTTCCCGAAACTGACCACAGGAGGAATCACTCCAACTGGACCAGCGCTTCGAGAAGCGCTCCAGCATTTCAAATCAGTTCGTTCGCGTAAAGGGCTGCTTGAAGCAAAGGAAGAGCATGATGAATTCGGCTTCTAACATTCCGTTAGGCACGGTGATTCAAGGGAAATGGCATCACCATCATTACCGCATTGTAAAAGAGCTGGGAAAAGGGGCGAACGGTATTGTCTATCTAGCCGAATCGCCAAATGGTCAAGTAGCCCTTAAAGTGAGTGATGACAGTATGCTCATTGCATCTGAAGTCAATGTATTAAAATCCTTTTCTAAGGCTCCTGTGAAAACCATGGGGCCTTCTTTTTATGATATGGATGATGCGATTTATCCCGGCATGCTTCAAAAGCGTTCCTTTTATGTGATGGAGTATGTCAGAGGCCCATTACTGCTGGAATTTGTAAAACAAAAAGGAGATGAGTGGATCGTCGTTTTAATGGTTCAGCTTTTATCTAATTTGGCTCATTTACATCAAGAAGGGTGGATATTTGGTGACTTGAAGCCAGATAATCTCATCGTGTCAGGTCCCCCGGCCGCGATTCGGTGCATTGATGTAGGGGGAACGACAAAAGCGGGCAGGGCAATCAAGGAATATACAGAGTTTTTTGATCGAGGCTATTGGGGATTCGGCACAAGAAAGGCAGAGCCATCCTATGATCTATTTGCCTTAAGCATGGTAATGGTGAATTGTGCGTATAAGAAAGAATTCAAAAAAGGAGCAGAACCAGAAAAGCAGCTTTACAGAGCCATTGAAGGACATCCTTTATTAAAGCGATATGAGAGGGTATTAAAGGCTGCTCTACAAGGTAAATATCAATCAGCGGCGGCTATGAAGAGTGCGATGCTGAAAGAAGGACAGCTGATCGCTTCAAGAAAAGCGAGTCAAAAGAAGCAGCAGAAAAAAAACGGGCAAAAGCCCGCTGTTCAACAAAATCAACATGTGACTTCACGATCGAGAGTTGCCGCAGCAAAAAGAACACAAGTACGCAAAAAATCGGGTGGGCTTTTTGAAACTATTCTTATCGTGTGCAGTGTACTTGCTCTTTACTGTGCATATGTAGTTTTGTTCCTGCTATAGACCTGTAAAAAAGCAGGCTTCATCTTTGCTTGGAGCTACTGAAAGTGATAGGATATGTATATCTTTAAATTACCTGCTCTTTGTGAGGAGGAAGTTGTGAATAGAATTGAATCATTTTTGAAAAAACATGATGTTTACCTTGAAAATACGACAGTCATTGTCGGGGTTTCTGGCGGACCAGATTCCATGCTTTTACTGCACGAACTAAACAAACGTCGCAAAGATTCCTTTCAGCTGATTGCAGCCCATGTAGATCACATGTTCAGAGGAGAAGAATCTTTTGCTGATTTGGCATTTGTTGAGGCATACTGCAAGGAGCAAGAAATTCCTTTTGAATCGGCCCGCATACAAGTTGCCCAATATGCAAAAGAAAACCACTTAAACAAACAGGCAGCTGCAAGAGAGTGCAGATATGCTTTCTTTCGTCAATTGATGGAGCAATACAACGCTCAATTTATAGCGCTTGCACATCATGGGGACGACCAAGTAGAAACAATGATGATGAGGCTTGTGAGAGGGACAGTTGGAATAGGGCTCGCAGGTATCCAAGCAAAACGTCCTTATCAAGGTGGATGGCTGATTCGGCCGCTCATTGGATATTCCAAGGATGACGTGCTGACCGCTTGTGAAAAAGAACATATCCCCTATGTCATTGATCAAAGCAATCACACAGATGACTACTTGAGAAACCGGGTAAGAAGACACATTCTTCCCGTGTTAAAAGAAGAGGCACCTCATGTACATGAAAGCTTTCAGTTTGTAAGTGATATGCTGACTGAAGATGAGCAATACTTGCAGGCATTAACAAAGGAACAAATGAACCAAGTGATAACGAATCAATCGCCTAAGCAAATTAAGATCAAAACGAAGCCTTTGCTTGACCTGCCTTTGCCTTTACAAAGAAGAGGCATTCAACTAATATTAAACTATCTTTATGAAAACACTCAATCAGCGTTTTCAAACCAGCATATTCTAGGGACTTTGGACTGGTTATCTCATACCGAACAACCGTCTGGATCATTAGATTTGCCAAAAGGTTTACAAGCTGTCAAGTCTTATGATTACTGTATGTTTACCTTTGAACGATCGCTTGTACTAGACCAGTCTTATGCTCTTCACTTAAAGGGCGAACTTGGAGAGAAGCTTTTCCTTCCAAATGGGCAGTCTATTGTGGTATCAAATCATGTTCCGGAGGATGCACGGAACGGAAACCATTTTTTCTTGCTTCAAAAAGATCATGTTCGTTTCCCTTTGATCATTCGCTCACGAAAAAATGGT
Organism: Bacillus sp. SIMBA_005; assembly: GCF_046535585.1. Lineage (NCBI taxonomy): Bacteria > Bacillati > Bacillota > Bacilli > Caryophanales > Bacillaceae > Bacillus > Bacillus sp. SIMBA_005. The sequence continues at coordinate 14,436 of NZ_JAWRWI010000014.1, read as the reverse complement.
GATCGAATTAAACTTAAAGGGATGAATGGATCAAAAAAGGTGAAGGATATATTTATTGATAAAAAAGTGCCTCTTGCAGAAAGAGACAGCTGGCCGATCGTCACTGACTCGGATCATCAAATCATCTGGATCCCAGGTCTGAAAAAATCCGTTTTTGAAGAAATTGATATGACAAACAGCGATCTCATTGTATTACAATATAGACAGCATGAAAATTTGTAGGGGGCAAGCAAAAGCATGAAACAAGATATTGAAAAGGTTTTGATCTCAGAAGAAGAGATCCAGCAAAAAGTGAAGGAACTGGGTGCAACATTAACCAGCGATTATGATGGTAAATTTCCCCTGGCTATTGGTGTATTGAAAGGGGCTCTTCCATTTATGGCAGACCTGATCAAACACATTGATACATATTTAGAACTTGATTTTATGGATGTATCTAGCTACGGAAAATCTACCGTATCTTCAGGAGAAGTAAAGATCATTAAAGATCTAGATACTTCTGTTGAAGGAAGAGATATTTTAATTATGGAAGATATCATCGACAGTGGGTTAACTTTGAGCTATCTGGTAGAGCTTTTCCGATACCGTAAAGCAAACTCCATAAAAATTGTGACATTGCTTGATAAACCAAGCGGTCGTAAAGCAGACATCAAAGCAGATTATGTTGGATTTGAAGTGCCAGATGCATTTGTTGTCGGCTATGGATTGGATTTCGCTGAACGTTACCGAAACCTCCCGTATATTGGAGTGTTAAAACCATCTGTTTACGAAGGCTAATCAGCATACGTATACATGAGGTTATTGGTTGTATTGGAATGATTTTCTATGATACTATTGAACATAGTTGTGCTTACTGTGGGAGGAGGTAAGGAATGAATCGGGTTTTTCGTAATACGATTTTTTATATACTTATTTTATTACTTGTGATAGGGGTAGTCAGTTGGTTAGGATCCCCTAATCAAAAGCCTGAGAACATGTCTTACAGCAAATTTTCGCAAAATCTAAGTGCGGGAAAAGTGGAGAGTATCTCCATTCAGCCTGTAAGAGGGGTTTATGAAATTCGTGGTCAATTAGATGGCGCGAAGAAAGATGAATACTTCATTACCCATGTTCCAGATGGTCAAGGTGTTGACCAGATTTACAGTGCACTGAAGAATACAGATGTAAAAGTAGAACCCGCACCTGAAACAAATGGATGGCTGCAAGTTTTGACAACCATCATTCCGTTCATCATCATCTTTATCCTGTTCTTCTTCTTATTAAACCAAGCTCAGGGCGGTGGAAGCCGTGTTATGAACTTTGGTAAAAGTAAGGCGAAGCTTTACACAGAAGAGAAGAAGCGTGTGAAATTTAAAGATGTTGCCGGTGCAGATGAAGAAAAGCAAGAGCTTGTAGAAGTGGTTGAATTCCTGAAGGATCCACGTAAATTTGCGGAGCTTGGCGCAAGAATTCCTAAAGGGGTTTTACTAGTAGGACCTCCAGGTACAGGTAAAACATTACTTGCGAGAGCATCTGCAGGAGAAGCAGGCGTTCCTTTCTTCAGCATCAGTGGTTCTGACTTCGTCGAGATGTTCGTCGGTGTCGGTGCATCACGTGTACGTGATTTATTCGAAAATGCGAAAAAGAATGCACCATGCTTGATCTTTATTGATGAGATTGATGCAGTGGGTCGTCAGCGTGGAGCCGGTCTTGGCGGTGGTCATGACGAGCGTGAACAAACGCTTAACCAGCTTCTTGTTGAAATGGATGGTTTTAGTGCGAACGAAGGTATTATTATCATCGCTGCGACGAACCGTGCAGATATCCTAGATCCTGCATTGCTGCGTCCGGGACGCTTTGACCGTCAAATTACGGTTGACCGCCCAGATGTCATTGGCCGTGAAGAAGTACTGAAGGTTCATGCGAAAAACAAACCGCTTGATGATACAGTGAACTTGAAAGCCATTGCAAGCAGAACACCTGGGTTCTCTGGAGCAGATCTTGAGAACTTACTAAACGAAGCAGCACTTGTTGCTGCCCGTCATAACAAAAAGAAAATTGATATGCGTGATATCGACGAAGCGACTGATCGTGTCATCGCTGGGCCGGCGAAGAAAAGCCGCGTCATTTCGAAGAAAGAACGTAATATCGTGGCTTACCATGAAGCAGGTCATACCGTCATTGGTCTTATCCTAGACGAAGCGGACATGGTGCATAAAGTAACGATCGTTCCTCGTGGTCAGGCAGGCGGATATGCGGTCATGCTTCCAAGAGAAGACCGTTATTTCCAAACGAAGCCAGAGCTTCTTGATAAAATTGTCGGCTTGCTCGGCGGTCGTGTTGCAGAGGAAATTACGTTTGGTGAAGTAAGCACAGGCGCTCACAACGACTTCCAGCGTGCAACAGGCATTGCAAGAAAAATGGTTACTGAGTTCGGTATGTCTGATAAGCTTGGTCCGCTTCAGTTCGGTCAAGCACAAGGTGGTCAAGTGTTCCTAGGCCGTGATTTTAACAACGAGCCGAATTATAGTGAAGCCATTGCTTACGAGATTGACCAAGAAATTCAGCGTTTCATCAAGGACAGCTACGAACGTGCGAAACAAATTCTCACTGAGAACAAAGATAAGCTAGAAATTATCGCACAAGCCCTTCTAGAAGTTGAAACATTAGATGCTGAACAAATTAAATCTCTTTACGAAACTGGAAAGCTTCCAGAGCGTGTATACGCAGATGACGAAGAGAAGAATGATGATGTGAAAGTGAACATCAAGAAAAAAGAAGATGAGGAGATCTAATCTCCCTCTGTGAAAGCTGCCGGGATCACCGGCAGCTTTTTTTATTTCAATTCCTGAATGGATCGGTTTCGAATTGTTTACAAATGGAACTCAATTCGTGTATGGTATGATAGAAAGTCGAAAAATGCTCTTTTTGAGAAACTATTCAAAGTGGTGATGAAGTTGTTACTCGTGATAGATGTAGGGAACACAAATACCGTTTTAGGTGTTTATCATAATGGCGAACTAAACTACCATTGGCGAATTGAAACAAGCCGTCATAAAACAGAAGATGAATTTGGTATGGCCATCAGGTCTTTATTTGATTATGTCGGGCTAATGTTTGACCAAATAGAAGGAATTATCATCTCGTCTGTTGTCCCGCCAATGATGTTTGCATTAGAAAGAATGTGCGAGAAGTACTTTCACATAACTCCCCAAATTGTAGGGCCTGGAATGAAGACTGGATTAAACATTATGTGTGACAATCCAAAGGAAGTCGGGGCTGATCGAATTGTGAATGCAGTAGCGGCGATTCACCTTTATGGGGCACCTCTCATTGTCGTAGATTTCGGTACAGCGACAACCTACTGTTATATCAATGAACAAAAACAATACATGGGTGGGGCGATTGCACCTGGTATTACCATCTCAACAGAGGCTTTATATACAAGAGCAGCAAAACTGCCGAGAATTGAAATTGTCCGTCCAGAACACATTGTTGGAAAAAACACCATCAGTGCGATGCAATCCGGCATCCTTTATGGATATGTTGGGCAAGTCGAGGGAATAGTGAAACGGATGAAGCAGCAAGCGAAACAAACACCGAAAGTCATTGCAACAGGCGGTTTGTCGACATTGATTGGAAATGAATCAGATTGCATTGATATTGTCGATCCGTTCTTAACATTAAAAGGACTTCAACTCATTTATGAACGTAATCGTGTAGGTGTACTATAGGAGGTTTAAAATCGAATGGATTACTTAGTTAAAGCGTTAGCATATGACGGAAAAGTCCGAGCATATGCTGCAAACACAACAGATACAATCAATGAAGCACAAAGAAGACACCATACATGGCCAACAGCATCAGCAGCGATTGGCAGAACTATGACTGCTACAGTCATGATGGGTGCTATGCTGAAAGGCGAAAATAAGCTAACGGTTAAAATTGAAGGCGGTGGACCAATCGGTGCCATCATTGCTGATGGAAACGCAAAGGGCCAAGTGCGCGGATATGTCTCAAACCCACAAGTCCACTTTGACTTAAATGAACATGGCAAGCTGGATGTTAGACGTGCAGTCGGGACATCTGGAACGTTAAGTGTTGTGAAAGATATCGGACTGAAAGATCACTTTACAGGACAAACGGAGATCGTCTCAGGTGAAATTGGAGATGACTTCACTTATTATCTTTTCTCTTCTGAGCAAGTGCCTTCCTCTGTAGGTGTAGGGGTTCTCGTCAATCCAGATAACTCGATTCTCGCAGCTGGCGGTTTCATCATTCAATTGCTGCCTGGAACAGAAGATGCTGTCATTGAAAGATTAGAAAAGCGGCTCTCAACCATTGAACCCATTTCTAAACTCATTGAAAAAGGGATGACACCAGAAGAAATTTTAGAAGAAGTACTCGGAGAAAAACCTCAAATTTTAGAAACTGTACCTGTCGAATTTTCTTGTAACTGCTCAAAAGAACGTTTTGCTAATGGCATTATCAGCCTAGGGAAAGCCGAAATTGACGATATGATTGAACAAGAAGGACAAGCAGAAGCTCAATGCCATTTTTGTAACGAAACGTATGTATTTACAAAAGAAGAGCTAGAGGAGCTACGTGAAGAAATAACCCGCTAAGCTCTAAGCAGCGGGTTTTCTTTTTAGAATGGAAAGGAGACGAAAGATGAGACTGAAAGCAAGAGTGGTATGGACATTTATTCTCGTGTTGCTTATGATCAATGCCGTTGTCATTGCATATGTATTAACAAAGTCGCAAATGTCACAGGCTTCTTCAAACGGGAAGAGCGGTGAAGAAATCGCGTCGATTGGAAAAGAGAAGGTGACACGTCAAGAATGGTTAAAGAAGATGGAAGACCGCTATGGAAAGGCAACACTTGAGCAAATGATTAACCAGAAGGTGGTCAATCAGCTTGCGAAAGAAAACAAGCTTGAGGTGTCCTCAAAAGAAATCAATCGTGAATTGCTGATGCTTAAGGCGGTATCTAATAATTTCTACGAAGATGGACATACGAGTGAAAAGGACTGGACAGAACAGATTCGTTATCAAATTTTATTAGAGCAGCTTTTAACGAGAGATGCTGTCGTTTCTGAAAAAGAAGCGAAATCCTTTTATGAAAAAAACAAGGACTTATATCAATATGATGATTCATACCGTATTCGTCATATCGTCGTGAAGACAAAAGGTGAAGCTGAAAATGTTTTGAAGGATCTGAAAGGCGGATCTAGCTTCGAGGCGGTGGCAGCTGAACGCTCCATTGACCGCTACACCTCTCCATATGGCGGAGATCTTGGGTTTGTGACGGAAGAACAAGAAAGTATCCCGGCCCTATACATACAGGAAGCTCAAAAGCTTCAGCCAGATGAATGGACAAAAGAACCGATCGAGACCAAAAACGGGTATGCCATTATTCAATTGAAAGAAAAATTAGATGGCCGCTCCTTCTCGTATGAAGAAGTCAAAAATCAGATCAAAAGGCAGATTGCCATGGAAGATCTAGGTGAAAAGGCGAATGTCAAAACTCTGTGGAAAGAAGCAAAAGTCACATGGTTTTACGATGGCGAGCAGGACTAAAAGCATTGACAAAATTTTTCGAAATTGATAATTTAATATTAATACAATAAAATTACTCGGAGATAGAGGTGTTAGTGATGGCTCGTATTGCAAATTCAGTTTTTGAACTAATAGGAAATACACCAGTCGTTAAATTAAACCGTTTAGTAGATGAAGACAGTGCGGATGTCTACTTGAAGCTTGAATATATGAACCCGGGCAGCAGTGTGAAAGATCGTATTGCGTTAGCGATGATTGAAGATGCTGAAGCGAAAGGTACTTTAAAAGCCGGCGACACGCTCATCGAACCAACAAGCGGAAACACAGGGATCGGTCTTGCAATGGTAGCGGCAGCGAAAGGAATTAACGCCATTCTAGTGATGCCAGACACAATGAGTCAGGAGCGCCGTAACCTTTTACGTGCTTATGGTGCAGAGCTTGTATTAACACCAGGTGCAGAAGGAATGAAAGGTGCCATCAAAAAGGCAGAAGAATTGGCAGAAGAGCACGGTTACTTCATGCCTCAGCAATTTAGCAACGAAGCCAATGCGGAGATTCACCGTCGTACTACAGGAAAAGAAATTCTTGAACAGTTTGACGGCGAGCTTGATGCATTTATTGCAGGTGTTGGTACGGGCGGCACAATTACGGGTGCTGGCGAAGTCCTAAAAGAAGCCATCCCATCGATTCAGCTTTATGCGGTAGAGCCGACAGATTCTCCTGTATTATCAGGCGGAAAGCCGGGCCCGCATAAAATCCAAGGGATTGGAGCAGGTTTTATTCCTTCCATCTTAAACACGGAAGTATATGATGGCATTATCCAAGTGAAAAACGAAGATGCATTTGAGCTTGCAAGAAAAGCAGCGAAAGAGGAAGGAATCCTTGGCGGTATTTCTTCAGGAGCAGCTATTTACGCAGCACTTCAAACAGCGAAAAAGCTTGGTAAAGGGAAAAAGGTTCTCGCAATCATCCCAAGTAATGGGGAGCGTTACCTCAGCACACCTCTTTATCAATTCGATTAAACCAAAAACCCCAGCATTTGCTGGGGTTTTTTTATGAAATCTGTAGATGGAAAGTAAATACTATTTTCTAAATAAATTGGATTGCATTACAATAAGATTAATGAAAATGAAAAAGGATGATAACATGACACAACGCAGGCCGATGGGCATCAAAATTCCTTTTACGAAAGATGCATTCTTGGAAAGATACGAACAACTAACTGCTGGCGAAACACACCATGTTCTGCTTGAAAGTGCTCGCGGCGGTTCCTACAGCATTGCTGGTATTCACCCAATCGCTAAAGCGAAGGGGAAAGATGGGATGACAACCATCCATTATCAAGATGAGGTGCTGTTTAAAGAAGGCGATCCATTCAGAGCGTTTACGGATTGGTTCAAAACCCTTCAAACCGAAACGAATGAGGAATACCCTGATTTTCAAGGCGGGGCGATTGGATTTTTAAGCTATGATTATGCTAGATATATCGAGCATTTTAAGATGCTGTCCATTGATGACCTGAAAACACCTGATCTTTATTTTCTCGTGTTTAATGATGTTGCAGTCTTTGATCATAAGGAAAATATGTTGTGGCTGATTACTCACACAGAGGGAGCGGAACCTGTGAGTGTCACTCATCAAAGACTTGAAGATTTGAAGCAAAAGTGGACAAGCTCTGTAATCGAATCAGCACAATCACCTGTTTATGAATCTTCTGCAGAATTTGTACCAGCAGCACCTTTTACTGAAGAGACCTTTGGAGAAGCAGTAGAGAAGATTAAGCAATATATCACAAGCGGTGATGTGTTCCAAGTGAATTTATCCATCAGACAAGATGAACAGCTCCACACCCACCCTTATGATTTATACAAAACGTTACGTCAAGTCAATCCATCTCCTTATATGTCTTATTTGCACACGCCTGATTTCCAAATTGTTTGTGGATCTCCAGAGCTGCTGATTAAGAAAAAGGGGACTCAATTAGAAACAAGACCGATTGCGGGTACAAGATCAAGAGGCAAAGACGATGCTGAGGATCAAGCGCTGGCAAAAGAGCTCATTGAAAATGAAAAAGAACGCGCGGAGCATGTGATGCTCGTCGATCTTGAGCGAAATGATCTTGGACGCGTGTCCACTTATGGCTCAGTAAGAGTGAACGAATTTATGGCGATTGAGAAATATTCACATGTGATGCACATTGTATCCAACGTACAAGGGGAACTGCGTGATGATTGTGATGCAGTAGATGTCATGAGAGCCGTATTCCCAGGCGGCACAATTACAGGTGCTCCAAAGGTGAGAACAATGGAAATTATAGAAGAGCTTGAGCCAACAAGGCGTGGGCTTTATACTGGATCTATAGGCTGGTTTGGATTTAATCAAGATATGCACTTTAACATCGTCATTCGTACGGCGTACTGCACTGAAGGCAAAGCCTTTATGCAGTCGGGTGCTGGGATCGTCATCGATTCTGTACCAAAGCACGAATATAAAGAATCGATTAAAAAAGCCTATGCAGTAAAAAAAGCATTACAGTTGAGCAAAGAAGAGACTATTTTGAGTTAGAGGTGAGCAGAGCATGATAGTAATGATTGATAATTATGATTCATTTACGTACAACCTGGTCCAGTATTTAGGTGAGCTTGGAGAAGAATTGATCGTGAAACGGAATGATCAAGTAACCATTCAAGAAATCGAAGAGCTCAAGCCAGATTTTCTCATGATTTCTCCAGGGCCATGCAGTCCTGATGAAGCGGGAATTAGTATGGAGGCAATCAAGCACTTTGCGGGAAGTATTCCGATCTTCGGTGTATGCTTAGGGCATCAATCCATTGCGCAAGTCTTTGGAGGGGATGTCGTTCGTGCTGAGCGCTTAATGCATGGTAAAACGTCAGAGATTGAACATGACGGAAAAGGTGTCTTCACTGGACTCCAAAATCCGCTTGTCGCAACAAGATATCATTCATTAATTGTCAAAAATGAAACGCTGCCGGAGTGCTTTGACGCAACAGCCAGCACAAAGGAAGGCGAGCTCATGGCCATTCGCCATAAAGAGCTGCCAATTGAAAGTGTACAGTTTCATCCTGAATCGATTATGACGTCCTTCGGAAAAGAAATGCTTAAAAATTTCATTGAAACCTATCGTAAAAAGGGGCATGAAGTAAACGCATGATCATTTATCTGAACGGTCAGTATATAGAGGAGAAAGACGCGACTCTTTCTCCTTTTGATCATGGTTTTCTATATGGCATCGGTGTATTCGAAACATTTACCAGCCTGGCAGGACAAGTCTTTCTGTTAGATTGGCACCTTGAAAGGCTCAACCAATCATTGCGTGACCTTTGCATCGAATCCACAATAGAGAAACCATTTGTACTCGACATCATTCATACCTTACTAAATAAAAACGAATTAGCCGGTGGTCATGCGAGAATTCGATTCAATGTTTCTGCGGGCAGGGGCAATGGATTTTCTGCAGATCCTTATGAAGAGTCTGTCGTGTTTGTCATGATCTCTCCATTCCGGCCCGAATCTGTTTTAGATGAGAAACAGGGAGTCATTCTTCAAACGAGGAGAAATACGCCGGAAGGTCCGAGGCGCCTCAAGTCTCACCATTATATGAACAACCTGGTTGCAAAAAGAGAAGTGGGAAATGACCCGAAGTTAGAAGGTATCTTTTTAACAAAAGAAAATGATGTGGCAGAAGGCATTACCTCCAATGTATTTTGGCGAAAAGGCGATGTGATTTATACACCGTCACTTGATACAGGCATTTTAAATGGGGTCACTCGTCGATATTGTATCGAAACACTCCAAGCGATGGAGGCTTCACTAAAAGTAGGGCGATACCCAGTCTCCCATTTGCTATCAGCTGATGAGGCATGGATGACCAATTCTGTTCAAGGGGTTGTGCCTTTCAGAAGTATAGGGGAAATCTCCTTTCCCCAAAACAGCCGGATCTTCTCAACGAAATTGAGAGCACAATATACAAAAGAACGTCTAGATTATAAAGAGTAGGTGGACACAATGACACAACAAGTGATAAAGCAGCCTAAAGTCATACAAGCCAAGCACCACACCCTTAGTTATGAAGAAAAGACATTGGTCATGGGCATTTTAAATGTCACACCTGACTCTTTTTCAGATGGAGGAAAGTTTAATCAAGTGGATAAAGCGCTGGCACATGCAGCACAGCTGATAGAGGACGGGGCACATATCATTGATATTGGCGGAGAATCGACTCGCCCAGGAGCGGCATTTGTCTCAGAACAAGAAGAGCTTTCAAGAGTCATTCCCGTCATTGAAAAGATCACGAAAGAATTGGATGTACCGATTTCCATTGATACGTATAAAGCCCATGTGGCAGATGAAGCAGTGAAAGCCGGAGCTTCCATCATTAATGATGTATGGGGAGCGAAGGCAGATCCTCAAATGGCGCATGTGGCAGCGAAGCACAATGTGCCGATTATTTTAATGCACAATCGGCCAGAGCGAAATTACACACATTTGATTTCAGATATGATCGCAGATTTGAAAGAAAGTGTTCAGATTGCGAAACAAGCCGGTGTCCGTGATGACATGATCATATTAGACCCAGGTGTAGGGTTTGCGAAAAATAAAGAGGACAACCTGATGGTCATGAATGAGCTCGAACATTTTTGTCACCTTGGGTATCCACTGCTCTTAGCTACATCTCGAAAACGATTCATCGGAGCTGTCTTAGACCTGCCACCGGAAGAACGTACTGAAGGAACGGGGGCCACAGTCTGTCTTGGGATTCAAAAAGGCAGTGCGATGGTTCGCGTACATGATGTAAAAGAAATCGCAAGAATGGCAAAAATGATGGATGCCATGCTGAATAAGGGAGGCGCTTATCATCGATAAAGTATATGTAAATGGAATGGAATTTTACGGCTACCATGGCGTATTTGCAGAAGAAAATAAATTAGGACAGCGGTTCCGTGTGGATTTAACAGCTTCACTCGATTTAAGTAAAGCCGGACAAACTGATGACCTCAATCAGACCATCAATTATGCGGAGCTCTACCAAATCTGTAAAAGCATTGTAGAGGGTGAACCAGTCAACCTCGTTGAAACACTGACAGAAAGAATTGCGAGCCAAGTGCTAAAGGACTTTCCGACAGTTCAGGAATGTACAGTGAAGGTAATCAAACCAGATCCGCCAATTCCAGGACACTATCAGTCCGTTGCCATTGAAATGACGAGATCGCGCGCATGAACAATACCGCATACATTGCTTTAGGTTCGAACATAGGGAAAAAGGAAACCTATTTAAAAGAAGCTGTGAAAAAACTGCACGAACATCCAGATGTTCAAGTAGAATCGATCTCATCTATATATGAAACAACACCTGTAGGTTACGAAAACCAAGATGACTTTTTAAATATGGCTGTGAAAATTTCCACCTCGCTTCGTCCAAATGAATTACTGGCACTTACTCAGAAAATCGAGCAAGAGTTAGGCAGAACAAGAGAAGTGAGATGGGGACCGCGAACGGCTGACCTTGACATTTTACTTTATAATCGTGAAAATATTGAAACAGAACAGCTTGTAGTGCCGCATCCTAGAATGTACGAACGTTTATTCGTTCTCGTTCCGATGAGTGAGATTTGCCCAGAAATCGGCGAAGTACAAATAAATGCCGTAACAGACCAAGAAGGTGTAAGCATATGGAAAAAGAAATGTGGGGTAGAAGAATTCGTGCATACCGAAAGCTAAAAGGGTATACTCAGGAAGGGTTCGCGAAAAGACTGGGCATCTCTGTCTCTGTCTTAGGAGAAATTGAGCGTGGCAATCGATTACCAACCAACCAATTGGTTGGTCAAATAGCAGATGCTTTAAATATAACGGTGGAAGAACTTTCGCCAATTCTTGAAGAAGAAAGGAGGGGAAATGATGTTTAAAATCGGAGATATCGACATTAAAAACAAAGTGGTGCTCGCGCCTATGGCTGGTGTGTGCAACTCTGCCTTCAGACTGACAGTGAAAGAGTTTGGAGCAGGTTTAGTCTGCGCTGAAATGGTCAGTGATAAGGCGATCCTGATCAACAATGCAAGAACAATGGGTATGCTATACATTGATGAACGGGAAAAGCCTTTGAGCCTTCAGATATTTGGAGGAGAAAAAGACACTCTCGTTGAAGCGGCAAAGTTTGTAGACCAGAATACCACAGCGGACATTATTGATATCAACATGGGCTGTCCTGTGCCGAAGATTACGAAATGTGATGCAGGAGCGAAATGGCTGCTTGATCCAAACAAGATTTATGAAATGGTCTCTGCTGTTGTAGATGCTGTAGATAAACCTGTTACGGTGAAAATGAGAATGGGCTGGGACGAAGATCATATCTTCGCTATCGACAATGCCCGTGCTGTTGAAAGAGCAGGTGGACAAGCGGTTGCGCTTCACGGACGGACACGTGTGCAGATGTACGAAGGAACAGCGAATTGGGATATTATAAAAGAGGTCAAACAATCTGTTTCCATTCCAGTCATCGGCAATGGAGATGTCAAAACCCCTCAGGATGCAAAACGTATGCTTGATGAAACGGGTGCAGATGCTGTCATGATCGGAAGAGCCGCACTAGGAAACCCATGGATGATCTACCGAACGGTTCATTATTTAGAAACGGGTGAATTGAAAGAAGAGCCAAACGTACGTGAGAAGATGTCAGTGTGCAAGCTTCACTTAGACAGACTCATTGATCTAAAAGGCGAGCATGTGGCTGTCAGAGAAATGAGAAAGCACGCAGCATGGTACTTAAAAGGTGTCCGAGGCAATGCGGACGTGAGAAATCAAATCAATCAGAGTGAAACGAGAGCGGAGCTTGTACAAGTTCTTGATAACTTTACGATCGAAGCCGAGGCAAAAGAGCTTCAAAGTATAAAAGTAGGATAAGACTATCTTTCTTTTTGTAGCTCACTGCTAGTGCATGTACTGGCAGTTTTTCTGCTTTTCTCTGCAAAATACATTAATGGAGTGATATAAATGAGTAATGAAGGGCTTAATAACGAAGAATTAAATGACCAATTCCAGGTCAGACGTGACAAAATGAATAAAATGAGAGAAGAGGGTATCGATCCATTCGGTGAACGATATGACCGTTCTCATCAATCTGCCCAAATTATTGCTGAATACGATGAGTTTTCTAAAGAAGACTTAGAAGAAAAGTCTGCCCAAGTGACAATCGCTGGACGTATGATGACTAAGCGCGGAAAAGGGAAAGCTGGCTTTGCGCATATACAAGATTTAGAAGGACAAATTCAAATCTACGTTCGTAAAGATAGTGTAGGAGAAGAAGCTTACGAATTATTCAAAAGCTCAGACCTAGGCGATATTATCGGTGTAACAGGAACAGTATTTAAAACGAATGTAGGAGAACTTTCTATTAAAGCGACTAGCTTTGAGGTTCTCACAAAAGCACTTCGCCCGCTTCCTGATAAATATCATGGACTTAAAGATGTTGAACAACGTTATCGTCAGCGTTACCTTGATCTGATTGTAAATCCAGAAAGTAAGCAGACGTTCATCATGCGAAGCAAGATCATCCAATCTATGAGAAGATACTTAGATTCTAAAGGATACCTAGAAGTTGAAACACCAACAATGCACAGCATCCCTGGTGGTGCATCAGCACGTCCTTTCATTACTCATCATAATGCACTGGATATGCCGCTTTATATGCGTATTGCGATTGAACTGCACTTAAAACGCCTCATTGTCGGTGGCCTAGAGAAAGTATACGAGATTGGCCGTGTATTCCGTAACGAAGGTGTATCAACTCGCCATAACCCAGAATTCACTATGATCGAGCTTTACGAAGCTTACGCAGATTATAAAGACATCATGAACCTAACCGAAAACCTGATTGCTCATATTGCCGAAGAGGTACTAGGAACAACCACGATTCAATATGGAGAAGATGAAATTGACCTCAAGCCTGAATGGAAGAGACTCCATATGGTTGAAGCGGTCAAAGAAGCAACTGGTGTAGACTTCTGGCAGGAGATGTCCGTAGAAGAAGCGCAACAGCATGCAGCTGATCACGGAATTGAAATTACGAAAAACATGACAGTAGGTCATATCATCAATGAGTTCTTCGAGCAAAAAGTTGAGGAAACTTTGGTACAGCCTACATTTATTTACGGACACCCAGTGGAGATTTCTCCATTAGCTAAGAAAAATCCTGAAGACCCTCGCTTCACAGATCGCTTTGAGCTATTTATCGTACGCCGTGAACATGCTAATGCATTCACAGAGCTAAATGATCCAATCGATCAAAGAGAACGTTTCGAAGCTCAATTAAAAGAACGTGAAGAAGGAAATGACGAAGCGCATCTAATGGATGACGATTTTGTTGAAGCATTAGAATATGGTATGCCTCCAACAGGCGGACTAGGAATCGGTATCGACCGGTTAATCATGCTATTAACAAATTCTCCATCAATCAGAGATGTACTGCTTTTCCCACAAATGAGAAACCGCTAATACATCAATTAAAGCGCCATTATAACTATGGCGCTTTTTATTTTTCATAAAATGAAACTTTTTTTAAAAAAACTATTGCAAGGAAAGAATCAAGGTGGTATATTATTATTCGTTGCCGCAAAACAGCAGCGAGGTTAAAAAAAGAAATTGAAAAAACTTCTTGACTTTAACCGATACGAAATGTTAAGATGTTAAAGTCGCTTACGAGCGATAACGAATATGATCTTTGAAAACTAAACAAGACAAAACGTACCTGTTAATTCGAGTTTTTATAAAAAAATCCTATGATATATCATAGGTAGTCAGTCAAACACTGACGAAAAACAAAACTTCGGTTTTGTACTTTTTCGGAGAGTTTGATCCTGGCTCAGGACGAACGCTGGCGGCGTG
>NZ_JAWRWI010000013.1:0-56066 GCF_046535585.1 Bacillus sp. SIMBA_005 | reverse complement strand
CGTTGCTACACGATGTAGCGAACTTAGCATGTGATCATTTCCTGCCTCGTCAGCGTTTGACTGACTACCTATGATATAACATAGGATTTTTTATAAAAACTCGAATTAACAGGTACGTTTTGTCTTGTTTAGTTTTCAAAGATCATCTTCATCGTCTCTCAGAGGCGACTTTATTAATATAACATTCTATCAAGTTGAAGTCAACAACTTTTTTCTTTATGTTATTTAATAACCGCGCTATTTTAGCGGCGAATACAAATATAACACCTTTTGAGAGAGGAAACAAGTGTTTTTTCTAAATAATTTATTTTTCCTTATCTCTTCCTATATAATCATACAAAAATTGATTGTCACAGGAATTCTCTATTGTTGATCCTGAAGGTCTTTAGTATATTTATAATAGAAGAAAACTAAATAACCGCAGGGGGAGCTTTGTGCTGAGAGTGAACACTCGTTGTTCTGACCCTTTGAACCTGTCAGTTAATACTGAAGTAGGAATGTGGATTCTATTGAATACATGTGGTGTATTCAACTCGATATGTTTTTCTATGAATAACATACTCATCCTTACACGGTCTCTCCTTGCTCAATTCATGAAAAGGGAGATTTTTTTATGCAGCAATCAAATCAATTGGTACGACTGATGGAAATCGCAATTATGACTTCACTTGCACTAGTATTAGATTACTTATCAGGTCTCTTTTTAAGAATGCCGAACGGCGGATCTCTTGCGCTGATTATGATACCCGTTATTCTTATGTCTATTAGATGGGGAATATCAACCGGGTTTATCATTGGTGTGCTTATTGCAGGCCTTCAGCTGATGAATGGCCCTATTATCGCTACACCAGTTCAAGGATTTCTCGATTATTTCGTCGCATCTGTTGTCATTTCCCTAAGCGGCCTCTTTGCTGGATTGATTAAAAAAGCCATTCAGGATCAAAAGCGAAAGCAGCAATTCTTCTATATTACCTTATCCGTATTTGTTGCAAGTTTCTTCAGACTGTTGACGTTCTTTATTTCTGGTGTTGTTTTCTTTTCTCAGTATGCACCAAAAGGAACACCGGGTTGGGTTTATTCTTTAATTTATAACAGCACATATATGGTTCCTTCATTTATTATTTGCAGTATTGTTCTTTGCATACTCATACCAAGTGCATCTCGTTTGGTTTTCCCTCACAAAAAATAACTGGCTGATTTCAGCTGGTTATTTTTTTATGCATAATTTGCTGCTCTATGGAATCTATTAATAGTAGAAGATTTCATGTTGGAGGTACGCCAATGAACCCTTACTCCATTATGCTGTGCTGTTATATTCTCAGTCTTGCTTATTTTTTGGCCGGTTTCTATGAAGCTTTAAAGATAGCAGGAATAAAAGGAAAAGTAGAAGCTTCTCCTCTTATCTCTTATATGCTGCTAGCTGTGCTATTCACTTTTTTCTCTCATTATTATTGGAAGCTGACGATTTAATTCGGTGTACATGGTCATTTAGTACAGGCAGCTCCCACCCATACCCTATTTCATTATGCTTCTCGCCAGCCAGCTCGAACTGGCTGGTAACGACAAAATGAGGTTGAAGCTTTTGATAAAAATGTTTTGCCGAATTTTGTTCAAACACCCACAGCATTATATTCTGATACCCTTTCTCTATTAAATAACGCACTCCTTCTGAAATTAAAGCAATACCTGCTCCTGATTTCTGTTTCTCTTGCAATAGATAGATCGCATAAAGTTCTCCATCATATGTTGGATAGCGCTCATCACGTTGTTTTCCAAAAGAAGCAAAACCAAATACCCCCTCGTCATCTTCTGCGACAAACGTCCCTTCAAGTGACCTTCTTCTCCAGCTCTCTTCCTTATCTTCTATCTGTAAACCATCCAAATAATCCTGATTAATAATGCCTTGATAAGTCGTCTGCCAGCTCTTCACATGTATTTCAGCGATTTTAGGAATATCTTGTTGTACAGCATGTCTCACCTTCATCCGCGCCACTCCTTCTCACTGTTTTCATTCTATCTTTATTATGATAAATTCCTATTTCCTAAAATTCAATCAATAATTGATATTTGTTGACATTTTGTCAACACGCCTTTATATTGGGTACGACTTCTTCTATAGAAGAGTTGATACATCATACAAAGGATGGCGTAAAATGGATACTAAAACAACTGAGCTTGGGCGTCTCTTAAAGGAAAGATTGCAACAACGATCTCTATCTTTAAGAGAGCTCAGCACATACACAGAAATTGATAAAGCGACACTGTCTCGAATCATGAATGGAAAAAGAAAACCAACTTTGAATCATCTGCAGCGACTTTCAGATTCTCTGAACCTATCATTAGATCAACTATTAGCTGCTGCTGGGTTTCCAATCAAAAACGAAAAGGTACATAGTGATACGTTCATACAAACGGTCGTAGAGATCGAAACAACACTGAAAGATCAGGAGGTCTACGACGGTACATTTAGTCAGACCAAATTGAAACAAAAGCTAAACGAATATGAGACCTATAGCCAAACAAACGAGGGAAAAGAAACGATATCGGCAAAGTTTGAGAAAAAGATGGAGGCGCTAAACGGCGTCGGGCCATTCCTTCAGCATTTGAATGACATGTACAGCTTATTTATGACCAGACGAGGTACTTCTCGAGAATTAATGCTGATGGGGGGCGCACTCCTTTATTTCATTATGCCTGTTGACTTAATACCAGATTATATTTTTCCGATCGGCTACATTGATGATGCTGCGGCTGTGAAAATCGTCATAGAGCAGCTAACAAATAGGTAACAGGAAAAGAAGCTATGAAAAAACAGTACAGCATTGACTTCATCCTTTTACTCACTGTGATTTGTTTATTTGTCATCAGCCTGATAGCTGTATATAGCGGATCGGGCCAGTATGAAACGCAGGACTTGTTTTATTTCGTCAAAAGACAAATCTTCTGGTATATCGTCGGCTTTGGTCTCATGGCAATAGCTGCATACTTTGATTATGAATTGCTTGAGCGGTTATCTTTTCGGTTATTTGCAGGTGGTATTTTCCTCATTATTCTTGTGCACTTTTTTGGAACGAGTCAAAACGGATCGCAAAGGTGGATCAGCTTCGGTTCAATCAAAGTTCAGCCATCAGAGTTCATGAAAATTTTTATGATATTGCTTCTAGCGGCTGTGCTGAACCAATACAAGCACCGGCGCTTTTCGTTTAAAGAAAGCATCATTCCTACAAGTAAAGTCGTTTGCTGGACCGTTGTCCCTTTTTTCCTCATCTTAATTCAGCCTGATTTAGGGACAGCGCTCGTGATATTATCTATCGCCTTTACACTGATGCTTGTGTCAGGGATTTCTAGCAAGATGATGGCCGCATTAACCGCTTCTTTTCTGGCACTTCTTTCATTTTTGGTCTACTTACACAACGAGCACTTTGAGCATTTCACAAAAATCATTAAGCCTCACCAGCTTGATCGCATTTATGGCTGGCTCTCTCCCGATGAATTTGATTCGACATACGGGTATCAGCTGAAACAATCGATGCTCGGCATTGGATCAGGTCAATTATCAGGAAGCGGTTTTACAAAGGGGCATCAAGTACAAGGCGGTAATATCCCCGAAGCGCATACGGATTTTATATTTGCCGTCATTGGTGAGGAGTTTGGTTTTATCGGCGCTTCCCTTTTGATGTGTTTGTACTTAACGATGATTTATCGAATCATTCATGTCGCTATGCACGCGAATACGCTTTATGGCTTGTACATATGTGCAGGAGTCGTTGGGCTGATCGTGTTTCAAGTTTTCCAAAACGTAGGGATGACAGTCGGTTTAATGCCTGTGACGGGACTCGCGCTTCCTTTTATCAGCTATGGAGGCAGTGCGCTATTGACTAACATGATCGCCATTGGCCTCGTGTTTAGTGTCAATATCAGGTCATCATCCTATATGTTTGGAGACAATTGGAATTGAAGATGGTGGCATTTCTTCTATCTCATCTCAAAAGAGTCGACCTCGTTCTTGTTGGAACAATTGTATTCCTCAGTTTATTTGGCTTACTGATGGTGTACAGTGCAAGTTATCCTTTAGGAGAAGTGAAGTATGAGAAGGGCAGCTATTTCTTTATCAAACAATGGCAATGGCTCCTGATTGGGGGATTCTTTTTCTTCATTGCTGCTCTTTTCCCTTATCAGATTTATCGTAAATGGATGAAATGGCTTGTCATGCTGTCATTGCTATGTCTCATCCTAGTCCTGATTCCTGGAATCGGTGTTGTCAAAAACAATTCACAGCGGTGGATTCAGCTGGGTTCTCTTATGCTCCAACCATCTGAAGCTGTGAAACTAGTGATGGTGATTTATTTTGCCTATGTGTACGCGAAAAAACAGGCGTACATTACATCTTTTAAAAAAGGCGTACTGCCGCCACTCATCCTTTTAAGTCTTGTATTTTTATTAATCTTGAAACAGCCTGATTTAGGCACAGCTGTGTCTATTTTGTTGAGCTGCGGCATTATTTTATTGTGCGCTGGGCTGAAAAAGCGCCATCTCATTTTGCTAGGATCGACTGCCGCAGCGGGCATCACTTTTTTTGCAGTGACAGCTCCTTACCGTTTGAAGCGGCTGACTTCTTTTCGTGATCCTTTTCAGTATGAAGATGGGGATGGCTATCAGCTGATTCATTCTTATCTCGCAATGAATTCAGGCGGGCTGACAGGGAATGGCTTAGGCGGGAGCATTCAAAAGCTAGGCTTTCTTCCTGAAGCGCATACGGATTTTATTATGGCCATTATCAGTGAAGAGCTGGGCATTATGGGGATTTTGATTGTGATGGGCGCATATCTTCTCATCATGTATCGCGCATTGCGAATTGTGCAGGCTTTACATGATCCTTTTGGAAAACTGTTAACGATTGGGCTTACGTTTCAAATCATGCTCCAAGCAGTCTTTAATTTAGGCGCTGTCTTTGGTCTTCTTCCGATCACAGGCATTCCGCTTCCCTTCATTAGTTATGGCGGCTCCTCCCTAGTGTTCATGATGATATCTGCTGGTATTCTCGTAAATCTTTCTTCATATGTAAAAAGGCATCCATATCGAGCGTATGCCAAATAGACACCTTCTGATGGAAGGTGTCTATTGATTTTATTCTTCTATTTGAGTATCAGCGATCTCTTTTTTTCTTGGCTGTTTGATTTCATTCGTTAGTTCCTGAATGCTTTGCTTCACATTACCTTTGCCGGAAAAGTTCTCAATAATTTCTTTGACATCAATTCCAGAGGATGCTTTCAGACTTTCTTGCAGACTGGACATGAGGTTTGTAGCATAGCCAGTGACTTTATTGGCACCGCTGCCTTCTCCGTTACCTCCCGTATCCACAACTGTAATTTTATCAATGTTAGAAAGTGGTGCAGATACTTGCTTCGCATATTCAGGAAGCATTTTCACAATCATATCAAGGATTGCTGCCTGACCATATTGTTCGAATGCTTCAGCGATTTTCTCTTTCGCTTCGGCTTCCGCAAGTCCTTTCAGTCTAATGACTTCGGCTTCCGTTTCCCCTTTTGCACGATCAGCTTCCGCTTTAGCAAGCCCGTCAATTCGGACTTTCTCAGCTTCTGCTTTTGCCATTGCTTCAATGCTGTATTTCTTGGCATCTGCTTCTGCGAGGCGTTTCGCTTTTTCCGCCGCAGCTGACTGCTCAACCGCATAACGGTCCGCATCTGCTTTCTTTTTCACTTCAGAATCGTATTGACGCTCACGACGCTGAATCTCTTTTTCTTCTAATTCAATTTGCTTCTGACGTTCAATGATTTTTACTTGCATTTCTTGTTCAGTTACGTGCTGACGATTACGAGCTGTTTCAAGATCGTACGCTTGGTCGGCACTTGCTTTTGCTGTATCTTGTTCACGTCTGAATTCTGCTCTTTTCAGTTCATTGATCTTTTCTGCTTCAGCGATTTCAGTGGCACGCTCAAGCTCAGATTTCTTCGCATCTTTATCTGCTTCTGCACGTTTGATACGTGTTTCTTTATCTGCTTCTGCCGTTGCGATATCTGCATCGCGTTTCACTTGGGCAATTCTAGGTTTACCTAATGATTCTAAATAGCCATTTTTATCACGGACATCTTTGATGGTAAACGATACAATGACAAGACCCATTTTCGCTAGATCTTGAGAAGCGACACGCTGTACTTCTTGAGAAAATTTCTCTCTGTTTTTATAAATCTCTTCAACTGTCATTGACCCTAAAATGGAGCGAAGGTGTCCTTCTAGTACTTCTCTCGCTTCGTTTTCGCGGTCTTCTTTTGTTTTACCTAAAAATTGCTCTGCAGCAGTAGCAATTTCTTCAATCGATCCGCCAATTTTAATGATGGCCGTTCCGTCCGCCATGACTGGTACACCTTGTTCAGTATAGACTTCAGGTGTTGAAACATCTAGCTTGCTAGATAGTAAGCTGAGCGGCTCTGCTTGTTGAAAAACAGGGAGTACAAAGGTACCTCCGCCTCTTACAATCTTAATCTTGTTTCCACCTTCATCCACGTGGACATTTTTACTTCCGAGATAACTTCCTGTGACGATTAATGCTTCATCTGGACCAGCTGTCCGGTATTTCGAAACAAATACACCAATAAGTGCAATTAGAATCACAAGCACAATTCCAATGATAATTAAAATGGTTGTTCCTGGCATAGCATTCCCTCCTAGATTTCTTCATTTGGTATAACTGATAAGACGCCTTTGTTCACTTCGACGACCAGCACCCGGGTTCCATATGGAATCTCCTCTTCGTCGAAACTGACGGCAGGCTTTGAGATTTTCCCGCTATTACTAATTAACAGCACTTCTCCAAACCCGTCTTTTGGAACAGATACAATGATCTCCCCAGTTCTTCCTTTTAAGTCGGCCTCCGTATATGAGAGAGATTCTTCAGCAGAGGAAAGCGGGACTAAGACAAATACATTCAAACAGGTCACAAGAACCACTGCGAGGATGGCAGATAAGACTGCACCAAGTCCACTCCCTACAATTGCTGTCTTTTCAGAGATAAACCCTCCCGCCGAGAAAAAGGTAAGAAATGCGAGGATTAATGTTGGTTGAAGGAATGGAACAGGAATCGCTTCAAACAATCCATCAAATACATCGCCGAAAAAGACGAAAACAAGTGTCAGGATTCCTGATATCATCAATATGTATAAATATAGCGTCTGAAGTGGCAGCCCGAACACATCCATCTTCCTCACCCTTTCTTCATGAAATGAACAGCCTTTGTTTCATTTAGACCATGCTCACCTCCAATGTATTCCTTCTAACAGGTAATACGAACCACTCTTGTAAAGGTTTCAAATTTCCTCACAATTCTTCACAGGAATTCAACGATAGCTAAAGAATGATTGTCATGTACCCGTATGTTAAAATTTGATCTTGAGGTGATGAAAATGAGTTTATTACATGATGCAAGACAAGAATTGTGGCAAGAGCTGCAAGGTTTGAACGAAGAACAATTGAATCAAAAATTATCTGATGATACTTGGAGTATTCAAGAGGTGGCAGATCATTTAAAGAAGATGGACCTAGTGGCAGCAAAACATCTAGCTGCTGAGGGAAAAAAAGCACCGATTAAAGAATACGAGCCAAAGCCGGTGGAAATGGCAGAGGATCGTTCGAAAAAAGCCACTGCGCCTAGTATTGTTGAGCCTGAGCACAAGCATGTGACACCTACACATTTAAAGGATGAGCTCGATACAGCACGTGAGAAGCTCAATCAAATTTTATCAACATTTTCTGAGGATGATTTCAAGCGCGTCATTGCACATCCTGTGTTTGAAGAATTATCCCTTAAGCAATATCTTGATTTTATCGGCGCACATGAAAAACGCCATATTCATCAAATCAAAGAAATTAAAGAACAGCTATAAGACATAAAAAGACTCCCTTTTGGGAGCCTTTTTTCATTGTTACACTGTTTTAGGCGTTAGATCAAAACAGCGCGCATAAATCCAGTTGTACGCTTTTTCGTTTAGATCTCTTGGGTTTCCAATTGTTTGCGGATCTTTCATTGCTTCTTTAGATAAGCGGTCAATCATATCTTTTGATACACCTTGTTCTTCTAATGAAGGAACTTCTAGGTCTTCCACTAAATCATACATCCAGTTCACTGCTGCTTTGGCGGCTTCCTCTGTTGACATTCGGCTAATATCAATTCCAAATGCTTGCGCAATACGAGCAAATTTTTCGGGATACCCCTTCCAGTTATACTCCATCACCGGTCCCATCATTGCTGCAACACACTGGCCGTGCGCTACAGGAATAATGCCTCCTAGTGTTTGACTCATCGCATGTGCAGCACCTGCTGATTCGCTTCCATAAGAAAGCCCGGCAAGCATTGCAGCTTGTGCCATTCCATATCTGGCTTCTAAGTCTTCGCCATCAGCAAAGGCACGGCGAATGTAATGAGCTGCATATTCAATGGCCATGAGCGCGACCGCATCTGTAATGGGCTGAGCAAATTTCATTGTATAGCATTCAATGGCGTGTGCAAGTGCATCAATTCCAGTCATTGCTGTCACATGAGGCGGCATGGATACATGAAGCTCTGGATCAATGACGGTGAGGTGAGCTGCAATGAGCGGGCCACCTGTGTTGAATTTGAATTCTCTTTCTTCATCTGTAATTACTGCCCACTGCGTCACTTCTGAACCTGTACCAGCCGTTGTTGGAATAGTCGTTAAAGGCGGGATTCTCTTTTCAAGCGGTTTTTTCCCCTCTGCCGCTTCGTAATCAAGGACTGAGCCTTCATGCGTCGCTTCTACACCGATCGCCTTCGCTGTATCCATTGAGCTTCCGCCACCTACTGCGACTAATCCATTACAGCCTTCTTTTTCATATAACGAAGAGCCTTCATTCACTAAACGGACTGGCGGGTTTGGCTCTACTTTATCAAATAGCACCACATCGATTTGTGCTTCTTTTAATGAAGCAATCACTGGCTCTACCACACCCGCTTGGTAAATACCTGGGTCTGTTACAAGCAATACCTTTGAAACACCGTATGCTTTTACTTCTTCCCCAACATGTTTCACTGCACCGATGCCATGTTTAATGACAGTCGGAATTTCAAACGTATGGAATTTTTGCATGCTTTCAATTTTCATATTTAATGTCATAAAGAATCTCCTCCAAATGTGTGATTTTTATTGAAACCAGCGAATTGCTTCAGGTTTTGTATTACGATATACATGCTTCAGCTCCGTATATTCCTCGAGCCCGGTGCGTCCTAATTCACGTCCTAGACCTGATTGCTTATATCCACCCCAAGGAGCTTGAGCGAAATAAGGATGGAAATCATTGATCCAAACTGTGCCTAATCTTAATTGACGCGCGACTCTTTCGGCCTTGCTGATATCAGTAGACCACACGGCTCCTGCTAAACCATAAATCGTATCGTTTGCCAGTTCAATCACTTCTTCCTCTGTACGGAAGGATTCAACTGTCAATACTGGGCCAAAGACTTCTTCCTGAACAATCCGCATCTCTGACGTGCAGCCTGAGAAAATCGTTGGCAAGTAGAAGAACCCATTTGAAAGCTCTTCTGCGTCAGGTCTTTTTCCGCCTGTTTCTAATTTGGCGCCTTCATCTAACCCAATGCTGACGTATTTTTCTACTTTTTCTCGATGCTCAGCTGAGATGAGCGGTCCGCTCTGGGTTTCTTCATCAAAGCCGTTGCCTAGCTTGATTTTTTTCGTACGCTTCACCAGTTCTTCTAAAAATTCATCATGAATGGATTCTTCCACTAGCAAACGTGAACCCGCTGAACACACTTGCCCCGCATGGAAAAACACAGCATTCATTGCCTGGTCAACCGCTACGTCTAAATCAGCATCTTGAAACACAATATTCGGATTTTTCCCGCCGAGCTCAAGGGCGATTTTCTTCACATTCCCACTGGCTCCCTGCATGATTTTCTTACCTGTTTCAATACCGCCTGTAAATGAAATCAAATCGACATGATCATTTACAGCAAGCTCATCACCAACCGTTGCACCTGGTCCAAGGACTAGGTTCGCAACCCCTGCTGGAATGCCTGCTTCTTCCATGAGTTTGAATACTTTGATCGTAGTAAGTGGTGTGATTTCACTTGGTTTTAATACGATTGTGTTCCCCGCTGCAAGAGCAGGTGCGATTTTCCAGCTTGCTTGAAGCAATGGATAGTTCCATGGAGTAATTTGCCCGCATACACCGACAGGCTCTCTGACCAATTCGCTTTTAGAGTTCTGAATTGGCGATGCAATGATTTCCCCGCCATCTTTGTCGGCAAGCCCTGCATAATATTGGAACACGTTCGCAATATCGTCCATATCAGCTTTGCTTTCCTCTACTGTTTTACCAGTATCAAGCGATTCTAATTTGGCTAGTTCATCAAGATCACGCCTAATCAATTCAGCAATCTTAAACACCATATTTCCTCTTTCAAGTCCAGGCAAGTTTGCCCAATCACCTTGATCGAAGGCTTTTCTCGCTGCTTTAATGGCTAGCTGCGCGTCATTTCTTGATCCTTCACTAACTGTCGCGATCACTTCTTGATTAAATGGATTAATGATATCCCGCGTGTCGCCACTTTTGGCGCCAACCCATTGTCCATCTATAAATAGTGTTTGACTCATAGAAGGAACCTCCTCTGATTCTCTTTGGTAAGTTTGTTAAATAAAAATTTAACGTTTTGAACATAATTAACGTATCATGTTCAAATTTTTCTGTCAAAGGGAGATATGCTTCATTTTCTTTTGACATTTTGCATTCTTTCGTTAACATATAGTCCATAAAGATTTTTTTGAACGTATTGAATTCTCTTAATAGAAAGCAGGGACAAGATGAAAAAGCAGGAACAGCCGCAAGCAGAAGAGCGTATTTTAGCTGCTAAAGATCTAGTCATTGATTCCATAGCTGAAACGATGGATCTCTATGGAATTACACGAAGTGCTGGTATTCTTTATGGGACCATGTACTTAAATGAAGAAATGACGCTGGATGAGATGCGTGAAGAGCTGCAAATGAGCAAACCAAGTATGAGTACGGGTGTGAAAAAACTGCAAGACATGAATATTGTCAAAAAGACCTTTCACCGAGGACGAAGAAAACATAGCTTTGTTGCTGAAAAGGACTTTTTTAAGTTTTTCATGAACTTCTTTCCGCAAAAATGGGAACGAGAGGTCGAGGTCAATTTAGCGGCAATTGAAGAAGCACAAGCGCGGCTTCAAGAGGTGGCTCGTGATGATCAGCTGGAGGAACATATAAGAGAGGAAGCGCAGCAGCTCATTGAACAGCTTGAAAGTTCAAAAGCCTACTATGACTGGCTGAGACGCTTAGCAGACTCTGTTCATTCAGGGGAAATCTTTGACTATATCCCGATTGATCAGAAAGATAAATAGACGATGTGTGTGCGTTTTAAAGCTTGAATTTTACAGGAGGATTGATTATAATAAATTATGTCGTAACACATCGGGGCATTAGCTCAGCTGGGAGAGCGCTACGCTGGCAGCGTAGAGGTCAGCGGTTCGATCCCGCTATGCTCCATACTCCGGTAAAATGGCGGTATATCAACGTTTGCTTAACGGTGACTTAAGCGATGACTTATCGTAGCGTACCGCTCCTATAACGCGCAGTGAAGCGCACCGGTAAATCGATCGTCTTCTATACGAAATAGGAGGCGATTTTTTAATGCATTCAGAACGACGGAAAGGTAAACGCGTTAAGGCGGAAAGGACGATTACTAAAACATCACGCAGCAAAACGTATTCAATCTCGGTTATTTGCGAAAAAATATGCGAGGCTAAGCGAGCAGAAAATAGAGCACCGGAAACTATCGACCGCTACCGGAGGGCGTGCCGTTACCTATTAGAATACGCACGTATGATCGGACTAGACGATGACATACGTGATATAGACGTTGACTTTGCACGCGGCTTTGTTGCGTATTTGCTGCACGAACGGGTTAAATTCGACGGCCACAAGTTTAAAAAAGACGAACACAAAACGCCCGGCATGTCGCCGAAATCCGTAAACGATTATATAAAAACGCTGCGGACGCTCTTTCGGTTTGCTCAACGCGAAGGATCGGTACTATTAAATCCGTTTGATGATACGAAGCTAGTTAACGATCCGGAAGAAATGGTAAACATACTATCTCCGGATGAACTACGAATGCTTCTAAGCGCGCCGGATCAACGAACATTCGTCGGCTTCCGCGACTATGTAATCATGACGTTTCTAATCGATTCAATGGCGCGAATCGGTGAAATCTTATCATTAACGAAAGAAAACGTAGATTATGCGTCAGGTACTGTTTACTTCAGCGCATGGGACGTTAAAACGCGTCAAGGTAGATTCGTTCCTCTCGAAAGAAAAACGATGAACTTAATAAAAGAACTTCTTATAGAAAACGAAGACTTCGAAAGTCCATTCGTATTTTTAAGTAACTACGGCGAGCAATTACAGTCGAACCAATTTCGGAAACAGTTAAATAGATACGCAGACCGAGTCGGTATTACTAAGCACGTACACCCGCATTTATTCAGACATACTGGCGCGACAATGTATTTAGAAAACGGCGGTGATATACGTCACTTGCAAGCGACGCTTGGGCATCGTGATATGCGGATGGTTCAACGCTACACTCACTTATCAAAAAATTCTCTAAAGGAACAGCATCGTATACATTCTCCACTTCTCCAAATTACGGAGAAATTAAATAAGGAACGGAAGACTTTTCGGAAACGATAGGACGGCTTAGTTGCCGTCTTTTTTTTGCGATTACTTATTCCGCTTCAATAAACGCATCGAACGCTGCTAATTTACCACGCATTTTACGTCTTTACGGCATAAAAAGAACCCCGCCCTTTATTGGGCAAGGCTTTTTCGTTTACTGATTCAGTGTATATTTTCTAGTGAACGTAGTAGCATCTGAAACATTATTTCCAGCGTTTTTAAAAATACGCCATGAAAATTCAATGCCGTTTACCTCGTTTGGCATTGAATACGACAAAGGCCAAACATAAAAGAAATCTAGCCGATCTCCTTTTTGATTTAGTTCATTCTTTCCTTCTTCTTTTACTGGGATGACTTCTTCTGCGCCTAATTCTTCGCCAGTATTAAGCTTTATAGTCTCCACAGCCGGATATGCTTCAAATGAAGATTGGCCCGTATTTAGCATAGATCCTTTTATTGCAATGTGGGAACTTGACGGAGAGATTAACACACGTTCTACTTCTATAGAAAGCCCCTCATAGTTTCCGTTATCATTCATTTCGTATACATCTGTCCATACAGCGCTATCTTCTTTTAATTGTTCATATGTATCTTTTGGAATAGTTGTAGTTATAGATGGTTTATCTGCGCTCTTTGAACAACCTAAAAGCACAATCAATATTATCATAAAACTAATAAACAACGTGGACATTCGCAATAAAATCATCCCTTTTCTTACAATAATACTAATTTTAACCTAATGGGTGAATGACCGCTACAACTTTGTGTGTAGCGGTCGTATTTCCCTAATAACTGCTTCGATCTATTTCATCCATCTGCCGTCTGCTTACGTGCGGCTCGACGATTCGCCCGACGACTTCGCCTTCCATGACCACCGATAGTCCTTTAAGAGACTCGATAGCAGTTGCGAGGCTGGATAGGTGCGCCTGTATCTGCGGACTATTGCCGCCTGCTGTCGCAACCCGAGCCGTATGACCCGCGTCTAGCATCCGGAATAAGTTTGCCTGCTGTGCTTCCGTCAAGACCATCTCGTTTCTTAGCGCGCGAATATCAACCTCGTGACTCATCGGACGGTCAATAAACTTCGATGCCATTCCGCCTGAGTGTAGCTTGCCGGCTGGTTTGCCGACGATTCCTCCGACGTGGTAAGTACCTTCGTTTCCGCGCCCACGGCTGACGGCTCGTTCCGTTTTACGTGTGACGTCCGTTGTGAATACCGTGATGTATTTACTCAGGTCTTTGCCTAATGCGTTATTCATTTTCTCCGCTTGGCTAGTGATATCGATAACTTTATTCTTCGTCTGCTCTAACTGCGATAGTTCTTTTTCGATGGCTGCGAGTGATTCTCGGTATTCAGTCGTCTTTTTATCCGCTTCAGTGGTGTTATTTACGAGATTAGCGCGCGCATCTTTCAATTTCATAATTTCACGATCGATTACCGCAACGCCTTGACCCTTCTTCGCGTTGAGACCAACTTGCCTAAGCTCCATTTCAATCAGTTTTTGTTTTACCTGATCTAATTTCCCAAGTTCCTTTTGAGTTTCTCCTAGGCTTTTGTTCTTCGCCTGTATCTGCTTCAATATCTCGGCGTATTGGTCTTGTTTCTTTTTAAGATTGAACTTTTCAAGATCCACTTCATGCTGAGCCATCGAGATTTTTCCGGCGTTACCCTCTTTCTCTGCGCTCTGAAGTTCCAGTTCTTTTTGAAGAATGAGGCTTTTTTGTTTAGATAAGCCGTCTTCTAAGTCGTTTCTCTCTCGTTTGAGCTTATTAATGTCTGAGGTTAACTGCTTCACCTTCGCTAAGTTTTGATCCTCGTTTCGTTCAGCAGTCGTTAGTTGCCCATCTAACTCCAAGCGTAGATCTTCGTATTTCTCCTTACTCAACCGTTTCATCGCCTCGGTATTCTTAGCGATCGCATTACCTTGCGCCGAGAAAGCCGCTTCAGTTTCCGGAGACTTCTTGATGATCTGATCGTTCAACTGTAGGAACCGGTCGAACTCCTCATTCGTAAGCCCCGAACTTTTACGAAGGCCGTCTTGTTCTGCGTTTAGCTTTTTAATCGCCGCCGAATCTTTTTCGTTAGCCAGCGCGTCCTTGTTATCTAAATAACGCAGAAGCTCATCGTTCGTAAGCTTCATTTTCGCCTGCAAGCCGTCGTATTCTTTAATCGTCTTGTTGATTCCGTCGACTTCTTTCTGCTTTGCGTTTGCCGCGTCAAGACTGACCGTATTCATCGCTTTATATCCCGCACTAACCCCGACTAACAAGCCGCCAAGTACCGAAAGGCCCGTAATGATCCAGCCCGCCGGACCCATTGCCGCAAATAAGCCGCGCAATGCAAACCCTAGTTTTATCGCAGAAGAAGCCGTTAGAGCGATCGCCGCCGACGTTCCCGCCATCGCAAATCCCGTAGCTATTACGCCCGGATTAATTTGACTAATTACGCCGACTAGCTTCGTACCGTGATCGACAACTGACCGTATGTGCGGCAAGAATTCGTTACCGAGCTTAACGCCTACGTCTTCGAGCGCCGACGTAAATTTATCGAATGATCCGTACAGGTTATCCATCTGCTCGTCGGCAACTTTTTGCGCCGTGCCGCCGGATTCTTCGAGTGCCTTCGTATATTTGCGAATCTCATCCGATCCGACCGCAAGCAACGAAACGAATCCCGATGCCGCCTCCGTACCAACAAGACTCGCGATAGCCGCCGTCTTTTCCGCCTGACCTAGATCTCCAAACTTCGAATTTAAGTGATCGATAATGTCCGGCAACGACTTCATCTTACCGTCAGCCGTTTCGACTTCGATTCCGTATCTCTGCATTACTTTGGCTGCGCGTCCTACCGGATTGGCAAGTCGCAACATTCCCGCTCGTAGTGCCGTACCGGCCATCGATCCTTGAATACCAGCGTCGGACATTTTCGCAACGGCTGCCGCTGTTTCCTCGAAGCTAAAGCCTAACGCAGTAGATACCGGTGCTACGTATTTCATCGCGTCGCCTAATTGCAAAAGATCCGTGTTGGCCGTGTTCATCGTTTTAACTAATACGTCAACCGCGTATGTTGAATCAGACGACGCGATCCCGAAGCCCGTCATGATATTCGATACAATGTCGGCGGATACGCCCATGTCGACGTTGGCCGCTGCCGCCATGTTAAGTACAGCCGGTAGTGATCCGATCTGATCCTTTACGCTGAAGCCCGCCATCGCTAAGTATCGCAGGCCGTCCGCCGCTTCAGTTGCCGTAAATTTTGTCGTTTCGCCGAGTTTTAGCGCGACGTTCTGAAGGTCTTGGAAGTCCTGTCCGGTGGCTCCTGAAATCGACTTAACCTTCGCCATCGCTTGCTCGAAGTCGCCTGCGGTTTTGACCGATACGCCAATACCCGCGACGACTGCGCCTCCTACCGCTAAGGCTGCCGTTTGTACGAGGCCCATTTGTTTACTAAGCGACTGCGCCGAATTGCCCATCTGCTGCATTTGGTTCTCCGCCTGTGAGACACTCGAAGAAAACTGAGAGGAATCGAGTTCAAGGCGTGCGACGATTTCGCCTACTGATACCGCACTCATGATTCATCGCCTCTAGCTTTAATTGCCCCTTCGAATAGTATTTCTAGGCCCTTTTGATCGAACTTATTTAATTCGTCTAAAGCGTCATTTATTGCGATAGCCTGCTCCTCACTGAGATCGAAGTTTCCTTTGATTGCTTCATTATAAACCCATAAAAAAACACCGACCGCTCTGCCGGTTGCTTCGGCTTCTTGGTCGGTGACGATTAGTTTTGATTCACTCATTTAATTCGCACCCTCTCTTTATAGAAATAAAAAAGGACGCCCGAAGGCGCCGCGGTCAGCGTCTAGGTTAATATGCGCAGCACCGTCTTTAAAAAGATCGGTTAGTCTGCCGTTTGCAGTTTCGCGAACATAATAAGACTCTGCGGCGCCATAATCGCCGTAAAATTCGGTTACTTTTGAAACGCAGTACATCCGATCACCCCTTCGCATATATCAATTCTCCGCTTACATCTGCACAACGACATGTCATGACGGCGCGGGAAATCCGCATGTCTTTTGATCCTTCTGTTTCTCGAAGCATAATTTCGCCTGTCTCGGAATCTACGAATAACACCTCGTCACTTTTAACGAAAACTATTACGATGATCGCCCCCTTAAAAATCAAACGAAATTAGCGATTTGAGCACCCTTGAACCTATTGATTGTCGACATTATTTAGATGGCTAATTTTGCGTAGTTTTTAGGGCTAAATCGTCGGTTTTGATTTCTGCAACATCTTCTTTTCTTTCAGTTCTGTCATAAAACTCTAGTAAAGACTTTATAGTCGTTTCTGTCAGTTTTAAATCGTTTAAAATACATTCCGAAAAACCTTCGCTTAACTCTTTTGTTCACCCGACTCGATTCTCGAAACTGTGGCCAGTGATGTGCGGGTAATTTTCGCGACGTCCTCCTGTGTTAAACGATAGAGCTTGCGGATTTTAAAGAGTGATTTTCTATCAAGCATATGTGTCTCCTCCGTTATCGAAAATTTTTTTACATTAATAATAAGCACGACAAATAGACATCTTTGCACTTTGACGATGCTTGGATGCCTGCCTTATATTTAATTGAATAAGGCTTTAATCGCGGCCAGTGAATCCCCTTTTCCCGCATATATAACACACGGATTAACAACGGTTCTTCGTTTCCTTCTGTCTCCACTAATTTCAAAGAACCCAAAGACCGGTTTACCTTCATATTTAATTTTGTTCAAAGTAGCTTTAAATTGGCCTTGATCCTTGTATCCAAGAAGCGCAGCTAACTTATCTAATGGAATAGGTTTTACTAAGTCTTCATTTGATTCGCTTGGATTGAATGAAACGATATTGAATTTGAAGTTTACAAACGGTAAAACGGCATAAATGATCGCAAGTTGCTTTACTGAGCGACCGTTGTACGCCTTGCAAAGATTCCTAACTGTAGCACGGAACATTCTTGTATGTTGCATTTCTTTCGTAAGTTGCCTGACATCGGAATGCGCCCCGCGATAGAAAACGCAAGGATTCATATAAATAACGTCATTTTCTTCACGAATAATGCGCTCTTCCTCTAACTTTTTATAGAAGTCTCTGAATTTACCGGCGCTCATTCCTACTAGATTATTTAATCCGCTTTTATTAATTGGCTTACCATTATCATATTTTAGCTGGCCGTCGCCCCATCCGGTGTATGTACCGATTAGCATTAAGCGTGCTAGGTCGGATTGGTTGAGTTTGGGGAAACTTTCTTCCATAGTAAATGTGTCTTTGTAAAAAGCGGTAACAAAACCACCGTTTTCAGATTCATGCGCAGTCAGATCGTCTTTGATTTTTAGGTTACGAATCTGATTACCGGATGTTTTCGTAACTACTTCTACCAGGTGGGAGACGTCCTTGCCGTGTTTATTGAAGATTTGGCCGTCTTTTATCGTGGCTTCTTCTTTAATGCCGAAAATATCCTTTTTGACGCCTGCCGGTAGGCTCATCCATTGGCGCTGCTCTACAACTCTATTCGTCAAATACGATCGCCTCCCTTAATTTTCGTAGTTCTTGAAGTTTCTTTTCGTCTAAATTAAACGCAATCATGAATCGATTCGCCATTCGTTCGGTGAACCTTCTTTCTTGGCGCTCAATTAAGGCGATCATCTGAGTAGAACACCCTAGTTTGTCGGCTAGTTCAGCCTGAGTCATCTTTCTTGTGACTCTGAATGTACGTAACAATTCCGGTGACATTGCATAGCCCTCCCCTTTTTCTTTTTGTTATTATGTATAAACTTCTATGCAAATAAAAAAAGAACCCATTTTCGGGTTAGCCTTCCTATAACGTAGTACAGCATATTCAATCGTCATGCAAGCATCTTCATTATATAGGACACATATTTGTAGTAAACGTAGGGAAAAACTGCGCAATTCTTAACGATTAATAATCGTCGCGGTGTCCGACCTTCTACTACGTAGAGCCAACTACGCGTACGAAAGTCACCATACGAAGCACTTGGTTTTTCGGGTCATTTTTCCGGCTAATACTTGGTTTTTCGGGTCGCCTCCAAAAGTGGAGGAACACTTAGAGCTGCGCGGTTTTACGGCATTTTATAAAGTGCTGGTATATCTTAGTCAGAAGTCTAAATTTACATTACCGACGCAACAAGTAACACTAACATAAATCAAAGCAATTCGTTCGCTTACGCTTACTCTTGCAAATATCCTTTATCGCGATAGATATATCTTTTAAATTAGGTATTTGCGCGAAGGGTTTTAACTGAGCGCTAGTCTTTTATCGCATAAGTAATTTCGCCTTCTCGTACTTATCGAGGAATGCGATTAATACGTCTTCTCCTACGTCACCCTACCGTTAGTATGTTACGTTCATTTACGTCCTCATAAGACATAGATAACTACGCGTATGTATTATGGGTATACGTTCACTTACGTCCTCATTATATAGGACACATATTCGTAGTAAACGTAGGGTATATCTACGGAAGAAGTCCGCTATATCTCGTATATATACGTCCTTCTACTACGTATAGCCAACTGCGGACGTATAATGTGTATAGTTACTACTACTTTCTATAAAGTAAGACAGCATATACAGTAATTTCGTGTATACCGCCCCTACATAATATAGGATACATTTCGGGTATTTTTGTGTATATTGATTTAAGAAGGCGGCAGTTAAGCCGCCAAGTTGATCAAAGCCAGTGGGTATTTCTTGGGTGTTCTGAGAGCGCATCCGCCGTGTGAGGGTTCAGATCATTAATAGCATTGATGAGCCGCGCCAAATCGACTCCACAGGCGGCTAGTGTAATCGACGCGAGCTCGGTTAATCTTTGATCGGTTTCCGGGTCATATCCAAATGGCGTGGTCACATGCACCCACTCCCCGTATGTCTCTAAAAAGTGTACGAAATTACCCCTATGAGTCGAAAAAGCGTGTTCATCATTAGCTACTTGGTGCTTAATTTTCGGAAAAACACCTAAGCCAATCGCTCCAATCGGTCTTAAAACGTCATCCAAGATTTCGCTTAATTCCGAGACAATATAGGCGTCAGAAAGTTCCAGCGCGAGCTGAACGAGCGTATCGTACAATTCTCCCAACGCGACCGACCGATCACTCTCGAACTCATTTATATATTGCGTCAACTTCTTCATCTCTTCTACATCCGGCAGGCTGAAGCTATTATCGTCAAGAATAACCTCTATCATGTCGACGACTGCGCCCAAATTAATATCGTGTTCGAATGCGTTAAAAATAAAGTCTCCAATGTAGTCGCTATATCGTCCGTTTAGAAGGATCGCTTCAAGTTCGAATCGTCTGCCGTGAGAGAGATCGATAGACGCCCCGCCCCCAAAAGCATTTTCTAACGCCTTTCCCGTTTTATATTCGTTTTTCATAAAATCTAAATTCGCCTCGATAAGTTTGCGTTCAATATTAGTAAATGTCATAAGTAATTCCTCCAGTAATTTATATTTTTTTAGATTGAGTATCCGCCAATTCGATCTAATTTCGACCAACGAGCGTACACCTTCGTTATCTTCTTTTCAGCCGCAAGCAAGTGTCGAGAGACTACGGACCTCTCGATCCCCAACTGCGCCCCAATCTCCCGTTGTTTGTACCCATATACGTAATGAAGTTGAAGCACATCCCGCTGTTTGTCGGTAAGCTTTGCAAGTCTTATCGCCTCCTTTAAGTCGATGATCAGATCGGACGCGGCTTCATCACCGGTATACCTACGAGTCTCCAAGCGTAAGAAGTCGTCCAAGATGCTCCGAACGCCTTCTAAATCGTCTAATTTATACGCAAACTCATACTTCAAATGCTGATCAGGTTTATTTGACGCCGCTCCCACTGCATCGCCTCATTTCGCTAATAATTTCGCCTTCTCGTACTTATCAAGAAACGCGATTAATGTTTCGTCAAAGTTTACGTTAGATATGACTGCGTGCTGCGTTTTCTTAGTAATACGCCTGTCTCCGCATTCAATAGCCGCGACGGACGACTTACTGATACCGAGAAACGCCCCGTATTCTGCTTGCGTCATGCCCTTCGCCATTCTTATAAGTCCGAATATTTCTGATGAGATAACCACCGAAATGACCTCCTTTTTTCTTTTAGTTGCCGAAAGTCCACAACAAGTCCGTACGGAATCTCGGCAACTTTTTTCCCTTTCATAAGTACAGTCGCATGTGACCGACTGAAATCGGGACATTGTCTTTTAAAAAACACGCAATTAAGTCGGTTAGAACTTTCGAGGGTACTAAGACCTGACCGCTCCCAAAACGTCTAATTTCGTGCAATTTCACAGCTTTAAAGATACGGAACGAAGGCGCGTTCCAAATCGATAAGTTCGCGATGTAACTCACTTCTTTCTTTATGACGCTTGCTATTCTCGAAGCAAAGGTCGGACAACTTCTTCGCGTATTCAACCAAAACCGCGGAATCCTTTTCTCCGATCTGCGCACGTTTAGTCATAGCGATTTCGAGACTCGTTTGCGCAAAAGTCACTTCGACGTCCGTCCACTGACTGTAAAGACGCTCGTATTCCACTTTGAGGCCGCGAAGAATAGTCGATCTCACTAATTCGCACGCGCTGTGGTTGCTCCCAGGTAGTTTTCCGATCTCGTAAACGCCGATGATTGCGCCATTTGTTGCGATGATAAGACGCGTATTAGTCGGGTAGTGGTCGTAAACTGCTTCAGATCGGTTCGTCGAATCAAACGTGTGTACTTTGACGGCTTGGTGCGCGCGCCCGATAATTTCGTTAGCTGCGTTCTCTTTCGATAATCCAAAAATTCTTACTGCCTCTGCGATTGTTTTTTTAGTTACATGAAAAAATTTTTTCATTTTTCCAACCTTTTGTTTTCCTTATCCATATTTACTTTCAATATTTCCTGTAACAATTCAATAACAGTCATTTTCATGATTTTTTCGATATCAATAGGCAAATCCTCCGGAACATTAATCCCAGCTATTTCATTACTCTTGGAACCAATTTCAATAGCTCCATTTTTACGAACATAGGGTTTAATTAATTCAATAAAGCCACCACCAGCACTGAAAACAATACCGTTTGCTAAATCTACAACCTCAACTTCTTCAACAAATATTTCCGGATCATACTGATCTGGATGAATAACAAAATCAATTATTTTCTTTTCATATTTATTTTCTTCAAATTTTAACTGCATTGATAACTCCCCTTTTCACAATTGTTACGCTAATGCGTACCACTAATACCTGAATTATATGGTACGCTTATACGTACAGTCAAGAGATTATTTTATTTAAGGAGATTAATTATGAAAATCGTTAAAGTTAAAATTGAGGAGATTTTAGAAAAGGAAAAGTTATCTCTTAGAGCATTTGCAGATAAATGTGGAATTAGACACGCAGCGTTAAGCGAACTAATGAATGGAAAGAGGCAAAATATTAATTTTGGCCATATTGAAAAAATCGCGAATACGTTTGGTATAGAAGATATAAACAAAATTATTACTTTAGAAGACAAATAGAAAAAATACTCTTAAGAATGAGCGTTGATGATAGAAAGCAAAATAGATCTATGAACTGTTTGAAATAGAAGTATTTAAAATATTGTAACCGTGACTATCCTTTCCGTATGTATTTAAGTCCAGCGCCCTCGGCTTCGCCTCGCCCGCAAATATACATTCATTATACATATTGCGTATATGTGAGACGAAGCGTAGCGGAGGATCACTAGGATTTAGATTTAGAAGATAAGAAGTAATTTCCGTACTTAAAACGCTGTATCCCACGTGGCTCTAAGCGCCAACCCCGTTTTCGCTTGTACGAATAAAGTCGTACTTTTGGCGATTTTGTACGAATGAAGTCGT
The DNA here is from genome assembly GCF_046535585.1 of Bacillus sp. SIMBA_005. NCBI lineage: Bacteria > Bacillati > Bacillota > Bacilli > Caryophanales > Bacillaceae > Bacillus > Bacillus sp. SIMBA_005. Next base: position 33,432 of record NZ_JAWRWI010000013.1, on the reverse strand, counting down.
ATTGATTATCAGTTAAAACGACTTAATTGAGAATGAACGTAAGTCGGGACGTAGTAACAACGAATCATCTCCGTATATCCATTCATATATACGCATAACTATACGTTCAGTGTGGCGAAAACAGAACACGAAAAAGAGACGCTCGCCATGAACGTCCCTACTATTCGTCGCTACCGTCCTCTATTTCGAATAAATCCTCGTACTTCCATCCGCCCGCTTTCATTAGCGCAACGACTTGCCAATCTTCGTGCCGCCCATTCGAATCTAACCGCGAGATAGACCCCTGCGGAACGCCCGACGCTTCCGACAGTCTTGTTTGCGTCCAGCCGTCCGCCTTCATTAGTTCCTTCAGACGCGGCCGTACGTTTATGCTCTCTAAACTGCACATTTAAGCCGATGCTTGGTGTAAAGAATTATCGGAAGCAGTTTACAGGAAACAAAAAAAGCACCCCTCGGATGCTAACTTTATTAGTTTAAATCTTCCATTACTCTGAACCTTCTTACTTCGTCCCTTCTCGCATAAATTTCTCTATAAATAGCATGTACAGCAGCTATTGGATCAGAATCTTTATTTATTCCCCTAACCCTAAACCTTTTTAAATCAGTTCTCGCCATAGTATCTGAAGAACCTTCTTCATCCCAATAGTTTAACTCTAATATTTCTTTTCTAGCTAGGTTTAATAAGCTTCTGGCAATAGGAGAATCTCTTAAGTCACCTTCTCCTGTTTTTCCTGGTGCTTTTAGGATCACCTCATAAGTATCACTGGCGTCTGATTCGAAACCTTGAATCCAGTAATTATTTAAATCATTATCATCAAAAATTTGGGTTCCATTAATTATTCTACGTCCATTTTGAAACAACTTCACTCTTAAAAGAGTTACTCTATTATTCTCAAAAACCCTCACAAAATCTTCATCATCTACAGTCCTTTGAATATTTTGAATATTATATACCGATCCATAAATATTTTGAAATGCTTCTTCTAAAATCATTCCAACTCTCGACATCGTTTGATCTTTATTGAGGTTTGTCGGAGGATAGTTTCTGTGTTGGACAAGCATTCTTTTTTCTTGTAAATCGAGAGCAAAGAAAGTGTTAAGGTAAGGAGCGACATCAGGCGCAAAGCTGTTTTTATCTTCATCAACAGAATTGACATTAGGCGCATGTTCCTCACTGAAGCAGAATGTAATGATATTCTCAGTAACATCAATCTCATTAGTTATACAGTATTCAAAACCATACTCACCGGGAAGTTTCGCTACACCCCTTAAGTATTCAAACAATTCATTTGTTCTTAATGTTAGATCATTTGCACTAATTAGTTGGTATACCCTGAAATCCATATGCATAAGAAGACCTACCTTTTCGTTTAATAAAAGATAGGTTTATAATATCACATTTTTTGAATAATTTTCAAATTATATGTTGTAAATTTCCACATCGTCAATATCTATCCATGTTTCAAAACCCATATCGTCTGATAGCCTTATTTCAGTACCGTGTTTACCTTCTTTAATTTCTTTAACAAAACCAATTAATCCAAATATTTCTTCATCGCTATTAGATACAACCTCAACTTTATCATTTAAAGTCAAAATATATCCTCCTTTTAAAGCTGTTTTTTTTATCATACTCATCTTACAACCACATCCTTATCTATTCAACAGTTTATTTTGTATTATTATGTAATATGAATAAAATTATTCTAAATTTATCTGTAGAAATTTCCCGAATAATTTTCAAGGGGCTAAGATATATTATTTACCTAATCCCTAGATCGCTAGAGCAAGAGAAATATATTAATTTGTGGTGAATAAGGAAAATTAATCCCCCCCTTCCATTTTACACTGCGGTTTTAAGTGATTTTCAAATACGTTTCTCGTTTTAAACTACGAATAATTAGTTTCCATCTTCGTCAGGAAATAACGAAATCTCTCCCGGTTAGACATCCTGGAAGCGCGCAACAAGACGCCAAGGTCCGTAATCGATGAACCGTCTTAGTGGAATTTCGGGTATATCGAGTTTCAAATCGAACATTCCGAACTAGTGCGGCAATGCATCGCCTAGATATTCTCGTAGCTTTGCACTCGTACCTTTCGTAAGATAAGCGTTGGTTGCAATTTGAATGCATCCATCAATATTTATCGCCATATGAGTGCCTCCTCTCCGTTTAATTAGCGTATTAACCCTCTAACCCTTCCGATCATTATCGGATGATTAACGTACGTCTACGTAGGGCCAGACGATCAACACCCCGAGTTTAAAAAATTGTGCGCAAGGTTAAAGCGTCAGATCGGGCGGTTTTGTTTGGGGCGCTTGGGGGCGGCGCCACTTTCAATCGTTTGATCGCATAAATGAATAAAATATACATAAAAACGCATAACGAACGTAACAGAATCACCTTTTGTTACATTCGCTAACGTACGAAAGTAATGATATTACAACGTTTTTCACGTTCTTATCTTCACAATGAACACTACTGTTTTTATGCAACGTATAAACCGCGCCACGCCGGTATGCTCCCTGATGCCCTATGCCGGCCCGACTGTATAAGATCATGCATAAACGAATTGCGTTTCGTATGTTACAAGTCGATACGTAACACGTATCATTAAGGCGTCTTACCTCAGTAACCTATCGACAAATAAACGCTGATAGGACGCGGCTTGACGCCTCTTTGTGCCGTAGCATACCGACCATTACACGTAGGCCCTAAAATCCGTAATACAGTAACATGGCGCAACCCCCTGAGTTTTAGGCGGCATTGCCCACGGGAGGCACTTGCTTGGTGTTTTATATCTCGATAGCCTCGTCTCGTAAGCTGTGTCGATTTCATCCGCAGTTATGCCGACATACTTTAACGTCTGAGCCTCTGAACTAAAGTCGTATACTCTCCACTTATTCTTGTACATTTCGAATATAGCTGTACCCCGAATGTTTTACGTAGTGTGTAAGTACTTACTGCGATATTTATAACTTTATTTACGTCTCGCCAGGCGTTTCTATGCCAATATATCCCAGAATAGTCAGTCGGTGTCGGTGTCCGTGCCCTCGCCGCCATCTGATGTGCTGTTGCCGAAATACTTTGCGCCTTCTTCGGCTACGATTTCGGACTGCTTGTTTACGCTATAGCGCGTTCTGACTGCGGATAGTGCGACCGATTGGGCGTCGGTTGCTTCGTAGTCATCTAAATGGTTACCGTCACAACGACCAAGAAAAACATCGTAGATTCCGTGATCGAGAGATCGATAGAATTTATCGCTTAATTGCGTATGTGCGAGTAGCTGTACGTTCATTTTGGTTTCCGTCATTTATTCGTCACCTTAAAATTAGTAAATTTTTCCCTTTATTCTAAACAATGTGCGATAATTAAAAACAAACACACTAAAGGAGTAAATATTCTATGAAATTACATCCGGATTTAGTAAGAAAAATGCTGTTGGAAATTGAAGACTTGCCATACCAAGAAGATTACACTCTATCCGCCATGTATTTGCTAGCTATAAAAAATGGGTACGACGACAAGGCGGGGGTATACACTGCTCGAAAATTATCTGAGTCTGGCCTCGTAAAGGGGGGATTTCCAGACTATTTAGTAATTGAAGAACTAACATTCGAAGGTCACATGTTCTTAGATAGCATAAGAGATGAATCGATATGGGCACAAACTAAAACATTAACTTCCAAATTCGCAGGTGTTTCGCTCGATATATTGAAAGATGTTTCTACCCATCTTATTAAAGATTACTTAAAACTTAACTAGCACCGCTGCTTCCGAAGCCGCCCGAACCTCGTTCCGTTTCTTCCAACGCATCCACCACCATATAGGTCGCTTGATAATAACGTCCCCCCATCCGCCTATTAAGACGAGGGTTCAGAGTAGCGCCGTATTTAGTTGCGGTGTAGCGTTCCTATGCGGTATAATGCGCTTAGAGACGATTGACTTATCGGAGACTTACCGTTGATATAGTTGACTTTGCGGATGACTTAACGGAGAAAAACAACGCAGAAATACCGTCGTGAAAGCTGGCAGCGTAGAGGTCAGCGGTTCGATCCCGCTATGCTCCATACGAAAAACCATTCTTGAGAAATCAAGGATGGTTTTTTTATGTATATATTTCTTACAGCTCTGTTTGTTCTTTGTTTTTTCTTAAGCCTAATAACTTTATTATGCGGTACGTAATCACAGAGACATAAGCTGTGATGAGAATCATTGTGTAAGGCACAGGAAAATCGCTCGTCATTCCGTGATAAATGAAATAGATGAACAGCACTGACAGCATGATTACTTGAAACAGTTCCTTTTTCACTTTACTCTCCCCTCATGATCGTGATTTGGTCGATTATTTCACAAATGATGTCATTTTTTGTTAGCTATCAGCAAGGGGAAAATCTATTCACCTGCTGATAGCCCTTTTTGAATGATCACTTTTTCAGCAACTGTTCCATTTTGCTCTTCGTCTTCGGACCGTAAATCCCGTCTGCCGCTAGACTATTCATGAGCTGGAACCGCTTGACCGCATTCGCTGTTTTTGGTCCATAATAGCCATCAACACCGTTGTTTTTTGCCCCTTTGTCTGGGTAAAAATAGAGGGAAGATAAGGCTTTTTGCACAGCTGTGACTTGTGCTCCTTTTGTTAGGGGCTTGGTTATTTTTAAGATGCCAGATGGCAGATTTGACGATTTCTGTTTGGAAACTGGTGCTTTGTGACTCAAGCTCTCTGTTCGAACTGGCTTTCTTGTCCTTTTGCTGCCGGTATGGGCTGTGGCGATTCCAGCTTTAAATTGATCCCACCTTCCGAGCAATTTCCTTGGACATTCTTTCCCGCTCCAATGTTTATGAGGCACTACATTTGATAAAGGAATCCGCAAATCGTCCATTAGCTTTCGAATGAGCCATTGGGCGTTTTCGACTGCTTGTTCAAAGTTGCCGTCTGTATTTTCGCAAATTTCAATTCCGATTGATCTCATATTGCCATTGCCTCTTCCATCTCCTGCATGCCAGCCATTCTCGGTTAACGGTAAATGCTGATAAATGACCTGATCGTCGACAGTGTAATGCCAGCTGACCCCAGTACTTGAACGCGCAACAAACGCAGCGTGACTCCCCGCATTTGCACCTTTTGCCGTGTTAGAGGTATTATGCACCGTAATATAGAGCGGCTTCATCGTATTTCCTGGCCTGTTGCGGTTGTGTTTTGGAATATAGGCTTGAATGATATTGACCATATTGTTTCTCCTTCAACGATTATTTGGTTAGCCCTCTTTGTTTCAGTGTATCTTTTTGTAATTGACCTTTGTAGGTCACATAATTGTTTTTAAACCAAGCGATAATGGCTGTCACCATCGTAAAAATGGTGGAACCTGCTACATATAGTGCCTCACCAGCGGTTTGTACTTGCTCCTCACTAATCGGCAGCACCGTCTGTCCAAACATGACAAGCGTTTGATTGATGAGTGCAATAAAAAGAAGCACTGTTCGAATGACAGTGCCTTTGTCGAATGTTTTCATGATATTTCCTCCTATTTTAAATTCCGTTCAATTTTGTCGAGTTTGTCAATGACGACGTCATACTTTTCACTAAACTTTGCTAACACATCATTTTGCGCCTCGATTTGTTCGTTGAGCTTGTTTTCTCGTTCTTTTGTTGTGTTGAGAACATAAAACAGAATCCAGCAAAAGAGAACAGCAAATGGGCCCTGTGTCATTAAGTTTTGAACGACATCTACTTCCATTGGAATCACCTTCTTTCCGGCAAAAAAATAAAGCCATTAGGCTTCGTATATTTCTCCAGTTATATTTTGATAGTCGTCTGCCGAGATCCAGCCAATGCTTACATAAAATGCAATGTCCTCTGGTCCGTAACATTGCCAGTCCCAGAATTGTTTGATATCTGCTACAGTTGGAAACATCATTCTGAATTTCCCCCTTTCTGCATAGCCAATAGCTGCGTTAATTGTTTTGATAACAAAGCATTTTGCTTCTTTAAAAGTTCTATATCACTTGGCGGGAGAGGGGCTGGCTTTAGGCTATTTATATACTCCTGTGTCGCAGATTCATACCATTGTTGTTTTTCCACATCAAATGCAGCTTTATAAAAAGAAGGATTATTGGGTGGTGCAATTGTTGTGCATTGATCTGGAATGACATAATTGCCTTCATCATCCCTTTCGAACACTTCGATAGGTCTGACCAATTCATTTTGATGATTGTATTCATAGGCTTGTATCATTTTTATCACTTCCTTAATTTAATGGGACGACTGTGTCTAAATAGTAGCCTGTTACTGCACTGTTATTCACTGCATGTAAACCGGTTAGTTTTAACTCTCCTGTCTTATATATATATAATTTACTATGACCCGTTGTACCTGATACTGGAACTGATACAACCATTCCTTTATCTGGTAAATTCAGTAAGCCCGTGATAGGAATCTTTCCACAGATCACTTCTCTATTTGCTATTAGGTGACCTCTCAACAATAATAAATTTCCCCATTTAGCATATTGAACTGGTCTGTCTCCAATAGAGGAACCATTGTCTAATGTAACATTTAGCCACTGAACATTTTCAAAATCAGCATCAGTGACTATTCTTTTCCACCCTTTAAAGACACCATCAGTATGAACAGTACCAAACCAATGAGTGTTGTCATAACTTCTAATGACATGAATGCTCTTTCTACCATTTACAGTTTCTAGGATATCGATATTAAACCAAGAAGAATCATTATCGACAGGCATATTTAAAACATTAGACCCTACAGCAAAGTAAAATCCTGATGGTAACGTTAAAATATCAGTTCCTATTGACATTGAAAGTCTTAGTCCCTTTGAATTTAATAGATTATGGTCATTAAGGCGTTTCCAACCGCTCCATTCTTGTTGTGTACCTGTTACATCAGTTGTTGAACGGTTAATATAGACATCTCCTGTATTGTTTGCACCAATGACCCATCCATAGGTATTTTCACTAAAGACAGACAAAGCCCTCATGGAACTTCTTGTCGGAAGATCTGGATGTGCTTCATGAATGTACCATGAGTGAACCCCCGGCAATTTTATCAGCTTATCTAAAATACTAGGATCATCTGCATTAATTCTTTCATATGCTTTTCCATCGTCAGCTGTGATTTTAGACAATTGTCCTGCATCCCATTTGTTTTTTTCATTTTGTGTTGGCATTTGCACCCAGTTGATCGCAATATCTTTTACATAATAAGAAAAACAAAATGTATTTCCTAATGTGTCAATTGCAATTCCTACACCAATATTGTTTTGTCCGACAAGCTGGAAGCCCCTTAATGCAGCTTTACCTATAGCAGGAGAATCGACTACTCCAACACCACCTGGGGCATAGAATGAGCAGGCACCTAGACCTTTAATTTCCTCATAAATACTGCCACCTGGAGGAATACTGACCAAATGCGATCCATTATCATTTGTCAGTTTATATAGCTGAGATTCATTCCACTTCTTCTTTTCTGAATCAGATACGTGAGGAATTGTATCTTCTGCATGATGGTGAATTTGAGCTAACAATTCAGTATCATTTTCAATCAAGATCTGCATCATCTGATTAAATAAATCTGCATGCGCTTTGTCATTGATCTCAAAAGAACGCGGTGTTTTTAAAACCATAATTCTCCCCCTTATATATGAATGATTAGAACCAAAAAACTCAGTAAATTTTTAAAGTGTTTTTAACCCTTTTATATCACGTAATATCTGTGCCATTTGTTTAGTTAAAAAGGCATTTTGCTCCTTTAATATTTCTAGATCATTCGGTTTTGGTTTTGTTTTTAAGCTGTTGATATACTCCTGTGTAGCGGTTTCCTCCCATTTGTGTTTTACAGGGTCAAATTTGGCAATATACGATTCCATAGGAGGGGGTACATCGGTAAAACCTTCAGGCATTTTCTCATGTTCATTCATGAGTTTTTCTTCACCAGGCATATAAATGAATTGATCATTATATTTATAAATCCACATTTTAGTTCCTCCTATAATGTACTAAATTTGATTAAAAACGTAATGAATTCTGTAGGGTTGACTGAGTTAGAGGACAATTGTACACATACCCTTCCGTCATTCGAAATAAATGTCCGGTGATATTGTGGCACCCCAGATGTACCAAGACTAGAAGCAACGCCCACATAATAAACAGAATGTTTCGGACGGTATCCCTCTGGAAGGACAAAAACAGGAATTTCACCTAATGCTCCATCTCTTACAGCGCCATTTATCTCCACTTCTCCTAAAGCATTTTTACCGAAACGAATGGGTAGCGCGCTTGAACTATATTGTTTCCAACCGTTTAAAAGTCTAGGTGTGGTCCATGTCATTTGTTTATCGGCCTCACTAAGATTACGCCTCCATCCTTGCCAGCCTAAATTTAGATCGAGATAATTCGTAAACATGTTATTCTTATTATCTACTGCAATTACCCAGCCATAGGTTCCTTTGTTATTACTATCAGATGAAGTAAAATGATAAAAACCTCTTGCAGATGATTCAGAGGGATTATCTTGTACCCCAGCGATTGAATAGAATGTGCCAAATGTTTTCCCTGTTTCGGATATTTTATCTAGAAGACTTTCAGCAGCTTCTACAGATACTCGAACTCCCCCAGTATCGTTTGTAATTTTAATCAACTGACTGTCATTCCATTTATTTAAATCTTCTATACTCGGAAGAGGTGTCCAAGTAATAGTCGTATGACCAAAATTGTAGTAAAAGCTGTATGCTTTTCCTGATATATCTACCGCAAAGCCTGCCCCAATATTATCTTGACCTACTATTTGCATGCCTCTGAGTGATATATTTGACGATGATGGAGAATCTTCGACTCCAGGCGCTGCGTAAAAGGTACATGTACCTTTATCCTTAATTGCATCAAATATTTTTGAATCAGCTGAGACATTGATAAGCTGCATACCGTTATCGGCAGTTATTTTATACATCTGCGAATCATTCCATTTTTCCTTTTCTTCTTCAGATGCATGTGAGTTCATATCTTGTGTATGGTTGGTAAGCTGTTCTAACAGACCATTGTCGTTTTTAAGCAAGGTTTGAACCATTTGATTAAATAAATCAGCATGAGCTTTATCAGTCGTTTCAAATGTTTTCGGCTTATTTATATCCATTTAAAAATTCCCCCTTAATAAATATCATCAATCTCAAAAACAAATTCGATGTCGCCGTCTTTTTGTTTGTCTGTCATGGTGCGGATGGCGGTGAATTTGCCGGCTTCGTCGACAAGTGCTAGTTCGTTGATGACTTCACCTGCAAGTTCTCCTTCGGCGATCGTGCAGGTGTAGCGGATTTTTGCTGGTTCCATGAAGGTAAACGAATCAATCTCTTTTTGGACGAGTTCTTTTTTGAGTTTTTGTTCAGTGCCGTCTAGTGAAATCGGTTTGCCATCCTTCGTTCCGCCATTTCCAAATGCCATTTTAACGACTTTTGTGAGTTTTGTTCCTTCTGCTCTTGACTTTGCCATTTGTTGACGTGCATATAATGTTGTTACGGTTAATTGATCAGCCATTGTGATCCTCCTTATAGCTCTATTTTTTGAGAAGTAGCTGCTAGCATTTTTGATCCGTCCAGCGGAACAAATCCATCGAGAATCCAGTAATGATCCTTAATCAGTAAGCTGCCGCCCTGTTCAGTTTGGACATGTACTGGCAGACGGAACGTCATCTTCTTCTTGGTTTGTTGCTGGAGCTGATTTTTTGTGCGTACAGTCAATGCCGCTCCTTGCTTCGTTTCATTTACTGCTCCAGTCATGACATAATTCATTCGGTATGTGTTCTCTGACTTATGCTGAAGGGGCATTCTCAACTTCAACGAATGCCGGAAACGAGCCGGAACCTCTGTTGTCCCTCGTGTTCCGCTCAGATAAAACGTACCATTTAATACAAATTCACCATTGAGTAAAATCGGGATATGATCGAAAAAACCCACTCTGCTTCGCAGTGTGAGCCTCCCGTGATGATCATTTTTTTCATGTACATCAGTATGATGAAATGCAGTGAATGTATAAGCCAAATGAGCTGGCTTTAACGTTTCAAGTATTTCTACAATATATCTAGTGTTTTGCAGATCATCTAGGTTCACACGTAAGGCGAAATGATAGCGATCGGTGGTCAGACGGATGATGGCACTTGGATTTTTGAGAAAGCGATTCACCGATTTCTCTAAAGAAAGATACGTGATCGGTGGAATGTTTGACATCATATTGAGTAAGCGTGCTCTGCGAAGTTCAATGGAATCATCTGATTCTCGCTGCACCTTCAGCAGTCTTTCCCATCTATTCAATCCCCATGTCGCTGTCAAAGGGAAGAACTGATCCGTTAAATCGAAAATGGATTCATCCAATTGCTCAAACTCTGGCGCTTCTGTTTTGAGCAGGTGATCGACTTCATAAATCTCTGTAAAATATGGCGGCAAGTAGTCTTTCATTTCATCCTGTTTGCTCAATAACCTTCACCTGCCTCAGACGCGGTATCTCAATGTCCTGTAACACTAAGTTTTTTGACTCTCCATTCAATAACACGTTTGCATAATCTGATACACTTTCTGAATGGTACAGAATGTCATTTAATGCGGACATTCGAATGGTACTCTTTTCAAATGCGATTGATTTCAACAGCGCTTTGACCTTTTCTTCTATTTCTTTCTGCGCTCCTTCAAGGGTCCAGTCCATTTGAAGTTCGACGGATACTTCTATGTCAATATCCAGCCATTTCGCGCTTTCGACGGTCGCTTTTGAACCGATAGGCGCTTGTCCTTCTCCTTCGCCTGGTACTGGGTCGATGTATTCCTGTACTCTTTTAACAAGAAGATCTGATGCAACATCTAGATTGCCGTCTGTGATGACAATTTTAACTGTTCCTTCTCCATTCCAAAGTGGGAATACTTTCGCCCTGCCAACTCCTGTCACTTCCTCAGCCCATTTTTTATAATGCGCCTTGTTGGCACTGACAGCCTCCCGCCTAGCACGTATTAAGTAACGATCGTATAACGAAGCGTCATCTTCTTCCTCTTGTCCGGGTATCACCAAATCTTTCATGATAATTGATTCTAACCCAGGGATTGTATCAAGTGAAAGCAGCGGCTGATCTGTCAATTGACCATTGCCGATCTTGCCAGGTGTCTCGCATTCTAGCGTGCCATCAATCGAATATTGGAAATAGACGTCTTCAATAAAAAAACGTGAGCCAGCTGGAATGTTGATATCGTTAGGCTGAATAGCTACGGACCAAACCGCTTTAGTCGCTGGTTTTCTTTCAATTCCTACTTCAGCGGCCCGCCGATCTAGAAACTCTCCTTGTGCTGTATCTGCAAAGACCAGCTCGAATACTTGATCAAGCCAAATATAGGACTGGGCCAATTCAGCGGCAGCAGGTGCCAAGGCATTCCAGATGACACTGTTTTCTCTTTTATCTATGTCATCCGGCAGTCTGTCTAGCATTCTTTCCATTAATGCTTCGTACGTTTGTTCCTCAAACATCGCTCTCCATCACCTCCTCTATTTCTAATGTGCCTTCATCTGTGACAATAGCTAGCTTGACATGAAACGAGTCATTTTCCTTTGTGACCTCTATCTCTTCAATATGATCAATCCGTTCGTCGACAATTAATGCTTCCTCTAGCAGCCTCGGAATCTCCATTTCTTTGTATTCATCCGTGGCTTCTGTATCCGTTAAAAGCTCCTGAATTTCAGTGCCAATGTCGTGGCTGTAGATAGGATGTGCATACCGCTCTGTCCTAAGTGTCATATAAACGAATTGACGAATTGCTTCAATCCCTGAAATGGTTTCACCTGTCAATCTGCCAGTTTCGACATCTATTCGATATGTCGTCGAGGTTTCCACCTCTTCGTCTTCTTCTGTTTCCTCAATTTCTTCCTCTGGTGAAAGTGCCACGTTCATCACCTCCCTTACAATTTGTCGATGATGTAGAAGGATTGCCCTCCTGCCATTGCCAGCACCATAATGCTGTCACCCCTTTTCAGTTCATCTTCCTCACCCTTATTTAGGCGCTTTGGCCAAATCAGTAATTCTTCCGGAATGATCAGTTTATGGTTGTCATTTAACCGGATGCTTACAGGAGAAACTGCCGTGACTTCTCCAACCACCAGATCAATTGGAGAGGCAGCGTCTACAGCATTCACTGCTAATCGTTTAATCGCTTCACTTAACCTCACGCTTGATCACCCTTTGGAATGGAATTTTTCTCAACGACATCAATTGTCATGGTGTGTTTCACTCCACTAAATTCATGTTTGTCTTGATCGATCCAGTACGTTTTTTTCACGTCGATTTCAGGGATTTTCAAATAGATTGGAAGACCGCTTTGCAGTTCAGGAATGCCTAGCGCTTGGATGCTTTTGACTTCTTGTTTCACACCTTTTTTCTCTGCCAGCCGTACTTTGGCTCTTTTTTGCAGCTGCGGCTGGTTAATTTGCCCTGTAACCGTCTCAACATGCTGTAAAATGCCGTATTTACTCTGACCTGCTTTATCCTGTTCGACCACTACAATCTCTGATTTGCTGCCTTTTTTCTTATTTTTCCCCTGTTCATCTGCAGACGTGCGCAGCTTGACACGAGTGGCTGTTTCTTCAATCGAGGTGCTGTACTGATAGCCAATGAGATTGACACCTGATTCAATGACCCATACGTCCTCTGGATCTGGCCAAGCCCTCAGCCCCATCTTTCCTTTAGCAGAATAGATTTGATAGTTTCTGCCCGTTTGCCGCTTTGTTTCTTTTAATGCTTTCAGAATCATGTCATATAGGCTCGTATCATTTTTAAACACTAGTGATTTGATGACATGACCTGTATTGGCGATAGAGGTCATTGGAATTTGAAAGTCAGCCCCAATCCGTCTCAAGATTTGATCTGCTCTTTGTTTTGAAAAAACATAGACATCTTGGTTTTTCACCAAATATTGAAGCATGTCGTATGCCGTAAAGGTCAGTTTCCCTTCAACAGGCGTCCGAGAAAACACAATGCCTCTGAACAGCTCTTTCCCTTTCCATTTAAAAAGAACCGTGTCCCCTTCTGAGACACGGTAATATGTTTGACTGCCTTGCTTAGTGATAATATTTGCTTGGATAGAGCGAGGGGCTTGATACCTTTGCCCCTGAAGTGTCACACTCTCTGTGACAAGCTCATACATGGTGCCGCTTCTGATGGCAAAAAGCTCGATCAATGCCAGCCCCCCTATTGTGGTATTTTTAACCTTTGTCCAGGGAAAATCCAATGCCCCGGCTGCTTAATATTTCGTTTGCTTCGTTTAATCATCGCTAATTTGTTGGCATTCCAAATACGCCGCCATTTTGTACTGTCGCCATAAAACCTGCCTGATATGGCCCATAGCGTATCCCCTTTTTTGACGGTGTACATTTTTGGTGGTGTTTTTGAAGGCCGTTTCTTTTTCGTTTGTTTTGCTTTTTTCTTTCGTTTGATTTTCCTAGGCGATGCGGTTTTGTATTCCTTTAACTCGATCGTAAATTCACGATCGCCAATATCATATGATCCTTCTTTATGGGTGAAGCTTTCAATGCTGCACGTCATATTGATTTTTGTCCCCGTTACAATCAGCCGCACAGACTTCTTTGAACGCATCATTCGTTCTATTTTCGCTATCGCATTCTCTGGTGATGGAATGCTTTTATATTCAGCAATTGGCGAATATTTCTTAGGAAATAATGAAGTGAATGATACTTGCTTTGCCGATGGGACATCAATAAAGGTTAGTTCTCCAAAAGAGGCAACCTTTACCGTTTCATTTTGTACGTTATTTGTGATTTCAAGTTCGGATGGAAGGACAGGGAATCGCAACTTGTCCTTTCCTTGGGAAATCCACAATTGATACACTGATTTACCCATCAATCACGACCCCCTTCGTTCCTGTATGAAGCTCTACTTCCAGTTCATCTACGAGCATTTGTCTAATTTTTTCGACAAGCGATTGCTGATCTTGTCCATTATGGAAATGCTGGTCTCCATTGAATTGAATCGTGATTTGTTTATTACCTGGCGATGCAGTACGACTAGAAGACTGAGCTGAGGTGACTTGCTGCATCTGTGATTCCGGTAAAGGAGCAGATGCATTTGCTGGATCATATACTTGCATCCCAAGTGCCTTGGCTGCCTGCGTTAATAAATACCTTCCGCGAATGCCTCTTTCTTCAGGTATGATCCATTCGCGTTTGTTTCCTTCACCGACTCTAGCAACCTGCTCCTGAGTAATCAGTCCGCCATTTGCGTAGCCCTTATAAGGCCCGCCTCTTCTCATACTTCGTAATCCCGGTGTATTGAAGACTGTTCCATATCTGCCCTTAATGTAGTTAATGGCTGCTACGGCATTATGAATTGGGTTCCAAATGTCATTCATGCCTTTGCCTTTATTGGAGTTAAACGTTGGTCCAATGGTTTGCATTAAGCCTTTAGAAGGCGTTCCCTTCTTGGCGTTTGAATCCCATAAGTTGATTGCTCTCGGATTTCCATTCGATTCATGCTGCGCAATGGTCATCAGACCTGGAAGCCAGTTCATCGATGTGCCAGTTGCCATGAGAGCTGCCATGAGCCATTGCTGAACACTAAGACCTGAAGCCCCCATACCGCTGAAAGCGCCAATTAATGAACCAGCCTGATTTTCAGCAAACTTTTTCACATCCACTGAGTCGAGTCCTTTGACGACACCGATTGATGCGAATTTCCCAAGACTCATCATGACGCGTGAAGGGGAATGAATGTCTAATTCCTCTCTAAACGCCTGCTCTACTTTCTTCGCCATTTCTTTGGCAGCTTGTGTGACTTCACTAGCTTTTGAACGCATGCCGTTGTTAAAGGCATCCATCATTCCTGAGCCCCAGCCCGGTGATTCTTGTTTTGCTTGTAGAAATGGTTGTTTGATGTGCTGATCTACGTATTGGCTAGTACCAACTGATGTGGCATTTTGACCTGTGGCAAAACCACTAACCGTTCCAGAACCCCAAGTTGGTGATGCTGTCATCACTTGTTGGTATGGTGCTTTTACACGACTTTGCAAAAAGCTGTCTGTTCCTGTTGGTGTCACCTGCTGACCATTCGCAAAAGCAGCAACTGTTTGCTGACCATACTTACCTGAGTCTGAAGTCAATTGACCAAAAGGCTGCTGAATATTCTTTTGTTTCCATTGATCAAGTGTAATCACTTTTTGATTTAATCCTTGTTCAAAATCCTTATTAAATTGCTCGCCTATGCTGGAGGCTTGAATGTTACCAGTCATCGAGACCGATCCGTCTATTGAACCGACAGAAGATGATGAAGCTACTGCTGTAGGCGCTGGAGAGCTTGATACTTGATTTCCAGCTGCTCCGCTTGGCATAACAGACATTCCAAGATGAGAAGCAGCCTGAGCAAGCAGCATCTTCCCGCGTCCTCGGTTATTTTGAGTTGGAATGACAAATTCGTTACCTGCTTCACCGACCCATGATAGGGTTGGCTGGGTGATATAGCCGCCTGTGGCATTGTTATCGGGTTTTTTCTTCCCAACAATCCAATTGATGACTACATCTACAATACCGCCTGCTTTGTCAAAAATCTTTTTAACCCAACCAAACGCTGCAGAAAACCCATCACCAATAGCTTCTGCTACTTTTACAATCGGCTTTTGAATGTTGTCCTCAAACCATTTGGATAATCCACCCCATATATCTGTCACCAATTTATACGCTTCTTCAAACTTTTTACCGAAACTGTCTTTAATGGTTCCTACCGTATCTACAAGTGGATTCCACACATTTTCCATAAACCATGTCGATACAGCTCCAAAGATTAATTGTATCTTTTTCCATGCATTTGATAATGCTGTCCAAATCCCTGTAGCGACTGTAACAACTGCACTGCTCAGTGGTGTCCAAACGTTTTCAATAAACCAACCCGCCACTGCACTGAACGTTTCTTGAATCCATGTCCATGCATTGACTAGGCTTGACCAGATGGTCGTTGCTACCGTAACGACTGTGTCGCTGAGCGGTGTCCAAACGTTTTCGATAAACCAGCCTGCTACTGCACTAAATGTTTCTTGAATCCATGTCCATGCATTGACTAGACTTGTCCATATGGTCGTTGCTACCGTAACGACTGTGTCGCTAAGAGGTGTCCATACATTTTCAATAAACCAGCCCGCTACTGCACTGAAGGTTTCTTGGGTCCATGTCCATGCATTGACTAAACTTGACCAAATGGATGACGCTACTGTGACAACCGTACTGCTTAATGGTGTCCATACATTTTCTGTGAACCAAGCCGCGACTGTTGACCAAACTTCGACAATTTGATTTTTGATTTCAATGGCTTTTTGGCCAATCTTTTCAAATCCGCCGCCATCAAACCATTTTCCAATTGTTTCACCGATAGATTCTCCGCCCATACTTCCAGCGATGCCGCCTACTAGACCGCCGATGGCTGTACCTATCCCTGGGACTACGCTTCCAATAGCTGCACCTGCTGCAGCACCTGCCATTCCGCCGGCGATGCCGCCTCCAGTCGTACCAATCTTTTCACCAGCATTATCTTTGTTCATACCGATTAGATTTGTTGCACTAAGTGCACTTCCTAGAATAGGTACTTTCTTTAATAACTTGCCGCTTCCTTTCCCTATACTTTTCATCGCTTTCCCTAATCCACTTAACCCCTTGCTACCTTTCACTAAACCCGTCAGTCCACCAGCTGAAGCTGCGATACCCGCACCTTTCTTTAGTCCATTAGGGATTTTTCCAAATAATTTACCTGCATTAGTTTTCAATTTCCCTAATCTACTTTGAGGTCTTCTATTCAATTCGGCTCTTGATGCAGCATTGGGATTACTTGTCTGTCTTGGTGAGCGACCATTTCGATTTTTAGTTTTCGTAGAACCTCCCCTGCTTAAACCTCTTGCACAACAGGGGCAACAACTATTGCGAAACAAGCCTTTTCCACCTCGTGACTGAGGTTTCGTTTTGGGAGCTGGATTTGAAGGTGTTGATGTTGGTGCTGTTGTTGGTGCTGTTGTTGGTGCTGTTGTTGGTGCTGTTGTTGGTGCCTGAGTGGTACTTTCACTTGATTGATCACTTGCACCTAAGAACCGATCTAATACATTAGTCACCAATTGATCTAGTTTTTTTTCAGGATTAAATTTAATTTTCTCTTTAATTCTTCCGATCACATCTTGCTTGTACTCTTCTATTTTATTTTCAACCCAAGGAAGTGCCTTTTCATCCCAAAACTTTCTAGGACTCAATTTTTCCTTCACTTTATCTGCAACGTCACCTGCATATTTTTGAATTTCACTTAATCCCTTATTGGCAAGGTTCTGGATCCAGCTCTGTTTAGGATCTTCCGTTTTCACTGACGGACTAACAGCCTCAGGTTCTTTTTTTATGTTTTGTTCTTTCACAACTGACTCTGCTTGATCTCGTTTTTTCAACTTACTCTTTGCATTGTCTTGAACAGACACTCTGATTTCGTGTTTAGACATCGTCAAACTTTTGAGTGTCTTTTTGATTCGTTGAATTGCAGCGGTGGCTTGGTCAACCATGTTTAATCTCATATAGTACGTTCTGTTCATGAGCTGATAGATAGATTTTTTCACCTCTGACATTTTACCTGACAATTGATCGTTTAGCTTAAACGTCAGCATAATGGGGTTTGTTCCCGCTTGCTTTAAACGATTTATACTGGATTTCATGACATCTAGCCCCTTCGCTTGAATGGATATGACCAAGTGATTTGGGAGCATATTTAACTGATTGTTTAACGCTTTAAGATCACGAAAGATTCCTTGATCCAGTCTCATGGAAATCACTGACATTTTCCGAAGCGATAAACTGAAGTTTTTTAATTTCTTGTCATCTATATCCAGGTTTATTTTCACCGGTTTTCTAAATGGTTTGAGCTGCTTCTCAAATGTTTGAAATCGCTTTTGTATTCGCAGCAGCTTCTTCGATACTTTGTCTTCTAATTCAAATCGTGCAGTGAGTTTCGCCAATTATTTCCCTCCTTTCTTTGCTTCTTTTTCTAGCATGTCTAGCTTGTAGCTGATGAGTCCGAATAGGAGTGCTTTGAACGGTCTTGGTGATTCGTATAAATCTAGGAGTTCAGATGGGGAGTAGTGAAGCTCGTGCATGGCGTAATATAAAAACACGGCTTCTTTATCCCCATCTTTTATTAGTTTTTTGCTGCTTCTTCTAAATCTTCAATTTCGTCTTCAAATCCGTTGATTTCAATGGCCTTGTTTAACCAGTTTGCGTATTCACCGCCGACAGATAATACACGTTTTGCGACTTCAACTGGATCTTGTGTGCTGTAGGCTTCTCTTAGTTCCTTCGAGCGGAAATCTGGATAAATAGTCGATTCAATGGCAATACGTGCGTAGAAGCGCTGGCTGTCTAAGTCTTTCACACGGCCTCTTCCTTTGACATTTTTGAAGGTCGTGTTTTCTTTTTCCAGTTCATCAATGCGTTCAGTTGTAATGGCTTTAAAGACAAAAGGAATGACATTCCCTTTTTTATCAACAAAACGCTTAGAGATTGGCACTTTGACCTCTTCCGCTTCTACTGTTTGTCCTGGCATAAAAAATGAAAGATCAAATGTTTGTTTTTCGCTCATGTTTAAAAACTCCCTTTGTTATGTTTTTTTAAATGCAAAAAAGCACATCCATTTTTGAATGTGCTTTCCAATCTTTTCATGTATAATTTAAATTGTACAATTGAACGGCTAGCTCAAGGGTGTCTGGCTCATCCCCCGATAGGAAGGGGGTGATGCTCATGTCAACATTTCAAGCACTAATGTTAATGCTTGCTTTCGGGTCATTTATTATAACCCTGTTGACGTATATAGACAAAAAATAGACTCCCCCTTGAGCTTTGGTAGGTAAAAGGGAAGTCTATCCTAAAGTATCCTATTCGATTAGCCAGCCCCTTGAGGGCCAAATTGTACATTGCCGGGATGTTGACGCATCCTGGCTTCTTTTTATTTTATGCAAAGTACTTTGCATGTAAACATATTTCTAAGAAACTTTTTGGGGTTACACAGTAACTCTTTTGTAGCTACCCTGTAACTATGAAAAATTATACCATATCGTTGAATAAAATAAAAACAACATATATTTTCGTCACTTGCCTGCCTTTTGTTCATTAAAAGGAATTCTTCAGCTTTTCAGGAAGATCAAAGTCCTCGAACGTAAACGGCACTTCTTCTTCAAGTGCTTCTGAATCGACATCCAGTCCAGCAATTTTAGCTGAATCGAAGTTGACATCAAATAATGTTACACGCTCAGTACCTCGGCCTGATGATTTATCGTCAATCACCGCTTGAAGAGTGAAATAAGGATCTTCCCCTTTTCTCACATAGTTGAGCATTAATTGAACGAAACGAGATGTAACTTTATAGAATGTGGCCGTTCCTGTTCCATTTGCTCCTGTTGTTTTATGACCAGTCATTCGGCGGCCCATCACGTTGACTTCTGATTTGTTTTTCTCCACGTTTGCTTCAAACGTTTTGATAAAGGCAAGCTCCTCACCTTCTAAGAAAAGACGACCCTCTTTACCTGAAATTGTATTTTGCGCTTTAAAAGCCATCTTACTTCACCTCCACATTGAAATAGAATTTTTCTGCTGCATCTACTGGTTGAACAGCTAGATCGATGATAAAACCATCACGATCTTCATTGAGACCGATGACAATATCTGTTTCTGAGTTAAAGCCTGTAATGCCGCTGCCATCTTGAAGCTGTGTGAGATACTGTGTAATCAGTGTTTTCACAAGCTGTACTCCATCATCAGATGCTGGAATGTCATTGCCATTGGCTTTGCGTAATTTAATCAGATTTTTTAATTCAAACGTTAAATCATTGTTGATGGCATCAAGCACACGAATGATTTTATTTTTCGCCATTTGCTGATTCTTTTCAGCTGTGAAGCTTGTTAAAGAGTTAATATCTTTTTCAACACTCACCGTGCGGTCTCTCGCATCAAAGGTGAAGAGGAACTCCCCTTGGGATAATCGGTATTCTACTTGATCATTATCAAGGCGTTCTAATGTATCTACTGCTCCTTCGTATTCAACAAAGGTGAGTGACTGATTGAAGTTTGCACCTGCACTTGCTCCTGCAACCCAAGCTGTTGTTTGAGCAGGTGTTAGTTCTGTTCCATCTTCCAGCACAACACCACTTGTCACATTGATAATGCCTTCTTGGTCAGCTGCATAGTTTGCCACAACGCCTTGCACCTTACGTCCTTGCTTATCACGTAGACGCTCGATAAATGAAGCGAAGGTTGCTTTTAATTGCTCACTATTATCGACTGGGAGCGCAATGACATCAAAGTATTCTGTTTCTGCTGCTTCTAGGAAAGCTGTATAATCTGCGACACTTGCCACACCGTTTTTTCCGCCGCTTAGTGCCACACCAGCTGTGATAACTGCTTCACCTTCACCAGAAAATTGAACATATTTGTTTTTCACAAGATCTTTGACATCCGTCACAATCTGCTTATCCACAATATCTGTTCCAAGATAAGTAATGACGTCACGTTTTGTGCTGTCGAGTACATTTTCTGCCACTTGGATGGTGATCTCATTTCCCTTTAGACCGCCATAATTGGCTGTGACCACAAAGTTTTCTGAGATTTCAGCTTTGGCTGGCTCCCCTTCGTTTAGACGGTAAAGCAAGACCGTTTGCGCTTTTTTCTTTGCTTCACGGAAAAGAAGAAGCGACTTGTCATCAATATTGAGTCCAACCTTTTTATTTAAGTCTTCCATATTGGAAACGGAAATAAAGTTTTTTGGTTCTCCCCAGCTCATCACAAGAGGAAGTGCCACCGTACCTCGATCGCCTAAAGTAATTCGCTGCTCTGCTGTTGTTTTAAAATTAAAGTAAATGCCAGGACGCTTTTTCTCTGTACCTGGTGTAAATGTGCCTCCGTTCATCCTTTAAACCTCCTTGGACAAAAAAGCATCAATGTGCTTTTTCGCTTCTGTTTTTGTAATTGGTTGATGTTTGATATAAAAAAGAGCACCTTCAAGGATTTCTGGTTTAACCCCAAAAAGATCCTTACTGTGCTCCTTTAAGGCTTCAAATGAAAAGCCAAATTCTTTTTCTTCGCCAGCTGTTTGGGCAGGCTCTGCTTTTTTAGTCTTGCTCACGTTTGATCACCCCATCTGAAAAATTGATGTCTTCAAGGCTCGGTTGTTTGTCTCGGTTGTACCAATAACTGCTATCCCACGTCAGGACAATCGCTGCTACGCCTTGATCTAACATTCTGGTTTCCACTCTTTTTATGCGGACATAATCATCAAGCACCTCTCCATCTTCACTCATCATCTGAATCATTTGACGATCAGCAAGCAATGCATCAACAATGATTTCTGCCGCGTCATGCGCTTTTTCTGAATTTATATGAAACACTTTCACTTGCAGCGAATAAGATTTCATAAACGTAGATACCGTATCTGGACCGCTGATCACTGTTACGGGCGGCACATAAACAGATGGTACTTGAAAATGCTCTGGCAAAAGTCGATCATACATTGTTACAGGAAAGTGTGTGTAAATATAATGCATGATTGCCCCGACTTCTTGATTCATTTCATCACCTCCCAAAATGTCGATCGAACCAGCTTTGAAGCTTTCGATCCAGCGACTGCTCAAACATTTGCTCATAGAGCATGACAGCATGATCCCAGTAGCCATTTCCATCTATCCATTGAGAAGCAAGCATCATTCCTGTCTTTGCATTCGGATCATATTCAAAGCGGCTGCCAGCCCACCTGCCAGGCACCCATCTTCGCTCTCCACTTGAAGAAGTAGCATGTCCATCATTGACATAAGAGGCATACTCAAGCTGGGTTCCCACTTCAAGTGTGAGACCACCTTTTGACATGAGAAAGTGATTCTCCTTGTCTCCTTGCGTAAAGGAGCTTAGAAGCCGGCCTGTATCGACAGCATTCTCCTTGATTAGCTCATCCTGAATGATGTCCAAAAGCTCTATGCCCATGTCCTCTAGCCAAGCTTGATATTCTGCTTTTAAGCCGCCGGCACACGCTGTTTCCAGCTGTGAAAGCAGCCGGTCAAGTCCATCAATTTTCATAGATTTTCCTTCCTGACTGCCATCACTTCAATGTGATGATTTTTCACTATTTTGGGCTGCTGCAATTTAAGTGAGACGCCGTTCCACGCCATTTTGTCATGCAGGCGAATATCACTCGCTAAAGGAAAATGGACAAGATAGGACTGATAAATCACTGTATTCGGCTCTTCTTGCACAAGTGACTGATTCTTTTCTATGACATAACAAGCCAGATCTGTCAGGCTAGGCGCATCAGGATAGGAAAGAGTCATTTGTAAGTCATCAGCTGGAATCCCGAATTTTCCTCGGGAAGCCTCCTGATGTTCAAGGTGAAAAAGATCACAGCGGTCTGTTAAGAGAGATTGATAACTCATAATGATCTCACCTTTAATTTGGTACTGCCACGAGTTAATGATGGTTCAATGTAATCGACAAGCAGGGCATATACGTAAGGTTTGCCTTTCACTTGATCAGCTGCCTTCGCATATGAATAATCACCCATTTTCTCTGACGTAAAGCCTTTCATCATAGATTCATCATCATTCAGCATGGCAAAATATTGGGCCATTTTTAATAAAGCGATTCTTGCGTTTTCAGGGAGGGGCTGATATTTCCCGCTTGAGAAATCATGACCTACGATCTGAAATACCGCAGCTTCTGCTTCGATAATATCTGCTGTCAGTCTTTCTACAGATCGATTTTTCACACGCTCAAATACAGAATAGGCTTGCAGTTCTTCAGGAGAAATAATCATGGCCTGCCGTCACCTACTCTTTCACTTTCATTACTTTTGCTACAGCATCCTCTTCCTCAAATTTGCTGTCTAGCTTCGCTGTCAGAACAATAATAAATTTCCGGCTGCGAATATCTTTTTCTACTTCAATTCGAATATGACGAGAAAAACCTACGATAATATTTTTAGGGTGCGTCAGCAAAATATCTGATACGTCTGTTCCCGCTTCGTCATATGGCTGCATATTGGCAAGGCCTTTGACCGGCACACCGAATGCAGAAGAAAGTCCGCCTTGAATCACCGCATCTCCGAGAGTTGTCTGACGGTTTGCTACTTGATCCTTCCACTCCACCTCTAAACTTGGGGATGTGTAGAAACGGAAATCCTGAGGTACACGTAAATATTTTGACGGCATCGCTTTATAGGCTTGTTTCAACATTTGGCGGCTAATTTCCGCTCCATTTGCATCCACAATATGAGATACTGCTTGTTTTCTCACACCATCCATTTGGGCTAAAAACGGGTCTGTTGAAGTCGTATCCCCATTGACGATGAGTTCTTCAATATCAACTGCTGCTCGTTCAGCCAGCATTTGCATAATTGTCTGCTGAATTCCGTCTTTTTCAATATTGTTTTCAATGCTGTCGTAGGTCATATGAATTTCTGCAATGACCTCTTTTGCATTGAGCTGGACAGTGCTTGTCGCTGGGACAACACGGTCTTTCGCATCAAGCGCTTGGCCTTCTTCTGCTGGACGCAAAATACGCTGGCCAAAACCGATTTTTTCGATTTTTTGTGAATCACTTTCCATCGGAATGATGCGTGCATCATTTAAAACGGTTGGTGTGTTTTGCATCATTCTAATGAATGTGTTGGATTGGGTTGCGTTCATGAGACCGCCGGTTTTTAAGCTGGCAAGTGTCATTTCAGCCTTGCGAATCAACTCTTGATTTCTCACACTGTTTCCTCCTTATTTCGGCTTATAGTAAGCCATCCCATATGGGTTTTGTCGTGTTGTTTTGTGTATCGTGGATTGTTTGTTTTGATATGCCCCTTGCCTTTTCGAGCATGTGAATCCGCTCTGAAATAGGCAAAAGCTGCTGCTCAAGCACTTCCTGCATCGCTGCTTTTTCTCTGCTGGCTGATTTCTCTAAGGAAGAGAGCTGATGACGAATCGGTGCAACGACTTGTTCGAGCACTTTTTGGACAGGTTCTTCCCCTGTTTGTTCTGTTTCCTGTTGTTCAGCCTGCTGTAAGACGTTTTCAATGGCCTTTTTTGCTTTTTCAAGCTCTCGCACTTGATCCGTCGTCAAAGCGGCCTCTTCTTTTTGTACGTCTTCTGGCCTTTCACCAATCGTTTGAAGTACATCCTCTGTCTTCAGGATGTCCTGCACGATTGGAATAAGCTGTTCTAAGGCCGCTCTTACATCCGCCTCATCACCATCACTTGACTGTAAGGTTTCCTGCAGATGGTCTAAAACGTTCCAAAATGGTTGTGACATGTTTGCACCTTCCTCTTTTAAAAAGAAATTTTTCAGCAAAGAAAAAAGCCCTCTCTCATTTGTGTCTTGAGATAGAAGCTGATCTTGTTCTCCTATGGCGACGATGTCCGCCGTTCCAGCCATTGAATAGCCTGTAATGTGGCCTTTTTGAATTTGATCCCAAATCTCTTGGGAAGCCTTTGTCACAAGCACCCAAGATCCTTTGCGAATCAGCTCCCCGCCCACTTCAACATCAGCCGGAGCAATATATGATTCAACCACTTCGCCAACACCATCCTGAAAATCATGCTGCTTGTCAATATAACGTGCATCCTTCATAAAGCCGTGTGCTGCTCTTTCAATTTCCTTGGCTGTCATAAAGTCTTGATGTGCATCAGGCGTATTCGGCTCATACACGACACCATACACGAGGCGATGAGCATCTTCTGCCTTTGTCAGGACACTGACCTCCTTTTGAAAGTCAGGCCGCTTTTTCTTTGCTTTCATCAAAAAGAATTTCTTCTTGTTCGCTGCTTTGTCCACGTAGGAAACATGCGTAATTTTAGCGTTTTTTAGTTCTCTTGGCATATGTTCACCCCCTTTCAAAAAAGCGCATCCGCTTCTGTTTATTTCGTCAGCTGGTCCGGCTCTGGTTGAGGCTTTTCTTCAGCTGATTTCATGCGGCTTTCTAAAGGTCGATGATACAGTTCCTCAGGCCATTCCTCTAGCGTTTTCCCAAGAATTCTTCCTGCTAGATCGCGCAAATCGTTAGGTGACACTGCCCCCGCCTGAATAAATGGCGTCAGTACCTTCGCAATCTCTAATGGGTCTCTAAAATCAGGACCATTTAATAGAAAACGGACATGCCACATATCAAGATCCGGCAGGAAGAGAGTATTGAGTTTTCCTGTGATGAGATGCCGTTCTGGCTGAAATACCTGCTCTTCTGTTGTTTTACGCGCTGTATCTGCCGTCGCTTTGTTATAGTCTTGAGACTCACCTGTGTAAATTGGCGGCAGACGAAACGCAGAACGGATTTTGTTTCTTGTTTTTTCATCGTATTCTAAAAAGAGCGCATCTTCTTGCAGGATCTCGGCTAGAGATTTGAAGTTTACTTTGACATTTGAGACATCTTCTTCTCCCGTTAACCCTTTTTCTGTCGGCAGACCTTCAACTTCAAGCAATAGAAATTTATGCGCGTGATCAGATCCTTCAATATCATCCATATAGTCTTGAAGCTGCTGATAAGAGGATTCTGACAACATGCCATTTTCGACAATGATGGCACCTGGTACATGCCGCCCTTGTTTAAAATAAAGATAGTTCAGTTCCTCTGCCTTGCGTGCTCCGTACATATTGACGATGTTGCCAATCCAGCGGGGAATCCCATACGTTCCACTGCCAATTTTGAAATGAATCACTTCTGTTGCGCGAAGCGGCTCTGGTGTGGTGTCATCGTACTTGCCTGTTTCACAGTTCAAAATGCGCGGATCACCATACTCCTTAAAGAAGACTTTCTTTTCGTTGATCACCTGCACATATTTGCGGAATCTTTTCTTTCGATTCATTGTCTTTAATTCGCCATTTTCTGTGTAGCTGAATTCGACATCGACTGGCTCACTAAGCTTGCAAATGCGGATATGAAGCGCATCTAAATACTCGATTCCTGCCGGCTTTCCCTGTCCATCTCTCAGCACCTCTAAAAAACCATTGCCCGTTTTCTCTCGGTCTTCCAGGACATAGCCAAGAATCACATCAGCGGACTCATCATAGTTCATGTACTTCGTAAACTCTTCAAGTCTTGTCCATTCCTTTTCTGCGGCTTTCTTTTTTGCCGGTTTTACACCTTCTGCATTAAAGTCAAAGGCGTATTCCACCCCAAATCCAAAGCCTAAAATATTCGTTTTGTACGCATCAATACATTGCTGAAGAATGGTTGAATATTCTGCCATGCTTTTTAATTCATTGATGTTGTATGGCGGGGGAACAATGTCATCTTTTTCATAGGAAAATTCATCTGCATACATTTGTTTTGTATGATCAGACATGTTTGCCTTCATAATCGTTGCTTTCAATTGTTTCATTGTATGGACCTCCTCTCTCTGTTTGGACGGACACGCTCTGAGGCGGTCTGTTTCAAATCCGTCACTTCATAATCATCCAGCGCATACCAGATCGCTGATAATGTGTGCGGATCGATTTGAAATGCATCTTCCTCTAAACGTCCATCCTTATCTGCCTTATAGGTCAGTGATTGAAGTTCATAGATTGTGTACGGACAAGCATCAGAGCAAATGATTTTCTTAAACCGTTTGATCTTTTTCGTATACTGCAAACGCGAGCCTTGGAACTTATGTGCTGCCACCATTTGAAATCCACGCTGCCGAAAATAGTGAATGGTTTTAGGCTCGGCTGCATCGGCTTTGATGAGTTCCTTTGATTCAATGAACTCTTTTAGGTCAACAGCTGTTTCATCATCTGTTTTCCCGCGGTCGTAATATTCCCAGTAAATATATAAGTACTTTTTTTCATGGTCGACGGCTAATCGGATGAGCGCATTGTATGATTCAACAAATCCAAAATCCATGCCTGCTCGTTTTAGCGGCCGGTCCATCTGCTGAATCGCTTCTAATACATCAGCATGATTTCTTACCTCAAATTGAGGAAAAACCTTTGTTCCATTGATGCCAAAATAGCCCTTCCTCGCAATTCGATAAAGGTCTGGGTCGTATTCTTTCAGCTCATCAAGCTGCTTCACATAGCTTTTAGGGAGAAATAGGTTATCTTCCGCTGTGGAGTGATGATAGTACGTATCCTTGATCACAACGGTGCGTTTTTTGTATAAGGTTTCGTCATCTAGGACAAATCGCTTCAGCTGTTCATCTCGAAAAAAATGTCTGTACGTCCAATTATCTTGACCAACAGGATTGGTCGATAACATCATATAAAGCGGTAAAGACGGGTGCCTCAGCCTTCCAAGCAGCTCTTTAAAGCCTTCATAAGAAACCTCTGAACACTCCTCAATCCAAATAATCGAGATGTTGTTAATCGATTTTAATTTCTCAGGCTTGTCCAGCCCTTTGAATAAGATGCTGCTGCCATTTCGAAACGTCAAGGCAAGCGGCGAACTGCGGCACTTCACCACATGATCGATGCCAAGATCGCTGACGATCTCTTGTAATAGAGAAAAGGTTGATTCGCGGTGCGTATCATAGACTTCTCGAATGACAAGTGCTGTCCGTTTTTCTTCCAGCAGCTTTAAAATGAGTTTTAATGCAATGTGATAGCTTTTAGAGGAGCCGTAACCGCCTACTAAAAATTGAAACTTCTGATTCCAATCGAATAGAAAATGTTCAAAGTGAGGATTGACTTCTTTTTCAATCAATGGCGTCATGAGTTATCCTCTTTTCGCTTGATCATGATGTGAAGATCTTCCTCTTTTTCTTCGCGCACTGCTTTTTTTGTTTTTTCGATGGTCAGTTCAATTTGCTTTAGTCTTAATCTTCGTTCATCCTTCGCATGTGCAAGCTCTTCAAACTGTTTAATGAGACGCCTGAGCTCTCCCATTGCACGAGATTGGGCATTTAAAAAGGTAGCATGCCGATCCCATGAAAATTGAAACGAATATTCTTCTGTGCTGATTTCTTGTTCTGACTGAATGCCTTCTACTGTTTCTTCTAATGAAGAAGGCATGTATGCCGCCTTTTTCAGCTCTTTGATCATGTCATCTTGATCTGACACATACATGATTCGCTGCGCCCGAATAATGGCAGCATATTGAATTTGAATTTGATCCCAGATTAAATCAAGGGATGTACGCCCGCCCATTTTCTCCATGATTTCAATTGTTTCATCTGAAAGAAACTGATTGAAGATCGAGTGTGCCTGCTTTGACGAACCTTTTTGCCTTTGCCATCCGTATCGTCTTTTCCATGATTTCACGGTATGGATTGAGACATTGTAATGATCAGCAATTTGCTGGTACGTCATCCCTTTCATATAATCTTGCTTGGCTCCTATCCGTTTATCTTTCATTTACATTCACCTGCCGCCTCCTTTTAATTCGAACGATTTCCTGTGAAGGAATCATTTGTGTAGGGCTAGCAAACATCCGTTTGGTCTTTCTAACTATAGGTGGCAACTGTAAGACAAGTGCTGCTCCATTTATTTTGCAAAAGAAAAAACGCCTATTCAGCTGCTTCGAATAGGCGTTCTTGTACTTTTTTGGACATCTTTGTCCGAGCTCTCTCCATATGTTTTTGGACAGTTCCTTTTTTCACATCCAGCATGATCGCAATCTCGTTAAACGATAATCCTTGCGTTGTGTGCATGAAGAATACGTCCTTTTCTCGGTCCGTTAAAACGGACAAGGCTTCATCAATTCGTTTCTTGTCCCGCTCACTGAATTCTCTTTCATTTTCTTGGATAAGTGTATATTCATGTGATAAAGCCTCTAACACTTCTGGATTTGCCAGGATGGTGCGCTGATAGACTGAACGTCTGTCTAATCCTCTGCGTGCGCCTGGCTGCCTGCCAATTTGAAGCCATTCCACCACGTATTCGAGATCGCTGACCATACTAGCGATAATTTTTTTATCATGCTTCTCTTGATCTGACAGCTGTTTGTCTTCTTTTTCTCTAAATGGTTCATATCTTTTTCTAGCATCCTTTAAAGCTCGTTTGTATTCGATGAGTAAATCTTGCATGCTGGCTCTCTCCCTTTTTTAAGAAAATAAAAAACGGACACCAATCAGTCCCCTTTTCATAGGGTCTTGATCAGTGTCCGCAGGCTTTCCGTCTTGGACGTATGATGTTGTGATCTATCCAGTAATCTAGCTGATTTTAAAACCAATCTCGTGATCTACTCTTGCAAAATGACCTTTTGCCGTTTGTATAATGGTTTTTCCATGTTCAGGTACATCTATCTGATAAGCCGTTCCTACATTCCCATCTAACACGATGACTTGGATTTTTCCTGTTTCCATCTCACCGACAAATGTCTGGTTTTCTTGAATGAATAATTGTTTTGGCTCGTTCATATGCTTGTCTCCTTAATTGGTGAGGACTTCGTGCCATCACCTATCGTATTTAAAATGATTTCAATTCTTGGACGCATACTATAAAACTGGGAAACTCTTAAATCAACGATCTGTAGAGGGGCCCTATCCGCAATAGAATGAAGTGCTTCTTGAATATGGTGCAGCCGCGGCTGAAAGATGCTGACGTTCACTGGGCGTATCAAACCTTTTTCTGCGTATGTACGCTTGATTTGACAGTCAGCTATGTCAAGCGGCATATCGTCAAATAAACGAATCTCGAGTGATAGTGCGTCTTTTATTTTCTGCGGGCATTGCGCTTTTGCAGCTGCTCGTATTCTTTTTATCAATGTATCTTTTGTGAACAAGAACTCTGTCTCAATGATGAAATGGATGACCATGTTATGATCTCCCGTCATCCTTTTCCCACTGACGAATGTCTTGTTCGTTTTTACTCGCTTTTAGCAAGCATTTGAGGATTTCCATGATTTCCTTCCATCGTTTCATGTCGTCTTGATTCCTCCTTTTTTGCTTCAGCGAGCTTTTCCGCCAAGAGGGTCATGTATGTTTGCTTGTCTTCTGATGTGGAAAAAACAAACACCGGTTTCTGGTGATGAAAGGTCATCCAGCCGCCGGCTTGGACTAAACAAAGCTGCGCTTCCTTTCTGGCATCAAACGTCATCTGATGTTTCATCTGCTTCAAATCCCTCCAGACTCTCCTCAATCTCTGCTTGATACCCATAACATGTCATGTCATATGACCAGAAGCTTTTTGGATATCCAAAGTCATTTATCTGCGCTACCATTGGATGTTCAATATTCATTTTGTTCGTCTCCCCTTTTCAAATAAATGCTCTTCTTTTAAATAATTACTCATTTTGTGTAACTTTTGATCAAAAAAAAGCTCTTGAACACCCCTATTTAGCAAATCCGCAATATGCTTTGCTATTTCTAAGCTGGGCTTCGTTCTGCCCATTTCTATATTTGCATAGCCGCTCGTGTACTTATACCCTAACTTTTTCGCCATATAGGTTTGTGTTTTCCCTTGTAAAATGCGTTCTTCTCGTAAATTTTCAAGTTTCATCTTTCCACCTCTTACTCAATATGTGTAAGTTATATTCATTATGATAATATACACAAAACGAGTAAGTCAATCATTTTTTTATTCTTTTTGTGTAATTATTTATCTTTTCCGTGTAATTCATGATAAAATTTACTCATAACATGAAAAAAGGTGTTTCCAATGGATAATTTGACTGGAAAGATTTTAACTGAATTAAGAGAGAAGCATGGATGGAGCAAGTCAATGGTTGCTAAAAAACTCGGATTAAAGGCGATGTCCACTTATGCAAATTGGGAATATGGCTTGAGAAAGCCCGACGGTGAAATGATTGTGAAAATCGCCGAATTATATGGGGTCTCAACGGATTATCTTCTCACAGGTAAGGACAAAGGCGGAACTGATGCCGATCTTGCAGACGATCCAGATTTGCAAATTGCGTTTAAGGCTGCCTCCGATTTTTCCGAAGAAGCACGAAGACAAACCATCGATTTTATTCACTACATTAAAGAAAAAGAGAAACAAAAGGGCCGTCAGCCAAAACAGCGAGACGACGATTGAACATCTCTTTTCATAAAGCTTTACATTGCTGGGATGCACCCAGCTTTTTTTATGCCTATTTTTCCCCCTAAAAAAGAGAGACCTCATGAATAATATGTGACAATTTTCACTATAAATACTCTTTTTTTCATATATTTTAATTGACATATAATACTATTATTATTAATATATGTATATACCAAAAAAAGGAGTGTTACCGATGAAAAAATTAATGAAAGCTTGTACATTGTCTTTAGCTGCTCTAGGTGCTCTTACGTTCTTCCAAACTGAAGGTGCTCATGCAGCTGCCCAGCCAAAAGAACCAGTCATAGCAAAAGCTCCTATTATGAATAAAGTGATTACAGTGAACCGCACGCTTACTGTAGGTTCGTCAATCGCCGTCTCTCTTCCAGCCAGCCAAATTTCTGTGTCTGGCGCAACATATGCCATTCAATTAGATCAAACAGCTCCGAACTTCACTTGGATTCGTGCGGTACAACGCGGATCTGTCACAGTTTCTTACTATAATTCACTAGGCGAGCTTGTGATTAACTATATTACTGTTCGATAAGCTATAAAGCTTTACATATAAAAAGGCGATGATTTCATGATCATCGCCTTTTTGTATGTCTTCAAGTATTTTTGCAGACTTCATTTATCCAATGCTTGCCAATGACTATCTATTATGTTAACTTTTAATAAAAATGAGTTAACATAATGAGAGGAGCTTATGATGGGAAAACACATATCTTTGTCTTGGGAAGCGATAGCAGAGAAAGCGCTGAAAAATGAACGGATCACGCTGCAAGAAGGTCTAGATATTCTTGAAACTGACGATAGAGAATTATTATCTATCATGCATGCAGCCTACCAAGTACGATTTCATTTTTTTCAAAATAAGGTGAAATTAAATATGATTTTTAATGCAAAAAGTGGTTATTGCCCTGAAAACTGCGGTTATTGTTCACAGTCGATCATTTCAAAAGCACCGGTTGAACGATATACAATGCTTGATCAAAAAACGATTGTGGCTGGCGCGCGTGAGGCGCTCAAGAGAAAAGCGGGGACTTATTGTATTGTCGCGAGCGGGAGAGCACCTTCTCACAGAGAATTAGATGAGGTGACCGCAGCAGTAAAAGAGATCACTGAGACCATGCCTTTGAAGGTGTGTGCATGTCTTGGGTTATTAAATGAAGAAAAAGCAAAGCGGCTGAAGGAAGCAGGGGTTCATCGGTACAATCACAATATCAATACACATCAAGATCATCATGCTCACATTACGACAACTCATACATATCATGACCGTTTGTCGACCCTTGAGGAGGTCAAACAGTCGGGCATGTCTCCTTGCTCAGGGGTTATCATTGGAATGGGTGAAACCAACCAGCAAATTGTTGAAATGGCTTTTGCGCTCAGAGCCATTGATGCGGATTCCATTCCAGTCAACTTTCTTCATGCAATCGAAGGAACACCACTTGAGCATCAAGAACGAACACATCCGATCAAAGCATTGAAAGTGTTGGCACTCATGAGGTTTGTCAATCCAACCAAGGAAATTCGAGTATCTGGAGGCAGAGAGTTCAATTTACGGACGCTTCAGCCGCTTGCCCTTTATGCCGCAAATTCCATTTTCGTAGGCGATTATTTAACAACAAAAGGTCAGCAGGTTCAAACGGATCATCACATCATTGAAGATTTAGGTTTTGACATAGAAGAATGTGCGTTATAAAAAAAGTCTGCCGGTGAATCGGCAGACTTTTGACAATAAGATTAGAATCTTTTATGGAAATCAACAGTGCCGCTTCCTTCCTCACGGTCAAAGCTGCCAACAAATGTCCAGTTAATATAGCCGCCGTCACCATTATTGACGAACGTCCCATCTTCAAATACCCAAATACCAAACGTAATCCCATCATATTCAACACTATCATAGTAAACCACATTGTTCAGTCCGCTAAAGTCATGATCTTGGCTTAAGTTTTGGACAACGACGTTATAGTTTTGACCTGCTTCATAGAAGGCGCTGTACGCCGCATTTTTTACGAATCCATCACGATTTTGAGATGATTTTACTGCTTGTTCAATTTTATCGGCAATGGCTACTGGATCAATCGAGACACTTCCATCAACACCTGTTGTCGTTGCAGCTTCAGCCGTTTGACCAAAAGTCGTAAGAGATAGAGGGGCAGCAACCATTGACGTAGCGATCACAGAACTAACAAAAAATTTTCTTGTTTTTCTCATTACTTCTAACTCCTCCTTTAATTGGTATGTTTATGTACTACCCCTTCTCCTGTCTCTTAAACACTAATTTATGAAAAAACTTCTTTTTCTACCAATTAAGATGTTGATTTTACTGTTTAAAAGAGTTAAAACAACAAAAAACTACTCTTTAATAAGAGTAGTTCAGCTTGTAGACAAAGTCTACAAGCTTTTTTGTATAATAAGGGTAATAACACAAGTCTGTGGGGGATGAACATGT
>NZ_JAWRWI010000012.1:0-62255 GCF_046535585.1 Bacillus sp. SIMBA_005 | reverse complement strand
ACACGGAAGTTAAGCTCTTCAGCGCCGATGGTAGTTGGGGGTCTCCCCCTGTGAGAGTAGGACGCCGCCAAGCTTGTCTAAGGATCAGTTCCGTATGGAACTGGTCTTTTTTGTGTTTTTGAGAGGTTTGACACCATATAAATGTGGAAATAATATTCTTAGTTGAGCGATTATCTTGAAAAATCGACCGAAAAAATTTATAGTAAGATTAAAGTCAAATATAGTCAAAGTCAATGGAGGAGGAGGCGGAGTGGCACAAAATATTTCTGATATCATCGAGCAGTATTTGAAAGAAGTCTTGGATCAGAATGGTCGAGAAATATTAGAAATTAAGCGCAATGAAATTGCAGATAAGTTTCAATGCGTACCTTCACAAATTAACTATGTTATCAATACACGCTTTACGAGCGAGAGAGGCTACATCGTTGAAAGTAAGCGTGGCGGCGGTGGCTATATCCGCATCATAAAAGTCAAAATGAATGATGAAGTCGACTTATTGAACAATATTATTTCCCAAATATATCATCGTTTATCACAGGCTGCCTCTGATCATATCATCATGCGTCTTGTCGAAAATAACATTTTATCTGAAAGAGAAGCAAAGATGATGATCAGTGTCATGGACCGTTCTGTTTTGCACATTGATTTACCTGAACGTGATGAATTGCGGGCTCGGATGATGAAAGCGATGTTAAATGCTTTGAAATTAAAGTAAAGCGGGTGAAAAGATTGATTTGTCAAGAATGCAATGAGAGACCAGCCACTTTTCACTTTACGAAAGTTATAAATGGAGAAAAACAAGAAATGCACATATGTGAACAATGTGCAAAAGAAAACAGTGATTCATATGCTATGAGTGGGAACCAAGGTTTCTCGATTCATAACTTATTATCGGGTTTATTGAATATTGATCCTAGCTTTACCACAAGTGCGAATAAGGGATCATCTATTTTTCAAGAAGCGAGAGAAGTGGATCAATGTCCTAAGTGTGGCTTAACCTTTCAACAATTCAGAAAAACAGGCCGTTTTGGCTGTGCAGAATGCTATCGTTCATTTGATCAGTATTTGAACCCTGTTTTACGGAAAGTCCATAGTGGAAATACAGTCCATAATGGAAAAGTCCCTAAACGGATTGCCGGCAGTCTTCATGTGCGCCGGAAACTTGAGTTGATGCAGCAAGAGCTGAAGCAGTTAATTGAACAAGAAGAGTTCGAAAAAGCAGCGGAAGTTCGAGATCAAATTCGTGCATTAGAGCATGAGCAATCTCAGCAGAGGGAGGGAGATTAACAACATGTCGCTCCAGCATTTTATTCAAGACGCTTTAAGTCAATGGATGAAACAAAAAGGACCAGAAAGTGACATTGTTCTAAGCAGTCGAATCAGGCTAGCACGAAACCTAGAGCATGTTCGTTTCCCAACTCAGTTTTCTCAGGAAGAGGCTGAAGCTGTTCTCCAGCAATTCGAGCAAAAGTTTGCTAGCCAGGAAGTGAAGGACATTGGAAACTTTGTTCTAATTCGAATGAATGAAACGCAGCCTTTAGCAAAGAGAGTACTTGTTGAAAAGCATTTGA
Organism: Bacillus sp. SIMBA_005; assembly: GCF_046535585.1. NCBI lineage: Bacteria > Bacillati > Bacillota > Bacilli > Caryophanales > Bacillaceae > Bacillus > Bacillus sp. SIMBA_005. The sequence continues at coordinate 60,684 of NZ_JAWRWI010000012.1, read as the reverse complement.
TCAGCCCAAACTTAGCAGAATCAAGATTTGGCGGTTGTTTGCTTTCTGAAAATGAGGAAATCAGTGTGATGCTGAATGAAGAAGACCATATTCGAATCCAATGCTTATTCCCAGGCTTCCAACTAGCCAATGCATTAAAAGCGGCTAACCAGATAGATGACTGGATTGAAGAGCAAGTGGATTATGCGTTTTCTGAAAAGCGAGGATACTTAACAAGCTGTCCAACCAATGTAGGTACAGGTATTAGGGCTTCGGTCATGATGCATTTACCCGCTTTAGCCCTCACAAGACAAATGAATCGGATTATTCCGGCGATTAATCAATTAGGTCTTGTAGTCAGAGGAATTTATGGTGAAGGCAGCGAAGCAATAGGGAACATCTTTCAAATTTCAAATCAAATGACACTTGGTCAATCAGAAGAGGATATTGTAGATGATTTAAATAGTGTGACCGCTCAGCTCATTGAACAAGAGCGATCTGCACGAAAAGCGTTATATCAAACATCTAAAATTGAACTTGAGGACAGAGTGTACCGTTCCTTGGGGATTTTGTCCAATTGTCGGATGATTGAATCAAAGGAAACAGCTAAGTGTTTGTCAGATGTGCGCCTTGGAATTGATTTAGGTATCATTAAGGGGCTTTCAAGTAATATACTGAATGAACTCATGATTTTGACACAGCCAGGCTTTCTTCAACAATATTCTGGAGAAGCTTTGGAGCCAAATGAACGAGATATAAAACGAGCAGCGATTATTAGAGAAAGGCTGCGTTTAGAAATGCATAGGAATGGACAGGAGGATGAAACGATATGATGTTTGGAAGATTCACTGAAAGAGCTCAAAAGGTATTAGCACTTGCACAAGAAGAAGCCATTCGCCTAGGCCATAAGAACATTGGTACTGAACACATTTTACTTGGTCTTGTACGCGAGGGAGAGGGTATTGCCGCAAAAGCGTTAGAAGCACTGGGCCTTGTTTCAGATAAAATCCAAAAAGAAGTCGAAAGCTTGATTGGAAGAGGGCAAGAGGTGTCTCAAGCAATTCCTCATTATACGCCTAGAGCGAAGAAGGTCACTGAGCTTTCAATGGATGAAGCAAGAAAGCTAGGTCATTCCTATGTAGGGACAGAACATATTCTATTAGGTCTTATTCGCGAGGGAGAGGGTGTAGCTGCCCGCGTTTTAAATAACCTCGGAGTGAGCTTAAATAAAGCACGTCAGCAAGTCCTGCAGCTGCTTGGCAGCAATGAAACAGGTGCATCTGCCGCTGGCTCTAACAGCAATGCAAATACACCAACATTAGATAGCTTGGCAAGAGATTTAACAGCGATTGCGAAAGAAGACAGCTTGGACCCTGTCATTGGACGAAGCAAAGAAATTCAGCGTGTCATTGAGGTCCTAAGCAGAAGAACAAAAAACAACCCTGTGCTGATTGGTGAGCCCGGTGTTGGTAAAACAGCCATCGCTGAAGGTCTTGCACAGCAAATTATTCATAATGAAGTGCCTGAAATTCTGCGGGATAAACGAGTGATGACGCTTGATATGGGAACCGTTGTAGCAGGAACGAAATATCGTGGTGAATTTGAGGATCGTTTGAAAAAAGTCATGGACGAAATTCGTCAGGCAGGAAATATCATTCTCTTCATTGATGAGCTTCATACACTGATTGGTGCTGGCGGAGCAGAAGGTGCGATTGACGCATCTAATATTCTCAAACCATCCTTAGCACGTGGAGAGCTTCAATGTATCGGGGCAACAACGTTAGATGAGTACCGTAAATATATTGAAAAGGATGCTGCGCTTGAACGACGTTTCCAGCCAATTCAAGTAGATCAGCCATCCGTTGATGAAAGTATTCAAATCTTAAGAGGTCTTAGAGATCGTTATGAGGCACATCACCGTGTGTCCATCACAGATGAAGCGATTGAGGCGGCGGTGAAGCTGTCTGACCGTTATATTTCTGATCGTTTCCTTCCAGATAAGGCGATTGATTTAATTGATGAGGCAGGTTCGAAAGTCCGTTTACGTTCTTTCACAACACCGCCTAACCTAAAAGAACTAGAGCAAAAGTTGGATGAAGTGCGCAAGGAAAAGGATGCGGCTGTTCAAAGTCAGGAATTTGAAAAAGCAGCTTCTCTTCGCGATACAGAGCAGCGTTTACGTGAAAAAGTAGAAGTCACAAAGAAATCTTGGAAAGAAAAGCAAGGTCAGGAGAATTCAGAGGTATCAGTGGATGATATCGCAATGGTTGTCTCTAGCTGGACGGGAGTGCCTGTTTCAAAAATTGCCCAAACAGAAACAGATAAGCTTCTGAATATGGAACAATTACTCCATTCTCGTGTAATCGGGCAGGATGAAGCGGTTGTCGCTGTAGCAAAAGCTGTGAGACGTGCGCGTGCTGGTCTAAAAGATCCAAAACGTCCAATCGGCTCCTTTATCTTCTTAGGCCCAACAGGGGTTGGTAAAACGGAGCTTGCAAGAGCACTTGCGGAGTCTATTTTTGGTGATGAAGAAGCGATGATCCGTATCGATATGTCTGAATACATGGAGAAACATTCTACATCTAGACTTGTTGGGTCACCTCCAGGCTATGTTGGCTATGAAGAAGGCGGACAACTGACTGAAAAAGTGAGAAGAAAACCTTATTCTGTTGTGCTTTTAGACGAGATTGAAAAGGCGCATCCAGATGTATTCAACATCTTACTGCAAGTATTAGAAGATGGTCGTCTGACGGATTCTAAAGGGCGTACCGTTGACTTTAGAAATACGATTTTGATCATGACATCCAACGTTGGAGCTAGTGAACTGAAGCGAAATAAATATGTTGGCTTTAACGTGCAGGATGAAGGTCAAAATTACAAAGATATGAAAGGCAAAGTGATGGGCGAGTTGAAACGTGCGTTTAGACCAGAATTCATCAACCGTATTGATGAAATTATTGTCTTCCATTCACTTGAAAAGAAACATTTAAAAGAGATCGTGTCTCTCATGTCTGATCAATTGACGAAACGATTAAAAGAACAAGACCTTTCAATTGAATTGACAGAAGCAGCAAAAGCGAAGATTGCCGACGAAGGTGTAGACCTTGAGTACGGTGCGCGTCCGTTAAGAAGAGCGATTCAAAAGCATGTGGAGGATCGACTTTCTGAGGAGCTTTTAAAGGGTAATATTGAAAAAGGTCAACAAATCGTATTAGATGTGGAAGATGGAGAAATTGTCGTAAAAACGACGGCTGCTACGAACTAATATAGTAAGAAAAAAGTGTGAGGCATACCAGTAAGGTGTATGCCTCCCTTTACTTATTTTCTGACCAGTATAAGGAGTTGTATTCTTCAATCTATGGCTAAGACAAAATCAAAATTTATATGCCAATCGTGCGGTTATGAATCAGCCAAATGGATGGGGAAATGTCCAGGCTGCGGCACGTGGAACAGTATGACAGAAGAGGTCGTTCGTAAAGAGCCGGTAAACCGTCGAAGCGCTTTTAATCATTCTGTCCAAACCATTCAAAAACCTTCACCTATTTCTGCAATTGAAACATCAGATGAACCCCGAATCAAAACGAATTTAGAAGAATTTAACCGAGTATTAGGAAGTGGAATTGTCAAAGGCTCTCTTGTTCTCATTGGCGGAGATCCTGGAATTGGGAAGTCCACATTATTATTACAAGTATCAGCACAGCTCTCAGACAAAAATCAGAATGTATTATACATATCCGGTGAGGAGTCCATTAAACAAACGAAGTTAAGAGCGGACCGCCTCGGCATAAAAAGCACCTCTTTACATGTTTTGGCTGAAACCGATATGGAGTATATAACGTCTGCTATACAAGAGATGAAACCCGCTTTTGTCGTGGTGGATTCGATTCAAACTGTTTATCAAAGCGATATTACGTCAGCCCCTGGGTCTGTATCTCAAGTGAGAGAATGTACAGCGCAGCTGATGAAGATTGCCAAGACAAATGGGATTCCAATTTTTATCGTTGGTCACGTGACCAAAGAAGGCTCGATCGCAGGTCCACGTCTTTTAGAGCATATGGTGGACACGGTTCTTTATTTTGAAGGTGAGCGTCATCATACGTTTCGTATCTTACGTGCAGTGAAAAACCGATTTGGTTCAACGAATGAACTAGGGATTTTTGAAATGAGAGAGGAAGGGCTCACGGAAGTATTAAACCCATCCGAAATTTTCTTAGAAGAACGTTCGGCAGGTGTATCTGGTTCGTGTGTTGTTGCCTCAATGGAAGGAACAAGACCTGTTCTTGTCGAGATACAAGCGCTAATTTCACCAACAAGCTTCGGAAATCCGCGTAGAATGGCCACTGGTCTTGATCATAATCGAGTGTCACTGCTCATGGCGGTTTTAGAAAAACGTGTTGGACTGCTGCTGCAAAACCAGGATGCGTATTTAAAGGTCGCAGGCGGTGTGAAGCTTGACGAACCAGCAATTGACTTGGCCATTGCGGTCAGTATTGCATCAAGCTTTAAAGACGCAGCGCCGCATCAAGCGGATTGCTTTATAGGAGAGGTCGGTCTGACGGGAGAAGTCAGAAGAGTATCAAGAATTGAACAGCGTGTGCAGGAAGCTGCGAAACTAGGATTTAAGCGAATGTTTATTCCTCAGGCGAATATAGATGGATGGAAAAAGCCGAGAGGGATTGAGTTAGTCGGTGTAGAAAATGTAGCGGAGGCACTTCGAATTTCACTAGGGGGATCATAGAAATGGAAAAAGAGAAAAAAGGAGCGAGAGAACTCGATCTCTTAGATATCGTACAGTTTGTGGCACCAGGGACACCTCTTCGGGCTGGGATCGAAAACGTCCTGAGGGCCAATACTGGCGGGCTTATTGTTGTTGGTTATAACGACAAGGTAAAAAGTGTTGTCGATGGAGGATTTCATATTAATTCTGCCTTCTCCCCAGCACACTTATATGAATTGGCGAAGATGGATGGAGCCATTATTTTAAGCGATTCTGGTCAAAAGATCTTGTATGCGAATACACAGCTCATGCCAGATGCAACCATTCATTCATCGGAAACGGGCATGAGGCACCGAACTGCTGAACGTGTAGCGAAGCAGACAGGCTGTTTAATCATTGCGATTTCTGAACGGAGGAACGTCATTACCTTATACCAAGGGAATCGTCGTTATACGCTGAAAGATATTGGCTTTATTTTAACGAAGGCCAATCAAGCCATACAAACACTTGAGAAATATAAAACCATTTTAGATCATGCCATTTCTGCGTTAAGCGCCCTGGAATTTGAAGAGCTTGTGACCTTTGGTGATGTATTATCCGTCCTGCATCGTTACGAAATGGTGCTTAGAATCAAAAATGAAATCAATATGTATATCAAAGAGCTTGGAACAGAAGGACATTTGATTCGTCTGCAAGTCAATGAACTGATTACAGATATGGAGCAGGAAGCGGCTTTATTTATTAAAGATTACGTGAAAGAAAAGATTAAAGATCCATATGTTCTGCTTAAACAGCTCCAAGATATGTCTAGCTTTGAGCTTTTAGATGATTCCATTCTGTACAAGTTACTTGGCTATCCAGCTTCTACAAATATTGACGAATATGTGTACACAAGAGGTTACAGACTGCTTCACAAAATCCCTAGACTGCCTATGCCAATCGTCGAAAACGTGGTTGAAGCGTTCGGTGTGTTAGATCGAATTATGGAAGCAGATGTACAAGATTTGGATGAAGTAGAAGGAATTGGAGAAGTAAGAGCGAAAAAGATAAAAAAAGGATTAAAAAGGCTGCAAGAAAAACATTATATCGACCGACAGCTGTAAGAAGAGAAATTTTCTTTAAACACGGTTAAAAATGGATGAATATGGGTATATTAATGATGCTTTTGTTTTCTATTGATTATGATAGGAAACTTAAACATATATCAATGTCAGGTGAGGGTGGATTGACAGATGAAAAATAAAGGAGGTGAAGGTATGTTAAAAAGAATCGTTCAGGCGTTTTTTATCATTTTTGGTGCAGTTGTAGGGATTTTTATCATTCCAGAGTTATTTCTGCTGTTAAATGTAAAGGACATACCTTTCATAACAAATGCTTACTCTTCAGCACTAATAGGAGCCGCTGTGTTCTTTATCATCGGCAAATGGTGCACAGGTTATGTGGTGAATTGGGTGAAATGGATCGAGGATTCTCTCTTAAAGGCGCCTCTTCCTGATCTTATTTCTGGAAGTTTCGGATTAGTATTTGGACTTATTCTAGCATATCTTATTGTAAACGTGATCCCGCTAAACAATATCCCATATCATATTTTTGGTACCATTATTCCGATTTTCCTGGCTTTCTTTTTAGGATACCTTGGATTTCAGGTAGGCTTTAAGAAGAAGGATGAAATGATGGGGCTGTTCTCCCGATCTGCAAAGGTCACCAAGAAAAAAGGAGCAGCTGATGATGAACCTGAAATAGAAGATAAAAAGCTGAAAATTTTAGACACAAGTGTTATCATTGATGGAAGAATCGCAGATATTTGTCAAACTGGATTCTTAGAAGGCATCATGGTCATTCCTCAATTTGTGCTCGAGGAATTACAGCATATTGCAGACTCTTCTGATGTATTAAAGAGAAATAGAGGCCGAAGAGGTCTTGATATTTTAAATCGTATTCAAAAAGAATTAGATATCAAAGTTGAAATTTACGAAGGTGACTTTGAAGACATTCAAGAGGTTGATAGCAAGCTTGTGAAGCTCGCTAAATTAACTTCAGGTGTTGTTGTGACAAATGATTTTAATTTAAATAAAGTATGCGAACTTCAAAAAGTAGCAGTGTTAAACATCAATGATCTAGCCAATGCGGTGAAACCGGTTGTGCTGCCTGGGGAAGAAATGAAGGTACAGGTCATTAAAGATGGGAAAGAGCATAACCAAGGTGTTGCTTACTTAGATGACGGTACGATGATTGTGGTCGAAGAAGGACGCAATTACATTGGAAAAGACATCGATGTGCTCGTCACAAGTGTGCTGCAGACTGCTGCTGGAAGAATGATTTTTGCGAAGCCAAAACTTCTGGAGAAGGCGCTCTAAAGGGAGAACGAACATGTATTATGAAGTAGTTATTCCGGCTGCGGGGCAGGGGAAACGAATGAAGGCCGGCCGCAATAAGCTTTTTATTGAGCTGAAAAGAATGCCGGTCATTATTCATACACTAAAGGTGTTTGACGCTCATGCTCAATGCAAACGCATGATCCTAGCGATCAATGAAGAGGAGCGTCAAGACTTTGAAAGGCTACTCAAGGTACACGCTTTTCAAACGCCTGTTTCACTTGTTACCGGCGGCGAAGAACGTCAGCAAAGTGTATACGAAGGATTAAAGGCTGTGAAAGATGCAGACATCGTGCTTGTTCATGATGGGGCAAGGCCTTTTATTAAGCATACACAGATTGACTTGCTCGTTAAAGCAGCGATTGAAAAAGGCTCCGCAGTTGTAGCGGTACCAGTGAAAGACACAATCAAACGCGTTCAAGAAGGCAAAGTGGAACAAACCATTGAACGTCAGAGCTTGTGGGCAGTCCAGACCCCACAAGCTTTTCGTCATTCTATTTTAAAAGAGGCGCATGAATATGCAGAGCGGACCGGTTTCCTTGGAACAGACGATGCCAGTCTTGTGGAACAATTACATGGTGAAGACGTGTATATTGTCCAAGGAGATTACACCAATATTAAGCTGACGACACCGGATGATTTATTGGTTGCCAAGGCAATTATGGATGCGGAAAGAGGGTACTAGATCATGTTGAGAATAGGACAAGGCTTTGATGTACATCAATTAACTGAGGGAAGACCTTTGATTATCGGCGGGGTTACCATCCCTTATGAAAAGGGGCTGCTTGGGCATTCAGACGCTGATGTACTGCTTCACACAGTGGCAGATGCCTGCCTAGGTGCGATTGCTGAAGGAGATATCGGCAGACATTTCCCAGACACAGATCCTGAGTTTAAGGATGCGGATTCTTTTAAATTACTGCAGCATGTGTGGGCACTAGTAAAGGAAAAAGGCTACACACTTGTGAATATTGATTGCACCATTATGGCGCAAAAGCCCAAAATGGCACCTTACATTCAACCGATGTGTGAGAAGATTGCAGAAGCGCTTGAGGCAGAGGTCACACAGGTGAATGTGAAAGCAACAACGACGGAGAAACTCGGATTTACAGGAAGAGGCGAAGGAATTGCCTCTCAAGCAACGGTGCTTCTTCAGAAAAAGTAAAACTCATTTTGATGAGAATGTGATTTGATGATAAAATACGTTTATAAAAAATTGGTGTCAGACAACATGATGCAGATGAAAGGAAGTTAAACTCATGGGAAATGAAGTGCGTGTTCGTTATGCACCGAGTCCAACTGGTCATTTACATATTGGGAATGCTAGAACGGCTCTTTTCAACTATTTGTTCGCACGCAGTCAAGGCGGCAAATTTATTATTCGAATCGAAGATACGGACCAAAAGCGTAATGTAGAGGGTGGAGAAGAAAGCCAGCTGCGCCACCTGCAATGGCTCGGTATTGATTGGGATGAGAGCATTGATAAAGATGGCGGCTACGGCCCTTACAGACAATCAGAGCGTAATGATATTTATAAAAAGTATTATGATGAGCTGCTAGAGAAGGACTTGGCGTATAAGTGCTATTGTACGGCTGAAGAGCTAGAGGAAGAGCGTGAAGCACAAATCGCCCGCAGTGAAATGCCGCGATATTCTGGTAAATGCAGTCAATTATCAAAAGAAGAAGAGGACAAGCTAATTGCTGAAGGAAGAGAGCCAAGCATCCGCTTCCGAGTGCCAAAAGGAGAAATCATCAAATTTGACGACATGGTCAAAGGCGATATTTCATTTGAGACAGACGGCATCGGTGACTTTGTCATTGTGAAGAAAGATGGTACGCCGACTTATAACTTCGCTGTAGCAGTAGATGATCATTTGATGAAAATGACTCACATTCTCCGCGGAGAGGATCACATTTCGAATACGCCTAAACAAATCATGATCTTCAACGCATTCGGCTGGGATGTTCCGCTATTCGGACATATGACGCTGATTGTGAACGAGAACCGCAAGAAATTAAGCAAGCGTGATGAATCCATTATTCAATTCATCGAGCAATATAAAAACTTAGGCTATTTACCAGAAGCCCTGTTCAACTTCATTGCACTACTTGGATGGTCTCCAGTGGGCGAAGAAGAACTGTTTACAAAAGAGCAATTCATCGACATTTTCGATGTAAATCGACTTTCTAAGTCACCAGCTCTATTCGATATGCATAAACTAAAATGGGTAAATAACCAATACGTGAAAGCACTTGATCTTGATCAGGTTGTTGCGTTAACACTTCCACATCTTCAAAAGGCAGGCAAAGTAAGTGAGCAGCTGTCAGATGAAGAAAACACGTGGGTGCGCAAGCTGATTGCTCTGTATCACGAACAATTGAGCTATGGAGCAGAAATTGTTGAGTTAACAGAGTTGTTCTTTAAGGAGCAAATTGAGTATAATCAAGAGGCGAAGGAAGTTCTAGCAGAGGAGCAAGTACCAGAAGTCATGGCATCTTTTGCTGGTCAGCTTGAACGACTTGAATCTTTCACACCTGATGAAATCAAGGCGGCTATTAAAGCGGTACAAAAAGAAACAGGGCATAAAGGCAAGAAACTCTTCATGCCAATTCGTGTGGCTGTCACAGGACAAACGCATGGCCCAGAACTTCCGCAAAGTATTGAACTACTAGGAAAAGAAACGGTATTAAACCGCATTAAACAAATATAAGGAAATCGTTGCGAGGGAGAAGTACAATGTTTTCGTCCATCACAGAAAGAGTCTTCACCGGCTGAAAGAGACTTATGGGCAGACGTTGGAAATGCACCCTCAAGACCCTTGAGGAACACGAGTACGTTAGTATGCAAGGGCGGTACCCTCCGTTATGGGATTAAGTTGAGAAGGCTGCGAAATGAGGGCTTTCTAAACAGAGTGGAACCGCGTTTTCAAAACGTCTCTGTCATATGGCAGAGGCGTTTTTTATTTGTCCAAAAAAGAGAGCAAGTCCGAAGAGAGATTGATGGGGAAGAACGGGGGGGAAGCATGTGTTTTTCAAAATGCTGAAAGAAGACATTGATACTGTGTTTGATCAAGATCCTGCTGCTAGAAGCTATATTGAAGTAGTGCTAACCTATTCAGGGCTTCATGCGATTTGGGCTCATCGTATCGCGCATGCATTTTATAAGCGGAAGCTGTACTTTCTTGCTCGGATCATTTCTCAGGTCAGCCGGTTTTTCACAGGGGTGGAAATTCACCCTGCGGCAACCATTGGCAGGCGCTTCTTCATTGACCACGGTATGGGAGTGGTGATTGGGGAAACATGTGAAATTGGAGACAACGTCACTGTTTTCCAAGGCGTGACATTAGGGGGAACAGGGAAAGAAAAGGGAAAGCGGCACCCGACCATTTTAGACGATGCGCTCATTGCGACAGGTGCAAAGGTGCTTGGTTCCATTACTGTCGGAAAAGGAGCCAAGATTGGAGCGGGGTCGGTCGTGTTAAAGGACGTACCAGACCATTCCACCGTTGTCGGTATACCTGGGCGAGTCGTCGTTCAAAATGGTAAGAAAATCAATCGTGATCTCAATCATCAAGATTTGCCAGATCCAATTTCCGATCGTTTCAAAGAATTGGAACGAGAAATGGAAAAGCTAAAAGGTGAGCTGGCTTCATTGAGCAGAAAGGAAGAACAATCATGACAATCAATATTTATAATACATTGACACGTAAGAAAGAAGAATTCGTCCCGCTTGAACCAGGAAAGGTCAAGATGTATGTGTGCGGACCAACCGTTTATAACTACATCCATATTGGGAATGCAAGACCTGCTATTGTTTATGACACTGTACGTAAGTATTTAGAATACAGTGGCTATGATGTGAACTTTGTCTCAAACTTTACAGATGTGGATGATAAACTCATCAAAGCAGCCAATGAACTCGGAGAAGATGTTCCGACGATTGCTGACCGTTTTATCCAAGCCTACTTTGAAGACGTCAGTGCACTAGGCTGCAAAAAAGCTGACCTTCACCCGCGAGTGACGGAAAATATGGATGATATCATTGCATTTATTGCGACATTGATTGAAAAGGGCTACGCCTATGAAGCAGATGGTGACGTGTATTACAGCACACGCTCATTTGAAGGCTACGGAAAGCTTTCTCACCAGTCGATTGATGAACTAAAGACTGGTGCCCGTATTCGTGTAGGTGAGAAGAAACGAGATGCGCTGGACTTTGCTTTATGGAAGGCCGCAAAGGACCAAGAAATCTCATGGGATAGCCCGTGGGGCGAAGGACGCCCAGGCTGGCATATCGAATGCTCAGCCATGGTTAAAAAATATTTAGGTGATACGATCGATATTCATGCAGGCGGACAGGATTTAACCTTCCCTCACCATGAAAATGAAATCGCTCAATCTGAGGCTTTGACAGGCAAACCTTTTGCAAAGTATTGGATGCATAACGGATATATTAATATTGAGAATGAAAAAATGTCAAAATCACTAGGCAACTTTGTGCTCGTGCATGACATTGTGAAAGAACAAGATCCTGACGTACTTCGATTCTTTATGTTGTCGGTTCACTACCGTCATCCAATTAACTACTCAATGGACTTACTAGAGAGTACAAAGAGTGCGTTTAACCGGCTCAAAACGTCGTATGCTAATTTACATCATCGCCTTGAAAGCAGCACGAATATCACAGAAGATAATGCTGAATGGCTGGCGAAGGTTGAAGAGCAGCGAGCGACGTTTATTTCTGAAATGAATGATGACTTCAATACGGCAAATGCGATCTCTGTTTTATTCGAACTTGCGAAACAGGCGAATTATTATATGGAAAATGATCATACTTCGGAGGAAGTGATCAAGGCATTTATCGGCTTGTTCCAAGAAATCACTTCTGTCCTTGGCTTCTCATTAGAAGAAAAGCATACGCTTGACGAAGAAGTAGAAGCGTTAATTGAAAAACGCAATGAGGCTAGAAGAAATCGTGATTTTGCGCTATCTGATCAAATTCGTGACCAGTTAAAAAGCATGAATATTGTATTGGAGGATACTCCTCAAGGTACTCGCTGGAAAAGAGGAGAATAGGTCATGTTGAATTTTGAAAAGCTGAAAGACGGTAAACAATTGAACGGACTTGCGCTTGCTTATATGGGTGATGCCATTTTTGAAGTCTACGTGAGGCATCACCTCCTCCAAACGGGGGCGACAAAACCAAATGAGCTGCACAAACGAGCAAGCAAAATTGTTTCAGCTAAATCTCAGGCAGCTATTTTATTTACGCTTCAGCAGCAAGGCTTTTTCACTGAAGCAGAAGAAGCGGTGTTGAAAAGAGGAAGAAATGCAAAATCAGGCACAGTGCCTAAAAACACAGACGTTCAAACGTATCGTTATAGTACGGCGTTTGAAGCGCTCATGGGTTATTTATTTATTGAAAAGCAGGACGAACGCTTAGAAGAGCTGATTAGTCAGGCGATTGAAATCGGAACGTCAGGGAGGAAGACAAATGAGTCAGCAACATGATTATGTGATTGGGAAAAATGCAGTGATTGAAACACTGAAGTCAGATCGGGAGTTATACAAGCTCTGGATGGCAGAAAACACTGTAAAAGGACAAGCCCAGCAGGTCATTGAACTCGCAAAAAAACAAAATATCACCATTCAGTATGTTCCGAGGAAAAAACTTGATCAAATGGTTACAGGTCAGCACCAGGGAATCGTTGCACAAGTAGCAGCATATGAATATGCAGAATTAGACGATTTATATCAAATCGCTGAACAGAGGAATGAACAGCCGTTCTTTCTGATCTTAGATGAAATTGAAGACCCGCATAATTTAGGTTCCATTATGCGTACAGCAGATGCTGTAGGTGCACACGGGATTGTCATTCCAAAAAGGAGAGCGGTCGGCTTAACGACAACTGTTGCCAAAGCATCCACTGGAGCAATTGAACATATTCCTGTTGCCAAAGTCACCAATCTTTCAAGAGCTCTTGATGAGATGAAAGAAAGAGGAATCTGGGTCGCGGGAACAGATGCGTCTGCCAAACAGGATTACAGACAATTTGATGGCACGATGCCGCTTGCTCTCGTGATTGGCAGTGAAGGGAAAGGGATTGGCCGATTGATCAAAGAAAAGTGTGATTTTCTGATTAAGCTGCCTATGGCCGGAAAGGTCACTTCGTTAAACGCGTCAGTTGCTGCTAGTCTATTGATGTATGAAGTGTATCGAAAACGTTATCCGTTAGGAGAATAGAGATGGACATCCTCTTAGTCGATGGATACAACATGATAGGTGCATGGCCGCGGCTGCAGCACTTAAAGGAAAACAGCTTTGAAGAAGCCAGAGACATACTGATTCAAAATTTAGCAGAATATCAAGCATACACAGGGTATCGAGTCATTGTCGTATTCGATGCCCATATGGTCAAAGGAATCGAAAAAAAGCGGATCAATCACCGGGTAGAGGTCATCTTTACGAGAGAGAATGAAACAGCTGATGAGCGGATTGAAAAGCTTGCCCAGGATTTGAATAATATTCGGACGCAGATTCATGTGGCGACCTCAGACTTTACAGAACAATGGGCAATCTTTGGACAAGGAGCTCTTCGGAAGTCGGCTCGAGAGCTTTTAAGAGAGATTGAAGTGATCGAACGAAAGATTGAAACGAGAGTCAAAAAGATTACTTCTGATAAACCAGCATCCAAGATTGAATTGTCAGAAGATGTATTGAAAACGTTTGAAAAATGGCGGCGTGGGAATCTAGAATAGCTTGACGATATTTCAACCATTAATGTATAATATTTCTATCTAGGTGCGGTCGGGGGGATCGAAGTGAATCTAAACAACAGCAAGGATAAATCCATCAGAGAGCAATTTTGCCAGTTGGAAGATGAACAAGTCATTGAAAGGGTTCATGTCGGAGATAGTGATGCGCTAGATTACTTAATAACGAAATACCGCAATTTTGTACGTGCAAAAGCAAGATCTTATTTCTTGATTGGAGCGGATCGAGAGGATATTGTCCAAGAAGGGATGATCGGACTTTATAAGTCTATCCGCGATTTCAGAGAGGACAAGCTTACTTCATTTAAGGCTTTTGCAGAATTATGTATTACCCGCCAAATTATCACCGCAATTAAAACAGCTACTCGCCAAAAACATATCCCGTTAAATTCCTATGTATCATTAGATAAGCCAATATATGATGAAGAATCAGACAGAACATTGTTGGACGTCATTTCCGGTGCTAAAGCGCTTAACCCAGAAGATTTAATCATTAGCAAAGAAGAATTTGATGATATCGAAATGAAGATGGGTGAACTACTAAGCGAGCTGGAAAGAAAGGTTCTTGTGCTTTACCTTGATGGCAGATCCTATCAAGAGATTTCTGAAGATTTAAACCGTCATGTGAAATCAATTGATAACGCACTCCAACGAGTAAAGAGAAAATTAGAGAAATATTTAGAGCTTCGCGAGATTAGTCTCTAATCAAACCTATATTGACAGCTTTTTCGACACTGTGATAAGGTACTAAGGAAATGATGTCGAGAAAATAGGTGTAAATATGAGGAAAAAGATTACTCTAGCCTGTAAAGACTGCGGAAGCCGCAATTATACGACAATGAAAAGTGATGCTTCAGCAGCTGAAAGATTAGAAGTTAAGAAATATTGCAAGACTTGTAATTCACATAAAACACATTTAGAAACGAAGTAAGATTTGCGTTCTTTAATCTGTGGAGGTCTTTTACAATGCGTATTATCAGTTTCTTAAAAAGTGTCGGAAAAGAAATGAAGAAGGTCAGCTGGCCAAAGAAAAACGAAATGATTCGTTACACAATCACTGTTATTTTAACAGTCGTATTCTTTGCAATCTTTTTCTCTTTTCTTGATATAGGAATCTCACAATTAATCGAATTAATTCATTAATACTTGAATAATGGTCTGCTGAACGTGCTATAATAGATCATAATATGACTTGCCAAAAAACCCGTTTTACGGGTTTTTTCAATTGCTTGAAAATATTTACCGGTACTCGAGATTCGTCAAATAGACATTACGAAATGTGGGGAGGGAAGGACTGAATAGTCCTGAACGAAATGGAAAAGAATTGGTATGTTGTGCATACGTACTCTGGCTATGAAAACAAAGTAAAAGCGAACTTGGAAAAGCGTGTTGAATCAATGGGCATGCAAGATAAGATCTTCCGCGTTGTCGTACCAGAAGAAGAAGAAACAGATATTAAAAATGGTAAGAAAAAAGTTGTCAAAAAGAAAGTATTCCCTGGCTATGTTCTAGTGGAAATCGTGATGACTGACGACTCTTGGTATGTTGTTCGTAATACACCAGGTGTCACAGGATTCGTTGGATCAGCTGGATCAGGCTCGAAGCCGACAGCGCTGCTGCCAGGCGAAGCTGAAACCATTCTGAAGAGAATGGGCCTTGAAGAACGCAAAACAGAAATCGACTTTGAATTGAAAGAAACAGTCAAGGTCATCGACGGACCATTTGCTAACTTCACAGGCTCTATTGAAGAGATTGATTACGATAAAAGCAAAGTCAAAGTATTCGTTAATATGTTTGGTAGAGAAACACCCGTGGAACTTGAGTTCACGCAGATCGATAAATTGTAATTCAAAAGAGCTTGAAATGAGTGTATAGAAGTGGTAATATAGCAAAGGTACGTCTTGAGTTCGCTCAAGATCGCTAGCTAGTTATTTCGTCATTCATATAAAGAATGAAGTTGTTGAGTGGGAGGGGGATTCCCCTATTACCACATCACGGACTTTAAGGAGGTGTGTCTCGTGGCTAAAAAAGTAGTTAAAGTTGTTAAATTGCAAATTCCTGCTGGAAAAGCTAACCCAGCTCCACCAGTTGGACCTGCACTAGGTCAAGCCGGTGTTAATATCATGGGATTCTGTAAGGAGTTTAATGCTCGTACAGCTGACCAAGCTGGTCTTATCATTCCTGTTGAAATTTCGGTTTTTGAAGACCGTTCATTTACATTTATTACTAAAACTCCACCTGCTGCAGTTTTACTTAAAAAAGCAGCTGGTATTGAGTCTGGTTCTGGTGAACCTAACCGTAATAAAGTGGCAACTGTTAAGCGTGATAAAGTACGCGAAATCGCGGAAACAAAAATGCCTGACTTAAACGCTGCTAGCGTTGAATCAGCTATGCGCATGGTTGAAGGTACTGCACGCAGTATGGGTATTGTCATCGAAGATTAATTTATTGTCTTGTTGGGTTGCGAGTTTGGTTTTGACAAGTTCGCAACCCTTATTCGTGGGAGGTTATTCCGCTAAAACCACATAAGGAGGATTTTTATAATGGCTAAAAAAGGTAAAAAGTATGTAGAAGCTGCTAAGCTGATCGAACGTACTAAAGCGTATGATGTAGCTGAAGCTGTTTCTCTTACAAAAAAAGCAAATACAGCGAAATTTGATGCGACTGTAGAAGTTGCTTTTCGTTTGGGCGTAGACCCTCGTAAAAACGATCAACAAATCCGCGGTGCAGTTGTACTTCCTAACGGAACTGGTAAAACTCAACGCGTTCTTGTGTTCGCTAAAGGCGAAAAAGCAAAAGAAGCAGAAGCTGCTGGAGCAGACTACGTTGGAGATTCTGATTACATCACTAAAATCCAACAAGGCTGGTTTGAATTCGATGTAATCGTTGCGACACCTGACATGATGGGTGAAGTTGGTAAGATCGGTCGTGTACTTGGACCAAAAGGCCTTATGCCAAACCCTAAAACAGGAACTGTTACATTCGAAGTAGAAAAAGCAATCAATGAAATCAAAGCTGGTAAAGTAGAATACCGCGTTGATAAAGCTGGTAACATCCACGCGCCAATCGGAAAGGTTTCTTTCGAGGACGAAAAGCTTGTTGAGAACTTTGCAACAATCTATGACACAATCCTTAAAGCAAAACCTGCAGCGGCTAAAGGTGTATACGTGAAAAACGTTTCTGTTACATCTACTATGGGCCCTGGCGTGAAAGTGGATCCATCTTCTTTCTCTGCAAAATAAATCTTGACTTATCACAATCATTTTGATAATATCAAAATGTTGTAAAATAGAATATGTCCATTTATACCGTAGACAGCAGGGGCCTTATGGCTTAATTAACCCGCCGAGGTGTATATGTCACAGTCTTACGTTAACGTATGCTTGTATATACAGCCTCCATGTCTTAATGGAGGCTTTTTATATGGAGAACCGTTCGTTAGGAACGTGATGGCCTGATCGGTATAAGTGTTACACAAACAATGTACAGGAGGTGTAACCATGAGCAATGCAATCGATACAAAAAAAGTTGTCGTTGATGAAATTACTTCTAAATTTAAAGATAGTATGTCTACTGTCATTGTAGATTACCGCGGTCTTTCAGTTTCTGAAGTGACTGAACTTCGTAAACAGCTTCGTGACGCTGGCGTAGAATTCAAAGTTTACAAAAATACTTTGACTCGCCGTGCAGTTGAACAAGTTGAACTAACGGGTTTAAACGATTTCTTAACAGGTCCAAACGCTATCGCATTCAGTAACGAAGATGTTATCGCACCTGCGAAAATCATCAACGAATTTGCGAAAAGCCACGAAGCTTTAGAAATCAAAGCTGGTGTCATCGAAGGAAACGTAGCGACTGTAGAAGAAGTGAAGGCTCTTGCGGAACTTCCGTCTCGCGAAGGCTTACTATCTATGTTGCTTAGCGTTCTTCAAGCTCCAGTTCGTAACCTTGCTCTTGCTACTAAAGCAGTTGCAGATCAAAAAGAAGAACAAGGCGCTTAATGCGTACTTGACGTAAAAAACTTAAAATGGAGGAATTACAAATGGCTTTAAATATCGAAGAAATCATTGCTTCAGTTAAAGAAGCAACTGTACTTGAGTTAAACGACTTAGTAAAAGCAATCGAAGAAGAATTTGGCGTAACTGCTGCTGCTCCTGTAGCTGTAGCTGCTGGTGGCGGTGCTGCTGCTGAAGAAAAAACTGATTTTGATCTAGTACTTGCTGGTGCTGGAGATCAAAAAATCAAAGTTATCAAAGTGGTTCGTGAAATCACTGGTCTTGGCTTGAAAGAAGCTAAAGAACTTGTTGACAACACTCCGAAACCACTTAAAGAAGGTATTGCTAAAGAAGAAGCTGAAGAACTTAAAGCTAAGCTTGAAGAAGTTGGCGCTTCTGTAGAAGTTAAGTAATCTTCGCCTAATCTTTTGGGAAAGCTCGCTTTTACTGGCGGGCTTTTTCTTTTCTATTCTCCTGAAACGATTGAATCCAGAGGAGGTCCAATTCACCATGAGTGACCACTATTATACGGAAAAGCCATCAGTGAAAAGCAATAAACAGACATGGGACTTCACCTTGAGAAACCGTACCTATACTTTTACAAGTGACAGTGGAGTGTTTTCTAAGAAAGAAGTCGACTTTGGTTCGAGGCTTTTAATTGAAGCTTTTGAAGAACCTGACGTGGGTGGCGATGTCTTAGATGTCGGTTGCGGTTATGGACCGATTGGCTTATCGTTAGCAAACGAAATGACGAGCCGCACCATTCATATGATTGATGTGAACGAAAGAGCAGTCGAACTTTCAAAGGAAAACGCTAAACATAATCGCATTGATAATGTCCGCATCTATCAAAGTGATTTGTTCTCGAATGTTCATTCATCAGCTGCTTTTGCCTCTATACTGACCAATCCCCCAATACGGGCAGGGAAGAAAGTTGTACATGCGATCTTTGAAAAAAGTGCTGATCATTTATTGCCGGAAGGTGAGTTGTGGGTGGTTATTCAGAAAAAGCAGGGCGGACCATCTGCGATTGAGAAATTAGAACAGCTCTTTGGAGAAGTCGAAGTTGTATTGAAAAAAAAGGGCTACTATATTATCAAAGCTAAAAAAGTTTGACGCAGTTTCCTAGCTGTGTTAACATTATAAAATGCCAATGTGTATATTTTGCTTGATAGGCTTAAAAAACAACTATTTTGTATAAATTATGCATACTTGGGAAAACTAATAAAATCGGTATTTGTTTTTGGATGTGGTTTTCTTATTTTAGAAACCCTTTTTTCTTTTGTCTTGTAAAAGTATTTCTTTACTGACATTTGAAAGGCTGAAATACTTTTTACACATATAATACGCATGATTTGAGGGGTGAATCAGTTGACAGGTCAACTAGTTCAGTATGGACGACACCGCCAGCGCAGAAGCTACGCACGCATAAGCGAAGTGTTAGAATTACCAAATCTCATTGAAATTCAAACCTCTTCTTATCAGTGGTTTCTTGATGAGGGTCTTAGAGAGATGTTTCAAGATATATCCCCAATTGAGGATTTTACTGGTAACCTTTCTCTTGAATTCATTGATTACAGCCTAGGGGATCCTAAGTATCCTGTAGCAGAATCAAAAGAACGTGATGTAACTTACTCTGCTCCACTAAGAGTAAAAGTTCGATTAATTAACAAAGAAACTGGAGAAGTAAAAGACCAAGATGTGTTCATGGGTGATTTCCCAATCATGACAGACACAGGTACTTTTATCATTAACGGTGCGGAACGTGTAATCGTTTCTCAGTTAGTACGTTCTCCAAGTGTATATTTCAGTGGTAAAGTAGACAAAAACGGTAAAAAAGGTTTTACTGCGACTGTCATTCCAAACCGTGGCGCATGGTTAGAATACGAAACTGATGCGAAGGATGTAGTCTATGTACGCATCGATCGCACACGTAAGTTGCCGGTTACGGTTCTTTTGCGTGCTCTCGGCTTCAGCTCTGATCAAGAGATTCTTGACCTCATTGGCGAGAATGAATACTTACGCAACACGCTGGAAAAAGACAATACAGAGAATGCGGATAAAGCACTTCTCGAAATCTACGAGCGTCTCCGCCCTGGAGAGCCGCCGACTGTTGAAAATGCGAAAAGCCTGCTAGACTCTCGCTTCTTCGATCCGAAGAGATATGACCTGGCAAATGTTGGACGCTACAAGATTAATAAAAAGCTTCATATTAAAAATAGACTGTTCAATCAAAAATTGGCTGAGACGTTAGTTGACCCTGAAACAGGTGAAATTCTAGCAGAAAAAGGTCAAATTTTAGACAGAAGAGTTCTTGATAAAGTTCTTCCATACTTAGAAAACGGCATCGGATTTAGAAAGCTTTATCCAAATGGTGGCGTAGTAGAAGATGAAGTAGAACTTCAATCTATTAAGATTTATGCACCGTCTGATCAAGAAGGCGAGCAAGTGATCAACGTGATCGGGAATGCATACGTAGAGGAAGCTGTGAAAAACATCACGCCTTCTGACATCATTGCATCGATCAGTTACTTCTTCAACCTTCTTCATGGTGTAGGTGACACAGATGATATCGATCACCTTGGTAACCGTCGCCTGCGTTCTGTAGGTGAGCTTCTGCAAAACCAATTCCGTATTGGTTTAAGCAGAATGGAGCGTGTTGTTCGTGAAAGAATGTCGATCCAAGACACAAACACGATCACACCTCAGCAACTGATCAATATTCGTCCTGTGATCGCTTCTATCAAAGAGTTCTTTGGTAGTTCTCAGCTTTCTCAGTTCATGGATCAAACAAACCCGCTTGCTGAATTGACGCACAAACGTCGTCTATCAGCGCTTGGGCCTGGTGGTTTGACACGTGAGCGTGCAGGAATGGAAGTTCGTGACGTTCACTACTCTCACTATGGTCGTATGTGTCCGATTGAAACACCAGAGGGTCCAAACATTGGTTTGATCAACTCTCTATCTTCATTTGCAAAAGTGAATCGTTTCGGCTTTATTGAAACACCTTACCGCAGGGTTGATCCTGAAACTGGTAAAGTGACACCGAGAATCGACTACTTAACTGCTGATGAAGAGGATAACTACGTAGTAGCACAAGCGAACGCTCTTCTAGCTGATGATGGTTCGTTTATCGATGATAATATCATTGCTCGTTTCAGAGGGGAAAACACCGTTGTTCCTCGAAACCGCGTTGACTACATGGACGTTTCGCCAAAGCAGGTTGTTTCTGCAGCGACAGCATGTATCCCATTCTTAGAAAACGATGACTCTAACCGTGCTCTAATGGGAGCGAACATGCAACGTCAGGCTGTGCCTTTGATGCAGCCGGAATCACCGATTGTTGGTACAGGTATGGAGTATGTATCAGGTAAAGACTCTGGTGCTGCTGTCATCTGCCGCTACCCAGGTGTTGTAGAACGTGTTGAAGCAAAAAATATTTGGGTTCGCCGCTATGAAGATGTCGACGGACAACAAGTCAAAGGAAACCTAGACAAATACAGCTTGCTGAAATTTGTCCGCTCTAACCAAGGGACTTGCTACAACCAGCGTCCAATCGTAAGTGTTGGAGATGAAGTCGTAAAAGGAGAAATCCTTGCAGACGGTCCTTCAATGGAAAAAGGTGAATTGGCTCTAGGACGTAACGTCATGGTCGGCTTCATGACTTGGGACGGTTATAACTACGAGGATGCGATCATCATGAGTGAGCGCCTTGTAAAAGATGACGTCTACACGTCGATTCATATTGAAGAATATGAATCAGAAGCTCGTGATACAAAGCTTGGACCTGAAGAAATCACTCGTGATATTCCAAACGTTGGGGAAGATGCTTTACGCAACCTTGACGAGCGTGGAATCATCCGTATCGGTGCAGAAGTAAAAGACGGAGACCTTCTTGTAGGGAAAGTAACGCCTAAAGGTGTAACCGAACTAACAGCTGAAGAACGTCTATTACATGCAATCTTCGGTGAAAAGGCTCGTGAAGTACGTGATACGTCTCTACGTGTTCCACACGGCGGCGGCGGAATTATCCACGACGTCAAAGTCTTTAACCGTGAAGATGGAGATGAATTACCTCCGGGTGTTAACCAGTTAGTCCGCGTATACATCGTTCAGAAGCGTAAAATTTCTGAAGGTGACAAAATGGCCGGACGACATGGTAACAAAGGGGTTATCTCTAAAATCCTTCCAGAAGAAGATATGCCGTATCTTCCAGATGGAACACCGATTGATATCATGTTAAACCCTCTAGGGGTACCATCTCGTATGAACATCGGTCAGGTACTTGAGCTTCATATGGGTATGGCTGCACGTTACCTTGGCATCCACATTGCGTCACCAGTATTTGATGGTGCGCGTGAGGAAGATGTTTGGGAAACGCTTGAAGAAGCAGGTATGTCCCGTGATGCGAAAACAGTCCTTTATGACGGTCGAACTGGTGAACCATTCGATAACCGTGTATCGGTCGGAATCATGTACATGATCAAACTGGCTCACATGGTTGACGATAAACTTCACGCACGTTCAACTGGTCCATACTCACTTGTTACGCAGCAGCCACTTGGCGGTAAAGCACAGTTTGGTGGTCAGCGTTTCGGAGAGATGGAAGTATGGGCACTTGAAGCTTACGGTGCAGCATACACACTTCAAGAGATCTTAACAGTTAAATCGGATGACGTTGTGGGTCGTGTGAAAACATACGAAGCCATCGTCAAAGGGGATAACGTCCCTGAACCAGGTGTCCCTGAATCATTCAAAGTGTTAATCAAAGAACTTCAAAGTTTAGGTATGGATGTCAAAATCCTATCTGGCGATGAAGAAGAGATAGAAATGAGAGATTTAGAAGACGATGAGGAAACGAAGAAAGCAGACGGATTAGCGTTATCTAATGACGAAGATGCTGCAGACCTCGCACCTGTCGATCTTGAACGTGACGCAGTCACAAAAGAATAGCAGAAACGATTAGAGCAAGTGACTAGGGTATAACCCGAAGATTAAAAGGGAGGTAGGCCCCTTGCTAGATGTGAACAATTTTGAGTATATGAACATCGGTCTCGCATCACCTGATAAAATCCGTTCTTGGTCTTTTGGTGAAGTGAAAAAGCCTGAAACGATTAACTATCGTACACTGAAACCTGAAAAGGATGGTCTCTTTTGTGAACGTATCTTCGGACCGCAAAAAGACTGGGAATGTCATTGTGGAAAGTATAAACGCGTTCGTTATAAGGGTGTTGTGTGTGACCGTTGTGGTGTAGAAGTAACACGGGCAAAAGTCCGTCGTGAGAGAATGGGGCATATTGAACTGGCTGCCCCAGTTTCCCACATTTGGTATTTCAAAGGTATCCCAAGCCGTATGGGTCTTGTTCTTGATATGTCACCACGTGCGTTAGAAGAAGTGATTTACTTCGCTTCTTACGTTGTGACAGATCCGGGCAACACACCGCTTGAGAAGAAACAACTTCTTTCTGAGAAGGAATTCCGCGCTTATTTAGATAAATACGGTAATACATTCTCAGCAGCTATGGGTGCAGAAGCAATCAATAAACTTCTTCAAGATATCGATCTTGTCAAAGAAGTAGATACACTGAAAGAAGAGCTGAAAACTGCTCAAGGTCAGCGTCGTACACGTGCGATTAAACGCCTTGAAGTGCTAGAAGCCTTCCGTAACTCAGGAAACAAACCATCATGGATGATTCTTGATGTACTTCCGGTTATTCCGCCAGAATTACGTCCAATGGTTCAGCTTGATGGTGGACGTTTTGCTACTTCTGACTTAAACGACCTTTATCGTCGTGTCATCAACCGTAACAATCGTCTGAAACGTTTATTAGATCTTGGCGCGCCAAGCATCATCGTTCAGAACGAGAAGCGTATGCTTCAAGAAGCTGTCGATGCCTTGATTGATAATGGACGTAGAGGCCGACCAGTAACAGGACCAGGAAACAGACCATTGAAATCTCTTTCTCATATGTTGAAAGGGAAACAAGGACGTTTCCGCCAAAACTTGCTTGGTAAACGTGTTGACTATTCTGGACGTTCCGTTATCGTCGTAGGACCACATTTGAAAATGTATCAGTGTGGACTTCCGAAAGAAATGGCTCTTGAATTATTCAAACCATTCGTGATGAAGGAGCTTGTTGAAAAAGGTTTAGCTCACAACATCAAGAGTGCAAAGCGTAAAATTGAGCGCGTGCAGCCGGAAGTATGGGATGTTTTAGAATCAGTGATTCGCGAGCACCCAGTCTTACTAAACCGTGCACCGACTCTTCACAGACTTGGTATTCAAGCGTTTGAACCTACACTTGTGGAAGGACGCGCAATTCGTCTGCATCCACTTGTATGTACAGCCTACAACGCTGACTTTGACGGTGACCAAATGGCGGTTCACGTACCATTATCTGCTGAGGCTCAAGCTGAAGCTCGTATCTTAATGCTTGCTGCTCAAAACATTTTGAACCCGAAAGATGGAAAACCTGTTGTTACGCCATCTCAGGATATGGTGCTTGGTAACTACTACCTTACACTTGAGCGTAAAGGTGCTATCGGAGAAGGTATGGTCTTCAAAGATACGAACGAAGCCCTTCTAGCTTATCAAAATGGGTATGTGCATCTTCATACACGTGTAGCTGTTGCAGCTAACTCGTTGAAGAATGTAACATTCACTGATGAACAGCGTTCTAAATTGTTGATTACAACAGTTGGAAAACTGATCTTTAACGAAATCTTACCGGAATCATTCCCTTACATGAATGAGCCGACAAAGAGCAATATTGAAGAAAAAACGCCTGACCGCTTCTTCCTTGAAAAAGGTGAAGATGTCAAAGTGGCGATCGAGAAACAAGAAATCAATGCGCCGTTCAAAAAAGGTATTTTAGGTAAAATCATTGCGGAAATCTTTAAGAGATTCCATATCACTGAGACATCTAAAATGCTTGACCGCATGAAAAATCTTGGTTTCAAATACTCTACTAAAGCGGGTATTACGGTTGGGGTGTCTGATATCGTCGTATTAGATGATAAACAGAAGATCCTCGAAGAAGCGCAAGCAAAAGTAGATAACGTCATGAAGCAATTCAGACGTGGTTTGATTACTGAAGAAGAGCGTTACGAGAGAGTCATTTCGATCTGGAGTTCTTCTAAAGATGTCATCCAAGGTAAACTGATGAAGTCCCTTGATGAAGTCAACCCAATCTACATGATGAGTGACTCTGGAGCGCGTGGTAACGCATCTAACTTCACTCAGCTGGCTGGTATGCGTGGTCTGATGGCCAACCCGGCTGGACGTATTATCGAACTTCCGATCAAATCTAGTTTCCGTGAAGGTTTAACCGTATTGGAATACTTTATTTCCACTCACGGAGCGCGTAAAGGTCTTGCCGATACAGCCCTTAAAACAGCTGACTCAGGTTACCTCACGCGTCGTCTCGTCGACGTTGCACAGGATGTTATCATCCGTGAAACAGATTGCGGTACAGACCGTGGTATCTTGGCGAAGTCCATTAGAGAAGGAAATGAAATTATTGAGAAACTTGAAGAACGTCTAATTGGACGTTTTGCAAGAAAACCAATTGTTCATCCTGAAACGGGCGAAGTCATTGTTGGCGAAAACGAACTAATTGATGAAGATAAATCACTTGAAGTAGTTGAAGCAGGAATTGAGGAAGTATGGATCCGTTCTGCATTTACATGTAACACGCCTCATGGTGTATGTAAACGATGCTACGGCCGTAACCTTGCAACTGGTACTGACGTTGAAGTCGGTGAAGCAGTTGGAATCATCGCTGCTCAATCAATCGGTGAGCCAGGAACACAGCTTACAATGCGTACGTTCCACACCGGTGGGGTAGCAGGAGACGATATCACACAAGGTTTACCTCGTATCCAAGAGCTATTTGAAGCGCGTAATCCGAAAGGGCAAGCGACCATTTCTGAAATTGATGGTGTCGTTGCTGAAATTAACGATGTTCGTGACAAGCAGCAGGAAATTGTGGTGCAAGGCGACGTTGAAACTCGTTCTTACACAGCTCCTTACAATGCACGTCTGAAAGTTGTTGAAGGTGACAAAGTCACTCGTGGTCAAGTACTGACAGAAGGTTCGATCGATCCGAAAGAACTTCTTAAAGTGACTGACATGACAGCTGTTCAAGAATATCTGCTTCATGAAGTACAAAAAGTATACCGTATGCAAGGGGTAGAAATCGGAGATAAGCACGTTGAGGTAATGGTTCGCCAAATGCTTCGTAAAGTGCGTGTCGCTGATGCAGGGGATACAGATGTATTACCAGGCACACTTCTTGATGTACATCAATTCACTGATGCGAACAAAAAAGTACTATTCGAAGGCAAACGCCCTGCAACAGGCCGCCCAGTTCTTCTTGGTATTACAAAAGCATCGCTTGAAACAGACTCATTCTTGTCTGCAGCATCCTTCCAAGAAACGACTCGTGTCCTAACAGATGCGGCGATCAAAGGAAAACGTGATGAACTGCTTGGCTTGAAAGAGAATGTTATCATCGGTAAACTTGTTCCAGCTGGAACAGGAATGCCAAACTACCGTAAAGTTAAGCCGGTTTCACAAGTGCAGCCGTCTGACGATATGGTTCCTGTAGAGTAATCTTTCTCGTGAGATTCCTATAAAATCATCAAAAAATGGTGAAGGATGTCAAGATAATCTGTCATATGATATTGACATCCTTCTGCCATGATGATAATATAACCAAGGTGCTCAAAATAAAACCTGTTACTTTGGAGGATATTCGATGTCTTATGATAAAGTATCACAGGCCCAATCCATTATTATTGGTACGAAGCAAACAGTAAAAGCTCTGAAACGAGATTCAGTAAAGGAAATCGTCGTAGCGAAAGATGCTGATCCTGCTTTAACAGCTAGTGTAACAAAACTAGCGCAAGAGAAGGGTGTAGACATTCTAGTGGTAGATTCCATGAAAAAGCTCGGCAAAGCCTGCGGAATTGAAGTTGGGGCAGCAGCTGTTGCCATTATGTTATAGCGTACTTGTTTTGTTTTTGCATGTGTAAATGCAAAAGCATTGTTTTTTGCCTTTTAATGAACCACCTGGGTATGTGGGTTATAAAAAAAGCAACGAAGGGAGGAATAACAACATGCCTACAATTAATCAGCTAATACGCAAAGGACGCGTGAGTAAAGTTGAAAACTCAAAGTCTCCTGCACTTAACAAAGGATACAACAGTTTCAAAAAAGAGCACACTAACGTAACATCTCCACAGAAGCGCGGGGTTTGTACTCGTGTCGGTACAATGACACCGAAAAAACCAAACTCAGCACTACGTAAATATGCTCGTGTACGTTTGTCTAACCTGATTGAGGTAACAGCTTACATTCCTGGTATCGGACATAATCTACAAGAGCACAGTGTAGTACTTATCCGTGGCGGACGTGTAAAAGACTTACCGGGTGTACGTTACCACATCGTTCGTGGTGCGCTTGATACTGCCGGAGTTGACGGTCGTATGCAAGGACGTTCTAAATACGGAACAAAACGCCCTAAACAAAGCAAATAATACAAACAAACATAAGGGTTTTTAGAAGTTGATATCAGATCAGTGGAGTCAGGCAACTGACAATGATATTGAGATGAGAGACAGATAGAAATCCTTTTAAATGAGAAGGGAGGCTATCAGATGCCACGTAAAGGTCCTGTAGCAAAAAGAGACGTATTGCCAGATCCAATTTACAATTCTAAACTTGTATCTCGTTTGATCAACAAAATGATGATCGACGGTAAAAGAGGAAAGTCACAAACAATTCTCTACAAGTCATTTGATATCATCAAAGAACGTACTGGTAATGAAGCGATGGAGGTTTTCGAACAAGCCTTGAAAAACATCATGCCAGTTCTTGAAGTTAAAGCACGTCGTGTAGGTGGAGCTAACTACCAAGTTCCTGTAGAAGTTCGCCCAGACCGTCGTACTACTTTAGGTCTTCGCTGGTTAGTAAACTACGCTCGTCTTCGTGGAGAAAAAACGATGGAAGAGCGTCTTGCTAACGAAATCCTTGACGCAGCTAACAACACTGGTGCTGCTGTTAAGAAACGTGAAGATACACACAAAATGGCAGAAGCGAACAAAGCATTCGCTCACTACCGCTGGTAGGATTTATACCAAACTAAAAAAACTATTCCCTAATAAGGAAGGAGAAATTACCCAATGGCAAGAGAGTTCTCCTTAGACAAAACTCGTAATATTGGTATCATGGCTCACATCGATGCCGGTAAAACGACAACGACTGAGCGTATCTTATACTACACTGGTCGTATCCATAAAATTGGTGAAACTCACGAAGGAGCTTCCCAAATGGACTGGATGGAGCAGGAGCAAGAACGTGGTATTACAATCACTTCTGCTGCTACTACAGCACAATGGAAAGGTTACCGTGTAAACATCATCGATACACCAGGACACGTAGACTTCACTGTTGAAGTTGAACGTTCTTTACGTGTACTTGATGGTGCGGTAGCAGTTCTTGATGCACAATCAGGTGTAGAGCCACAAACTGAAACAGTTTGGCGCCAAGCAACAACTTACGGAGTACCTCGTATCGTATTCGTTAACAAAATGGATAAAACCGGTGCGGATTTCCTTTACTCTGTAAGCACATTAAGAGATCGTCTTCAAGCGAACGCTCATGCAATTCAATTGCCGATCGGCGCTGAAGATCAATTCGAAGGAATCATCGACCTTGTAGATAACGTAGCATACTTCTACGAAGATGACCTTGGAACTCGCTCTGATGCACAAGAAATCCCTGCTGAGTATAAAGACAAAGCTGAAGAGCTTCGCAACAGCCTTATTGAAGCTGTCGCTGAGCTTGATGAAGAGCTTATGGAAAAATACCTTGAGGGTGAAGAAATTACAATTCCTGAATTGAAAGCTGCAATCCGTAAAGGAACGTTGAATGTTGAATTCTACCCAGTTCTTGTTGGATCTGCTTTCAAAAACAAAGGTGTTCAGCTTGTACTTGATGCTGTGCTTGATTACCTTCCTGCACCAACTGATGTTGCTGCAATCAAAGGTATCCTGCCAGATTCAAATGAAGAGGTTGTTCGTGAGTCTACTGATGACGCACCATTCGCAGCTCTTGCATTTAAAGTTATGACTGACCCTTATGTTGGGAAACTAACTTTCTTCCGCGTATACTCTGGAACACTTGCTTCAGGTTCATACGTGAAGAACTCTTCTAAGAACAAGCGTGAGCGTGTTGGACGTATCCTTCAAATGCACGCAAACAGCCGTGAAGAAATCTCTACTGTATATGCAGGGGATATCGCAGCAGCTGTTGGTCTTAAAGATACATCTACTGGTGACACTCTTTGTGACGAGAAAGATACTGTTATCCTTGAGTCTATGGAATTCCCAGAGCCAGTTATCGATGTAGCAATCGAGCCTAAATCAAAGGCTGACCAAGATAAAATGGGTATCGCTTTAGCTAAACTAGCTGAAGAGGATCCTACATTCCGTACACAAACAAACCCTGAAACTGGTCAAACGATCATCTCTGGTATGGGTGAGCTTCACCTTGATATCATTGTTGACCGTATGAAGCGTGAGTTCAAGGTTGAAGCTAACGTAGGAGCTCCTCAAGTTGCGTACCGTGAAACATTCCGTTCTGGTGCAAAAGTTGAAGGTAAATTCGTACGTCAGTCTGGTGGACGTGGTCAGTTCGGACACGTTTGGATCGAATTCGAACCAAACGAAGAAGGCGCAGGCTTCGAATTCCAAAATGCAATCGTCGGTGGGGTTGTTCCTCGTGAATACATTCCAGCTATTCAAGCAGGTCTTGAAGATTCACTTGAAAATGGTGTATTAGCTGGATTCCCATTAATCGACATCAAAGCTAAATTATTTGATGGATCTTACCACGATGTTGACTCGAACGAAATGGCGTTTAAAATTGCTGCATCTATGGCGTTGAAAAATGCTGTCAGCAAATGTAACCCAGTTCTACTTGAGCCAATGATGAAAGTGGAAGTCGTTATCCCTGAAGAATACATGGGAGACATCATGGGTGATATCACATCTCGTCGTGGACGTGTAGAAGGTATGGAAGCTCGCGGTAACGCTCAAGTTGTTCGCGCAATGGTTCCACTTTCTGAAATGTTCGGATATGCAACTTCACTCCGTTCTAACACACAAGGACGCGGTACTTTCACTATGCACATGGATCACTACGAAGAAGTGCCTAAGAGCATTAGTGAAGAAATCATCAAAAAAAATAAAGGTGAATAATTGATTTTGCCTTTAAACTAAAGTATAACTACTATTGAAGATCAGAAAGTGAGAGGTAACTCTTCACTTTCTATCACTCTATACCAAATACAATGAACCTTTAAGGAGGATTTTTAGAATGGCTAAAGAAAAATTCGACCGTTCCAAATCGCATGCTAACATTGGTACAATTGGACACGTTGACCATGGTAAAACAACTCTAACTGCTGCTATCTCAACAGTTCTTCATAAGAAGTCTGGTAAAGGATCAGCTATGGGATATGACCAAATCGATGGTGCTCCAGAAGAGCGCGAGCGTGGAATCACAATCTCAACTTCACACGTCGAGTATGAAACAGACACTCGTCACTATGCACACGTAGACTGCCCAGGACACGCTGACTACGTTAAAAACATGATCACTGGTGCTGCTCAAATGGACGGCGCGATCTTAGTAGTATCTGCTGCTGATGGTCCAATGCCACAAACACGTGAGCACATCCTACTTTCTCGTAACGTAGGTGTACCATACATCGTAGTATTCCTTAACAAATGTGACATGGTTGACGATGAAGAGTTACTTGAACTTGTTGAAATGGAAGTTCGTGACCTTCTTTCTGACTATGACTTCCCTGGTGACGATGTTCCAGTTATCAAAGGTTCTGCTCTTAAAGCTCTTGAAGGAGATGCTGATTACGAAGCAAAAATCTTTGAACTTATGGACGCGGTTGATGAGTACATCCCAACTCCAGAGCGTGACACTGAGAAGCCATTCATGATGCCAGTTGAGGACGTATTCTCAATCACTGGTCGTGGAACAGTTGCTACTGGTCGTGTTGAGCGTGGACAAGTTAAAGTCGGTGACGAAGTTGAAATCATCGGTCTTCAAGAAGACAATGGTAAAACAACTGTTACAGGTGTTGAAATGTTCCGTAAGCTTCTTGACTATGCTGAAGCTGGTGACAACATCGGTGCATTACTTCGTGGGGTATCTCGTGAAGATATCCAACGTGGTCAAGTACTTGCTAAACCAGGTACAATCACTCCACATAGCCGTTTCAAAGCTGAAGTTTATGTACTTTCTAAAGAAGAGGGTGGACGTCATACTCCATTCTTCGCTAACTACCGTCCGCAGTTCTACTTCCGTACAACTGACGTAACTGGTATCGTACATCTTCCAGAAGGTACTGAAATGGTAATGCCTGGCGATAACACTGAGATGGAAGTTGAACTTATCTCTACTATCGCTATCGAAGAAGGAACTCGTTTCTCTATCCGTGAGGGTGGACGTACTGTAGGTTCTGGCGTCGTTTCAACTATCATTAAGTAATAAAACATATAAAAGAGACTCCTTGCAAAAGGGTCTCTTTTTTTGCTTTTCCAGATCAGAACGGCTACTATAAGCTATAGAATCTAAATGGAACCGAGAGGATCACTGGAATGGCGAAGACATATTTGAAGAAATGGTTAATCGGCGGAGTTGACCAATGGATTATGATCAAAGAAGATCACACAAGTGAAACGAAGCCTGTTCTATTATTTGTACACGGTGGGCCCGGCTCCGCTCAAATCAGTTATATTGATTCGTTTCATGAGGGGCTTAATCGGGATTTTACAGTGGTTCATTGGGATCAGCGAGGTGCGGGACTTTCCTATCAAAAGAATCTCCCAGATAGCTCCATGACCATTCAGCAATTTATTGAAGATACGATTGAACTCACAGAGAAGGTCCTTTCATATCTAAGTCAATCAAAACTGTACATCGCCGGATATTCATGGGGGTCATTAATCGCCATACAAGCAGTACATAAACGCCCAGATCTATATCATGCTTATTATGGAATTAGTCAGGTAGTAGATGTATTAAAAGAGGATATTGTGTCGTACGACCTTCTTTTGAAGAAATACCATCGTAATCGGTTGTTTACATGGTGTTTGCGATCACTGACGCCTCCTCCGTGGAAACGAATATCAGCTCATGCTCTGTTCTCTCTATATAAAGAGCTCGGAAGCGTAGGTTTCACACACAAGTGGAGGCCGCTGATTCAAATGCTGCGTGGGTTTCTTTTTAGTAAGACATATCAGCTCAAAGATAAGTGGAATTTCCTAAAAGGACAGAAGCTTAGTCAGGACATGCTATGGGATGAATTGATGAATGAGAGCATTGAATACCGAGTTTCTACTATATTAATACCTTGTTACTTTATCATTGGTGAATATGACATGATTACACCAGCTGCTGTATCAAAACCATATGTTGAGAAATTAACAGCACCAATCAAAGAATGGTTCACCTTTAAAGAATCTGCACATTCCCCGCATCTAGAAGAACCAGAAGAATTTATTCGTACCATAAAAAAGACTGCTGTACATCATCTTCAGGGAAAGCTTGATTTATAGGTTCAACCCCTGTATAATATGAAAAGTGTGCAAATCATAAATTTATCCGATTTATTATTGCAACACGCAGGCCAATTTGGTACAATAGTGCATGTTGGTCTTTGACTGCGATGAAGTGAGAGGTTGCTGACACACCCGGCCGCTTTGCCATGGCAAGGTGATCAGGTTTTTCTCACGGAGAACTGTCTAACGTAAGTAGGCGAAAAGGAGGGAAAATAATGGCAAAACAAAAAATTCGTATTCGTTTAAAAGCATATGATCATAGAATTCTTGATCAATCTGCTGAGAAGATTGTTGAAACGGCTAAGCGTTCTGGTGCTAGTGTATCTGGTCCAATTCCGCTTCCAACTGAAAAATCAGTTTACACAATCCTTCGTGCGGTGCATAAGTACAAAGATTCTCGTGAGCAATTTGAGATGCGTACTCACAAACGTCTAATCGACATCGTGAATCCAACTCCACAAACAGTTGATGCACTTATGCGTTTAGATTTACCATCTGGTGTAGATATCGAAATCAAACTTTAATTCAAATAGAAAACACATATTATAGGAGGTGTGACTAATGACCAAAGGAATCTTAGGTAGAAAAATTGGTATGACGCAAGTATTCGCAGAAAACGGTGATCTTATCCCTGTAACTGTTGTTGAGGCTGCTGCTAACGTTGTTCTTCAAAAGAAGACTACTGACACGGATGGCTATGAAGCAATCCAAATCGGTTTTGACGACAAACGTGAAAAGCTTTCTAACAAACCAGAGAAGGGCCACGTTGCTAAAGCGGAAACTGCTCCTAAGCGCTTCGTAAAAGAATTACGCGGTGCGGAGTTAGATGCGTATGAAGTTGGTCAGGAAGTCAAAGTTGATATTTTCGCAAATGGAGATATCGTAGATGTAACAGGAACATCAAAAGGTAAAGGATTCCAAGGGGCTATCAAGCGCCACGGACAATCACGCGGACCAATGACTCACGGTTCACGTTATCACCGTCGTCCTGGTTCAATGGGACCTGTTGATCCAAACCGAGTATTCAAAGGTAAACTTCTTCCAGGTCGTATGGGCGGAGAGCAAATCACTGTCCAAAACCTTGAGATCGTTAAAGTTGATGCAGAACGCAATCTTCTATTGATCAAAGGAAATGTACCAGGAGCTAAAAAATCTCTAGTAACTGTAAAGAGTGCAGTTAAATCTAAATAACTCTCTTAGGAAAGGAGGAAACAAGTCATGCCAAAAGTAGCATTATTTAACCAAAACGGTTCTACTAACGGTGAAATCGAATTAAACGCTTCTGTGTTTGGAATTGAGCCAAACGAAAGCGTAGTATTCGATGCTATTCTTATGCAAAGAGCTTCCTTACGTCAAGGAACTCACAAAGTAAAAACTCGTTCTGAAGTACGTGGCGGAGGTCGTAAGCCTTGGAGACAGAAGGGTACTGGTCGTGCTCGTCAAGGTTCTATCCGTTCACCACAATGGCGCGGAGGCGGTATCGTATTCGGTCCAACACCACGCAGCTATTCTTATAAATTACCTAAAAAAGTTCGCCGCTTGGCTATCAAGTCAGTATTGTCTTCTAAAGTAATCGACAACAACATCATCGTTCTTGAAGATCTGACTCTTGATGCAGTGAAAACGAAAGAATTCGCAGGCATCCTTAAAGGATTATCTGTCGAGAAGAAAGCGTTGATCGTCACTGCGGATGCAAACGAAACAGTTGCTTTATCTGCTCGTAACATCCCTGGAGTAACAGTTGTTGAAGCTAACGGTATCAACGTTCTTGACGTTGTCAACCACGAGAAACTTCTGATCACTAAAGCAGCGGTTGAAAAAGTAGAGGAGGGACTTGCATAATGAAAGATCCTCGTGATGTTCTAAAGCGCCCTATCATTACTGAACGTTCTGCTGATCTAATGACAGAGAAGAAGTACACGTTCGAAGTTGATGTCAGAGCTAACAAAACAGAAGTGAAAGATGCTGTTGAAGAAATCTTTGGAGTGAAAGTTGAGAAAGTCAACGTTCAAAACTACAAAGGAAAATCTAAACGCGTTGGACGCTACACTGGTATGACTAGCCGTCGCAGAAAAGCGATCGTGAAATTAACTGCTGACAGCAAAGAAATCGAAATTTTTGAAGCGTAAATCTTAAAAAGAAGGAGGGAAATTCAAAATGGCGATTAAAAAGTATAAACCAACCAGTAATGGTCGTCGTGGCATGACTACTTCAGATTTTGCTGAAATCACGACTGACAAACCAGAAAAATCGTTGCTTGCGCCGCTTCACAGAAAAGGCGGACGTAACAACCAAGGTAGAATGACTGTTCGTCATCAAGGTGGCGGTCATAAACGTCAATACCGTATCATCGACTTTAAGCGTGATAAAGACGGTATACCTGGACGCGTTGCTACAATCGAGTATGATCCAAACCGTTCAGCGAACATCGCTCTTGTAAACTATGCAGATGGTGAGAAACGTTACATTCTTGCTCCGAAAGGAATCCAAGTTGGTACTGAAGTTACTTCTGGACCAGAATCTGACATCAAGCCAGGTAACGCTCTTCCACTTATCAACATCCCAGTTGGTACAGTTGTGCATAACATTGAATTAAAACCAGGTAAAGGTGGACAATTAGTTCGTTCTGCTGGTACTTCTGCTCAAGTTCTTGGTAAAGAAGGTAAATACGTTCTTGTACGTTTGAACTCAGGAGAAGTTCGTATGATTCTTTCTGCTTGCCGTGCGACTATCGGTCAAGTTGGAAACGAGCAACACGAATTAATTAACATCGGTAAAGCTGGACGTTCACGCTGGAAAGGCGTACGCCCAACAGTTCGTGGTTCTGTAATGAACCCTAACGATCACCCACACGGTGGTGGTGAAGGACGCGCTCCAATCGGACGTAAATCACCAATGTCTCCATGGGGTAAACCGACTCTTGGATTCAAGACTCGTAAGAAAACCAACAAGTCTGATAAATTCATTGTACGTCGTCGTAAAAACAAGTAACGGGGTTGTCTACGGTTCATTTAGGACCGTAGTTCAATCACGAAGGGAGGTTCCACAATGGCTCGCAGCTTAAAAAAAGGACCATTTGTTGATGATCATTTGATGGCTAAAGTCGAGAAATTGAATGAAACTGACAAAAAGCAAGTCGTAAAAACTTGGTCTCGTCGTTCTACAATTTTCCCACAATTCATCGGTCACACAATCGCTGTCTATGATGGACGCAAACATGTACCTGTTTTCATTTCTGAAGATATGGTAGGTCACAAATTGGGCGAATTCGCACCAAGCCGTACTTACAAAGGTCATGCTAGTGACGATAAAAAAACAAGACGCTAATGAGAGGAGGCTTTTAAATGCAAGCTAAAGCTGTCGCAAGAACAGTCCGTATTGCTCCTCGTAAAGCACGTCTAGTAATGGACCTGATCCGAGGTAAGCAAGTAGGAGAAGCAGTTTCTATCTTAAACCTTACACCTAAGGCTGCTTCACCAATTATTGAAAAAGTATTAAAATCTGCTATCGCAAACGCTGAGCACAACTACGAGTTG
The DNA here is from genome assembly GCF_046535585.1 of Bacillus sp. SIMBA_005. Lineage (NCBI taxonomy): Bacteria > Bacillati > Bacillota > Bacilli > Caryophanales > Bacillaceae > Bacillus > Bacillus sp. SIMBA_005. The sequence continues at coordinate 24,662 of NZ_JAWRWI010000012.1, read as the reverse complement.
GACGCTAACAGCCTAGTGATTTCACAAGCATTCGTTGACGAAGGTCCAACACTTAAGAGATTCCGTCCACGTGCTATGGGTCGTGCGAGCGCAATTAACAAACGTACTAGCCACATTACAATCGTTGTATCAGAAAAGAAGGAGGGATAATCCGTGGGTCAAAAGGTAAATCCAGTAGGTCTTCGTATTGGCGTCATTCGTGATTGGGAATCTAAATGGTTCGCAGGAAAAGATTACGCTGACTTCTTACATGAAGACTTGAAAATCCGTGAATTCATCAGCAAGCGTTTGTCTGACGCGTCTGTTTCTAAAGTAGAAATCGAACGTGCTGCAAACCGCGTAAATATCACAATCCACACGGCTAAACCAGGTATGGTAATTGGTAAAGGCGGATCTGAAGTTGAAGCACTTCGTAAAGCTCTTAACAGCCTAACTGGCAAACGTGTACACATCAACATCCTTGAAATCAAAAGAGCAGATCTTGATGCTCAGCTAGTTGCTGAAAACATCGCTCGTCAACTTGAAAATCGTATTTCATTCCGTCGTGCACAAAAACAAACAATCCAACGCACAATGCGTGCTGGAGCACAAGGAATCAAAACAATGGTTTCTGGTCGTCTTGGCGGTGCAGATATTGCTCGTTCTGAATATTACAGTGAAGGTACTGTTCCGTTGCACACACTTCGTGCTGACATCGACTATGCTACTGCTGAAGCTGACACTACTTATGGTAAGCTTGGCGTAAAAGTATGGATCTATCGTGGAGAAGTCCTTCCAACTAAGAAGAATACTGCGGAAGGAGGAAAATAATATGTTATTGCCAAAACGCGTGAAGTATCGCAGAGAACATCGTGGAAAAATGCGTGGTCGTGCAAAAGGTGGTACTGAAGTACATTTCGGTGAGTACGGTATCCAAGCTCTAGAAGCTTCTTGGATCACAAACCGTCAAATCGAAGCTGCTCGTATTGCTATGACTCGTTACATGAAACGTGGCGGTAAAGTTTGGATTAAAATTTTCCCTTCTAAGCCATACACAGCAAAACCTCTAGAAGTCCGCATGGGTTCCGGTAAAGGTGCTCCAGAAGGATGGGTAGCTGTAGTAAAACCGGGCAAAGTTTTATTTGAAATTTCTGGTGTGTCTGAAGAAGTTGCTCGTGAAGCTCTTCGTCTTGCATCTCACAAATTGCCAATTAAAACGAAGTTCGTAAAACGTGAAGAAATTGGTGGTGAATCAAATGAAAGCTAATGAAATTCGTGACCTTACCACTGCTGAAATTGAACAAAAAGTAAAGTCTCTTAAAGAAGAACTTTTCAATCTTCGTTTCCAATTAGCGACTGGGCAGCTTGAAAACACTGCTCGCATTCGTGAAGTGCGTAAATCAATCGCACGCATGAAAACTGTGATTCGTCAAAGAGAAATCGCTGCTAATAAATAATAATTAGAGGGGAGGCCCCGCAAACATGAGCGAACGTAACCAACGTAAAGTGTATCAAGGTCGTGTTGTTTCTGACAAAATGGATAAAACCATCACTGTTGTAGTTGAAACATACAAAAAGCATTCACTTTATGGCAAACGTGTAAGATACTCTAAAAAGTTAAAAGCACATGATGAAAACAACCAAGCAAAAATCGGAGACATCGTAAAGGTGATGGAAACTCGTCCTTTATCTGCGACTAAACGCTTTCGTCTAGTTGAAGTTGTCGAAGAAGCCGTTATTATCTAATAAAGTTCGGATTTCTTTTTCCGAAAGGAGGTAACATTAATGATTCAACAGGAGACTCGTTTAAAAGTAGCTGACAACTCTGGCGCACGCGAAGTACTAACGATTAAAGTTCTTGGTGGCTCTGGACGTAAGACGGCTAACATCGGTGATGTCATTGTTTGTACGGTTAAACAAGCAACACCAGGAGGCGTTGTCAAAAAAGGTGAAGTTGTGAAAGCAGTTATCGTTCGTACAAAGAGCGGAGCTCGCAGAAACGATGGATCTTACATCAGCTTTGATGAAAATGCATGTGTCATTATCCGTGACGACAAGAGCCCACGTGGAACTCGTATCTTCGGACCAGTAGCACGTGAACTTCGTGAAAACAACTATATGAAAATTGTTTCTCTAGCACCAGAAGTACTTTAATGAATACAATCCGCGACTCAAGGAGGTGCGATTAAATGCATGTTAAAAAGGGCGATAAAGTAGTGGTTATCTCTGGTAAAGATAAAGGTAAACAAGGAGTCATCCTTGCTGCTTTCCCTAAGAATGACCGTGTTTTAGTAGAAGGTATTAACCTTGTGAAAAAACACTCTAAACCAACCCAAGCTAACCCTCAGGGCGGAATTTCTGAACAAGAAGCGCCGATCCACGTATCAAACGTTATGCCGCTTGATCCTAAAACGGGTGAAGTGACACGTGTTGGGTATAAAGTTGAGGACGGAAAGAAAGTCCGTGTAGCGAAAAAATCTGGGCAAGTTCTAGATAAATAGTAAATAAGGAAGGGAGGTCTTTCTCATGAACCGCCTTAAAGAAAAGTATGTAAAAGAAATTACACCTGCATTAGTTTCTAAGTTTGAATACAAATCAGTAATGCAAGTGCCAAAAATCGAAAAAATCGTGATCAACATGGGTGTTGGTGACGCCGTTCAAAACGCTAAAGCAATCGATACTGCTGTTGAAGAATTAACGTTTATCGCTGGTCAAAAACCTGTCGTTACTCGTGCGAAGAAGTCTATTGCTGGATTCCGTCTACGTGAAGGAATGCCAATCGGTGCGAAAGTAACACTTCGCGGAGAGCGCATGTACGATTTCCTTGATAAACTTATTTCTGTATCTTTACCACGTGTACGTGACTTCCGCGGGATTTCTAAGAAATCTTTCGACGGTCGTGGAAACTACACGCTTGGTATTAAAGAACAGTTAATCTTCCCAGAAATTGATTACGATAAAGTAACAAAAGTCCGCGGTATGGATATCGTTATCGTTACGACTGCCAATACGGACGAAGAAGCACGTGAGTTATTAACTCAAGTAGGTATGCCGTTCCAGAAATAATCAATGAAAGGGAGGCGAAATCGTGGCTAAAAAGTCTATGATTGCGAAACAACAACGCAAACAAAAGTTTAAAGTTCAAGAGTATACGCGCTGCGAACGTTGTGGACGTCCACATTCAGTAATTCGCAAGTTTAAACTTTGCCGTATTTGTTTCCGCGAACTTGCATATAAAGGACAAATTCCTGGCGTTAAAAAAGCCAGCTGGTAATCCCCATAAATGGGAAGGAGGTTATTAAATAATGGTTATGACAGATCCGATTGCAGATTTGCTGACTCGTATTCGCAATGCGAACATGGTACGTCATGAGAAGCTAGAAGTACCGGCTTCAAAAATCAAAAGAGAAATTGCTGAAATCTTAAAGCGTGAAGGTTTTATCCGTGACGTTGAATATGTTGAAGACAGCAAACAAGGAATTATCCGTATGTTCCTTAAATATGGCCAAAACAACGAACGTGTTATCACTGGTCTAAAAAGAATCAGTAAACCTGGTTTACGTGTATATGCGAAATCAAATGAAGTACCACGTGTACTTAACGGACTTGGAATCGCAATTATTTCTACATCACAAGGTGTTTTATCGGACAAAGAAGCCCGTGCTAAACAAGCTGGTGGAGAAGTACTTGCTTACGTATGGTAAAAAAAGTTTAAGATGAATGGAGGTGCTTGGTATGTCTCGTATAGGTAAAAAACTAATCGAGATCCCTTCAGGAGTTACTGTGACAAACAACGATAACACAGTGACAGTAAAGGGACCAAAAGGTGAACTAACTCGTACATTTCACCCTGATATGGAAATTAAAATTGAGGACAGCGTCTTAACTGTAAGCCGTCCGTCTGATCATAAAGAACACCGTGCTTTACATGGTACAACACGTAGCTTAATTGCAAACATGGTTGAAGGTGTATCTAAAGGTTTCGAAAGAGGTTTAGAACTTATCGGTGTCGGTTACCGTGCAGCTAAATCTGGAAACAAACTTGTTCTTAACGTTGGATACTCTCATCCAGTTGAAATCGTTCCTGAGGCTGGAGTTGAAGTCGAAGTTCCATCTCAAACGAAAGTAGTCGTTAAAGGTATCGATAAAGAGCGTGTGGGAGCTCTAGCTTCTAACATCCGCGCTGTCCGTTCTCCAGAGCCTTACAAAGGTAAAGGAATTCGTTACGAAGGTGAATTCGTTCGCCGTAAAGAAGGAAAAACTGGTAAGTAAGATCGCTTAATGTGAAGAAAGGAGTGACTCGGATGATTACGAAAACTAGCAAAAACGCTACTCGTCTTAAAAGACACGCTCGTGTTCGTGCGAAACTTTCAGGTACTGCTGAAAGACCTCGCCTTAACGTTTTCCGTTCTAACAAGAACATCTACGCTCAAGTAATTGATGATGTTAACGGTGTAACACTTGTAAGTGCTTCTACTCTTGATAAAGAGTTAAAGATCGAGAATAGTTCTGACGCTGCAGCTGCTACTAAAGTTGGCGAACTTGTTGCAAAACGTGCTGTTGAAAAAGGAATTTCTAACGTGGTATTTGACCGCGGAGGATACTTATATCATGGACGTGTAAAAGCTCTAGCTGAAGCTGCTCGTGAGGCTGGACTTAAATTTTAATAAAAGAAGGAGGGACACATCCGAATGAGTCGTATTGACCAAAGCAAATTAGAGTTAGAAGAACGCTTAGTTACGGTTAACCGCGTAGCGAAAGTTGTTAAAGGTGGACGTCGTTTCCGTTTTGCAGCTTTAGTTGTTGTCGGTGACAAAAACGGTCATGTAGGTTTCGGTACTGGTAAAGCACAAGAAGTACCAGAAGCGATCCGCAAAGCTGTTGAAGATGCGAAAAAGAATTTAATTGAAGTACCAATGGTTGGAACTACAATTCCACATGAAATCATCGGTCGATTCGGTGCAGGAAACGTTCTATTGAAGCCTGCTTCAGAAGGTACAGGAGTTATCGCTGGAGGCCCAGTGCGTGCGGTTCTTGAGCTTGCTGGTCTAGCTGATATCCTTTCTAAATCTCTAGGTTCTAATACACCGATCAACATGATCCGCGCAACACTTCAGGGTTTAAGTGAACTTAAACGTGCTGAAGACGTTGCGAAGCTTCGTGGAAAATCTGTAGAAGACCTGTTAGGATAAGGAGGGAACAATAATGGCAAATAAATTAGAAATTACCCTCAAACGCAGTGTAATCGGTCGCCCAGAAGATCAGCGTGTCACTGTTCGTACTCTTGGTCTAAAGAAAACAAACCAAACAGTCGTACATGAAGACAATGCAGCGATCCGCGGCATGATTAACAAGGTGTCTCATTTAGTTTCTGTTAAAGAACAATAAAACATTTTTAATCGATAAGGAGGTGCCCAAATGAAACTTCATGAATTGAAGCCTTCAGAAGGTTCACGTAAAGAACGCAACCGTGTTGGTCGTGGTATTGGATCAGGTAACGGTAAAACTTCTGGTAAAGGTCATAAAGGTCAAAACGCTCGTTCTGGCGGCGGTGTACGCCCTGGTTTCGAAGGTGGTCAGATGCCTTTATTCCAACGTCTTCCAAAACGTGGTTTTACAAACATCAACCGTAAAGATTACGCGGTAATCAACTTAGACAGATTAAACAGTTTTGACGAAGGAACGGAAGTAACTCCTGAACTTCTTCTAGAGACTGGTGCAATAAGCAAGTTAAAAGCAGGAGTAAAAATTCTTGGCAACGGTAAATTAGAAAAAAAATTAACTGTAAAAGCCAATAAATTCTCTGCTTCTGCTAAAGAAGCGATTGAAGCTGCTGGCGGTACAGCCGAGGTGATCTAACTTGTTTAAGACAATCTCCAATTTTATGCGCGTGAAAGATATACGGAATAAGATTATATTCACTCTTTTAATGTTAATCGTCTTTCGTATAGGTGCTTTCATCCCTGTGCCTAATGTGAACGCCGAAGTTCTCCAGGCACAGGATCAAATGAGTGTTTTCGGGATCCTCAACACGTTTGGGGGCGGGGCACTTTTCCAATTCTCCATTCTTGCAATGGGGATTATGCCGTATATCACTGCTTCGATCATCATTCAGCTCTTGCAGATGGATGTTGTTCCGAAGTTCACTGAGTGGTCAAAGCAAGGAGAGGTTGGCCGCCGAAAATTAGCACAATTCACAAGGTATTTTACAATTGTTCTAGGTTTTATCCAGGCGTTAGGAATGTCATATGGATTCAATAATATGGCAGGAGGCATGCTGATTGAAAACCCAGGTGTTTCAACGTACCTCTTAATTGCGGTCGTACTCACTGCGGGAACAGCATTTTTAATGTGGCTGGGAGAGCAGATTACTGCTCACGGCGTTGGTAACGGTATTTCGATTATTATCTTTGCCGGTATCATCGCAGGTATCCCTCAAACATTAAAACAAGTGTACGCTCAGCAGTTTGTAGGTGGAGATGGACAGCTGTTCATGCAAATCCTGAAAATTGCCCTTATTGTCATTGCTATCCTTGTCATTGTTATCGGTGTTATTTACATTCAAATGGCAGTGAGAAAGATTGCGATTCAATATTCAAAAGGAACTGGCCGTGCACAAATGTCTGCTAGTCAAGCAACGCACCTTCCATTGAAAGTGAATCCAGCAGGGGTGATTCCAGTCATCTTTGCCGTTTCATTCATTATTACTCCGCAGACGGTCGCATCGTTCTTCGGAACTAATAATGTGACAACTTGGATAACCAACAACTTTGACTATACTAAGCCAATCGGTATGACGATTTATGTAGCACTGATTGTTGCTTTCACATATTTTTATGCCTTTGTCCAAGTGAATCCTGAACAAATGGCTGAAAATCTGCAAAAGCAGGGTGGCTATATCCCGGGAGTTCGTCCAGGGAAAATGACTCAAGATAGAATTACGAGCATTTTGTACCGACTCACGTTTGTGGGCGCCATTTTCTTAGCCGTGATTTCAATACTTCCTATCTTTTTCATTCAATTCGCTGGATTACCTTCCGCTGCACAAATTGGCGGCACAAGTCTTCTCATTGTTGTAGGTGTTGCACTTGAAACAATGAAACAGCTTGAAAGCCAATTAGTGAAACGAAACTACCGTGGATTTATGAAATAAAACAGAGGGCTGGGCTCCTGCCCAACCTCTCTAAGTAAGGAAGGGGAAATCCGAAATGAACTTAGTCTTAATGGGGCTTCCGGGTGCTGGTAAAGGCACTCAGGCAGAACGAATTGTTGATGATTATGGGATCCCTCATATCTCAACAGGAGATATGTTCCGCGCTGCTATGAAAGAGGAGACACAACTTGGGCTCGAAGCAAAATCCTTTATCGATAAAGGAGAGCTTGTTCCTGATGAGGTCACAATCGGTATTGTTAGAGAAAGACTTGGCAAAAATGATTGTGAGCAAGGTTTTCTTCTGGACGGATTTCCGCGAACAGTCGCTCAGGCTGAAGCTTTAGAAGACATTCTAAAGGACCTTGGCAGAACGATTGATTATGTCATTAATATTAAAGTCGATAAAGATGCTTTGATGGAGCGTCTGACTGGCCGAAGAATTTGCAAAAATTGCGGAGCAACATATCATTTAGTATTCAATCCACCTGCGAAAGAAAATGTTTGCGATAAGTGTGGAGGCGAGCTTTATCAACGTGCAGATGATAATGCAGAAACCGTTTCGACTAGACTTGAAGTAAACTTAAAGCAGACTGAACCTTTACTGAACTTCTATTCAGAAAAAGGATATCTTGCAAACATTGATGGTGCAAAACACATTAACGATGTATATGCAGATATCAAGGACCTGCTTGGGGGATTAAATAAATGATTATCTGTAAAACTCCTCGCGAGCTTGAGATTATGAGAGAAGCTGGACGCATTGTCGCACTGACTCATGAAGAGCTGAAGAAACATATAAAACCAGGTATTTCGACAAAAGAATTGGATCAAATTGCCGAACGTTTTATTACAAAGCAGGGTGCAATCCCATCTTTTAAAGGGTATAATGGTTTTCGCGGGAGCATTTGCGTTTCGGTGAATGAAGAACTCGTTCACGGTATTCCTGGTAAACGGGTTTTACGTGATGGTGACATCATTAGTATCGATATTGGCGCGAAGTTAAATGGCTATCATGGTGACTCTGCTTGGACTTATCCAGTTGGGGTAATCAGTGATGAAGACCGCAAACTACTGGAAGTCACAGAGGAATCTCTATATAAAGGCTTACAGGAAGCAAAGCCAGGCGAACGTCTGTCGAACATTTCCCATGCCATACAAACGTATGTAGAAAACGAGAATTTCTCAGTTGTTAGAGAATATGTTGGACATGGGGTCGGACAGGATCTTCATGAGGACCCTCAAATTCCTCATTATGGTCCGCCCAACAAAGGCCCGCGGCTAAAACCTGGAATGGTGTTGGCCATCGAACCGATGGTGAACGCAGGCAGCCGATATGTGAAAACATTGGCTGATAACTGGACGGTTGTAACGGTTGATGGGAAAAAGTGTGCTCACTTTGAGCATACGATTGCGATTACAGATACAGGTTTTGATATACTGACTAAGATTTAGGTCTTCACTGAAGCCTTTCAGGCCCAAATCGGGCAGGTTGTCTGTATAGTCCAAAGGAAAGAACAAGATCAGTATACAGGTGTCATCGGCATGTTCGGTGGCTGCCATGTACTAATCGCAGACGGAGAAAAGCGTAAATTTCATTCTCCTAAGAAAAAATATCAATCATATAACCTTTATGGTTGCGTATCTCCGGAAGTTCAGAACAGTATATTCAAAACAGGTCGGGTGATAGATGGACAATTGAGATGAACTCATTTGGACATTTGTCAGAGAGCAAGTTACTGATTTGAAGAAGGGAGAACACTTGAATGGCGAAAGACGATGTAATTGAAGTGGAAGGTACTGTAGCAGAAACTTTGCCAAATGCAATGTTCAAAGTTGAACTAGAGAATGGTCATACAGTTTTGGCTCATGTATCAGGAAAAATCCGTATGCACTTCATTCGCATTTTACCTGGAGACAAAGTTACGGTAGAATTATCTCCATATGACTTAACTCGTGGTAGAATTACGTACCGTTACAAATAAAGCAACTCCGGAAGAAGGAGGTTGGAAACACATGAAAGTGAGACCATCTGTTAAACCTATCTGTGAAAAATGTAAGGTTATTCGCAGAAAAGGAAAAGTAATGGTGATCTGTGAAAACCCAAAACATAAACAAAAACAAGGCTAATAACAAGGAGGTGCCCAAATCATGGCTCGTATTGCTGGTGTAGATATTCCACGTGATAAACGTGTTGTCATTTCTTTAACATATGTTTTTGGAATTGGTCGTACGACTGCGCAACAAGTCCTTAAAGAAGCAGGTGTTTCTGAAGACACTCGCGTTCGCGATCTAACTGAAGACGAACTTGGTAAAATCCGTGATATCATTGACAAACTTAAAGTAGAAGGTGACCTTCGTCGTGAAGTTTCACTTAACATTAAGCGTCTAATTGAAATCGGAAGCTACCGCGGAATCCGTCATCGTAGAGGACTTCCTGTTCGTGGACAAAACACAAAAAATAACGCGCGTACTCGTAAAGGTCCGCGTCGTACTGTAGCTAACAAGAAAAAATAAGTAAAGGAGGTAGTTAAAGAATGGCTGCTGCTCGTAAACAAAATACGCGTAAACGTCGCGTGAAAAAGAATATTGAAGCTGGAATCGCTCATATCCGTTCCACTTTCAACAACACGATTGTAACGATTACTGATGTTCATGGAAACGCAATTTCTTGGTCAAGTGCTGGTGCATTAGGATTCAGAGGTTCTCGTAAATCTACTCCTTTCGCTGCACAAATGGCTGCTGAAACTGCTGCTAAAGGTTCTATCGAACATGGTCTTAAAACACTTGAAGTAACTGTTAAAGGTCCTGGTTCTGGTCGTGAAGCTGCAATTCGTGCACTTCAAGCTGCAGGTCTTGAAGTTACTGCAATCAGAGACGTAACTCCAGTTCCTCATAACGGATGCCGTCCACCAAAACGTCGCCGCGTGTAATTTGTTTGTATAGATTTTGTGTCCCTGTCAATAATGGGTTATGATACAGTTATTTATGAGACGAATACACGACTCGTTGCCTGAGCACATACGGGACTAAACAATGAGGAATTTCGGATGGAATCTCATATGATTCTATTCGAGGTTTCGACGTTTTGAAGGAGGGTTTTATTAGATGATCGAAATTGAAAAACCAAAAATCGAAACGGTTGAAATCAGCGACGATGCCAAGTATGGCAAGTTTGTCGTAGAGCCACTTGAGCGTGGATATGGTACCACTTTAGGGAACTCCCTTCGTCGTATCCTTTTATCCTCACTTCCTGGTGCAGCTGTAACATCGATCCAGATAGATGGTGTCTTACACGAATTCTCAACGATCGAAGGCGTGGTTGAAGATGTTACAACGATTATCTTAAACATTAAAAAGCTTGCACTCAAAATCTACTCTGAAGAAGAGAAGACGCTTGAAATTGATGTACAAGATGAAGGTACTGTAACAGCTGCTGATATTACACACGACAGCGATATTGAAATCTTAAATCCAGATCTCCACATCGCAACTCTTGGCAAGAATGCGAGCTTCCGTGTTCGCTTAACTGCACAAAGAGGTCGCGGGTATAATCCTGCTGATGCAAACAAAAGAGACGATCAGCCAATCGGTGTGATTCCGATCGACTCAATCTATACACCTGTATCTCGTGTGACTTATCAAGTGGAGAACACCCGTGTTGGGCAAATCACAAACTATGATAAATTAACACTAGATGTATGGACTGATGGAAGCACAGGACCGAAAGAAGCGATCGCTCTAGGTTCTAAGATTTTAACTGAACACCTGAATATTTTCGTTGGGTTAACTGACGAAGCTCAGCATGCTGAAATTATGGTTGAGAAAGAAGAAGACCAAAAAGAAAAAGTGCTTGAAATGACAATTGAAGAGCTTGATCTTTCTGTTCGTTCTTACAACTGTTTGAAGCGTGCGGGTATTAATACTGTTCAAGAGCTTGCTAACAAGACAGAAGAGGATATGATGAAAGTTCGTAACCTTGGACGTAAATCTCTTGAAGAAGTGAAAGCGAAACTAGAAGAACTTGGACTGGGTCTTCGTAAAGACGATTGACTAGTTTCATTGTGAACTAGGATTTTCGTGTGTTTTTTATTCATACAGCATTCTCTAACTAAGGAGGGGACATCACATGGCATACAGAAAGCTAGGACGCACTAGTGCACAACGTAAAGCAATGCTTCGTGACCTAACGACTGATTTGATCATCAACGAACGCATCGAAACAACTGAAACACGTGCGAAAGAACTTCGCTCTGTAGTTGAAAAAATGATCACTCTTGGCAAACGCGGAGATCTTCATGCTCGCCGTCAAGCTGCAGCTTACATTCGTAATGAAGTAGCTAACGCTGAAACAAACCAAGATGCACTTCAAAAATTATTCGCTGACGTTGCAACTCGCTACGAAGATCGCCAAGGTGGATACACTCGTATCATGAAGCTTGGACCTCGTCGCGGCGATGGCGCACCAATGGCTGTCATTGAATTAGTTTAATCACATAGCGTGTATCTAAGAAAGGGCGGGACAGTTCATAACTGGATCTATGCCCTTTTTTAGATACTACGGCTTTTTAGCAAGAAGCAAAGAAGAGGTTGAGCTGAGAGGAGGTCCGGTAGAGATGGGGAAGACATTAATTGACGTAAAGGACATTGTATTTCGTTATCACAAGGATGCGGACAAGCCCGCTTTAGATCAAGTGTCATTGCATGTGAATCAAAATGAATGGCTCGCCATTGTTGGTCATAACGGTTCAGGTAAATCCACACTTGCCCGTGTACTGAATGGGCTCATTTTACCGGATGCTGGAACGGTCAAGGTTGGAGAGATTGAGCTGAAAGAAGAGAGTGTCTGGGATATTCGCAAAAAGGTCGGAATGGTCTTTCAAAACCCAGATAACCAATTCGTTGGCTCAACGGTTCGTGATGATGTGGCTTTTGGTTTAGAAAATAACGGGGTTGAGCGGGAATTGATGATAGAACGTGTAGATTGGGCTGTCAAACAGGTCAATATGCAGGAGTTTCTTGATCAAGAGCCGCACCATCTATCAGGCGGGCAAAAGCAGAGAGTCGCCATTGCAGGTGTACTTGCCGCAAGCCCTGACATCATGATCTTGGATGAAGCAACATCGATGCTTGATCCGATTGGCCGTGAAGAAGTGTTAGAGACTGTTAGACTACTGAAGGAACAAGGAACGGTCACAGTCATTTCCATCACACATGATTTAGACGAGGCCGCCAAGGCAGACCGGGTCATTGTCATGAATGGCGGGAAAAAATTTGCCGAGGGAACCCCAGAGGAAGTTTTTGAATTAGACGAACAGCTAGTTCAAATTGGACTTGATCTGCCATTCTCCTATCGGTTGAGCAAACAATTGAAGCAGCAAGGTGTACCGCTTGCAAATGCCCATTTGACACAAGAAGGATTGGTGAAAGAGCTATGGACATTACGATCAAAGAATTAGAGCATCGTTATCAAATGAAAACGCCGTTTGAGCGTCTCGCTTTGTATGATGTCAATGCTTCCATCCAAGAGGGCAGTTATGTTGCTGTCATTGGTCATACAGGCTCTGGCAAGTCCACGTTGCTGCAGCATTTAAATGGCTTGCTCAAACCAACGAAGGGGAGCATTGAGCTTGGGGACACCGTCTTACAAGCCAATAAAAAGCAGAAGGATTTAAAGTCCCTCAGGAAAAAAGTAGGCATCGTGTTTCAGTTTCCTGAGCATCAGCTCTTTGAAGAAACGATCCTTAAGGATATCTGCTTTGGTCCAATGAATTTCGGTGTTCCTCAGGAAAAGGCAGAAGCAAAGGCGAAGGAAATGCTGAAGCTGGTTGGTCTTCCTGAATCCTTATTATCTCGATCTCCCTTTGAACTAAGCGGTGGTCAAATGAGACGTGTGGCGATTGCAGGTGTTCTAGCGATGGAACCGGAAGTGCTAGTGCTGGATGAGCCGACTGCAGGGTTAGATCCACGCGGACGTAAGGAAATCATGGACATGTTCTATGAGCTTCATCAAAAGGCAAACCTCACCACGATTCTGGTTACACACAGTATGGAGGATGCCGCTCATTATGCGGATCAAATGATTGTGATGCATAAAGGAACGGTGAAGGCGACAGGTACGCCGAGAGAATTGTTTGCCAATCGTACAGACATGTCTTCGTTTGGTCTCGACCTCCCAGAAACGATTAAATTCCAGCAGACTGTAGAAGAAAAGCTGGGTATTACGTTTCCAAGGCCGCTTCTGACCATGGATGAAATGGCAGAAGCCTTAACAGCTCTTTATCAGGAGGACACGACATCATGATGGATAGTATGATTATCGGCAAATATGTGCCAGGTACATCCTTTGTCCATCGTCTTGATCCAAGGACAAAGCTGTTATCAATTTTCTTTTTTGTCTTTATTGTCTTTTTTGCTAATAATTACATCACTTACGGGCTTTTAGGTGTCTTTACCCTCCTTGTGGTGATGGTTTCTCAGGTGCCGCTATACTTTATTCTCAAAGGAATGAAGCCGATCCTATGGATTGTCCTGTTTACCTTCATTCTGCATATTTTTATGACTAAGGATGGCGCTTTGCTGTTTCACTTTGGTTTTTTAAATATTTATGAAGAAGGTCTAAAGCAGGGGATTTTCATTTCTCTCCGTTTTGTCTATCTCATCATGATGACGACACTTCTGACGTTAACCACAACGCCTATAGAAGTGACAGACGGTATGGAAAAGCTGCTTCACCCATTCCGTAAAATCAAACTGCCTGTTCATGAGCTTGCTCTCATGATGTCGATCTCTCTTCGGTTTATTCCAACTTTACTAGAAGAGACGGACAAAATCATGAAGGCACAAATGGCAAGAGGTGTTGATTTTACAAGCGGACCTCTTAAAGATCGCATGAAAGCCATCGTTCCCTTACTTGTTCCGCTTTTCGTCAGTGCGTTTAAGCGTGCAGAGGAGCTGGCGACTGCTATGGAAGCGAGAGGCTACCGCGGAGGAGAAGGGCGGACGAAATACCGTCAGCTTGTCTGGGGCATGAAAGACACGTTCACACTGCTCCTGTTCATCCTGTTAACAGCACTCCTTGTGCTTCTGAGAAATTAGGTGATTCCTAGATGAAGGTCAAATGTACCGTATCCTACGATGGGACACATTTTAAAGGCTATCAGGTGCAGCCTGGGCAGCGAACTGTACAGACGGAGATCGAGTCGGCTCTTGCAAGAATGCATAAACGGGATGAACTGATTCCGATTGTGGCTTCTGGCCGTACGGACAGCGGTGTCCATGCGAAGGGGCAGGTCATCCATTTCGACACGCCGCTCTCGATCCCGATGGAAAGATGGCCTTTTGCCCTCAATAGTCTCCTGCCGGATGACATCAGGGTTCTAAAGGCTGAGGAAGTGGATGAATCGTTTCATGCACGTTTTAGTGTCGTTTCGAAGGAGTATCGTTATAAGGTCTCAACGGAAACGCACCAAAATGTGTTCACGAGACAGTATGCCTGCCACTTTCCTTACCGGCTGGATGCAGACAAAATGAGAGAAGCTGCTGGGCACCTCATTGGCACACACGATTTCACAAGCTTTTGTGCGGCCAATACAGAGGTTCAGGACAAGGTGAGGGAGATTTACACCCTTGAGTGGAAAAACGTCTCAGACGGCCTTGAAATGCGTGTGAGAGGAAATGGCTTTTTATACAACATGGTGCGAATTATCGCTGGAACGTTACTTGAAATCGGATCTGGTAAATTCCACCCTGATGAGATAAAAGCCATGCTTGCCGCCCGAAATCGCGAAGCGGCAGGCAAGACTGCGCCTAGTCACGGACTGTATTTATGGGAAGTTATCTATGACAACTAAACCAGGTGTAACATGTTCTTGACACAGGAAGCAGAAAGTTATAAGATATCATATGGTATGTATTTCAACCCCACAAATAAGCCCCGGAAGACTTATCTTGTGTTTTGAAATAGAACGTAGCATTTGATTCAAGGAAAATTCATTGATTTATTTAGGAGGGAAACTCATGCGTACAACACCAATGGCGAACGCAAGCACAATTGAGCGCAAATGGCTAGTTGTTGATGCGGCAGGCAAGACTCTAGGTCGTCTTTCTACTGAAGTAGCATCACTTTTGCGCGGTAAGCACAAACCAACTTATACACCACACGTTGATACAGGTGATCATGTCATCATCATCAATGCTGAGAAAATCGAACTAACAGGTAAGAAATTGACGGACAAAATTTACTACCGTCACACAATGCACCCAGGTGGTTTGAAACAAAGAACTGCTCTTGAGATGCGTACAAACTACCCTGAAAAAATGTTGGAGCTTGCTATCAAAGGTATGCTTCCAAAGGGTCCATTAGGCCGTCAAATGTTCAAAAAATTAAATGTGTACCGTGGTTCTGAGCATCCACATCAAGCACAACAACCTGAAGTTTACGAACTTCGCGGTTAATTATAAGGGAGGTTAACAATTTGGCACAGGTTCAATATTACGGTACAGGTCGTCGTAAAAGTTCTGTAGCGCGCGTTCGCTTAGTTCCAGGTGAAGGCCGTATCGTCGTTAATAATCGTGAAATTACTGAATACATTCCATTCGCTGCTTTAATCGAAGACGTGAAACAACCTTTGAACATCACAGAAACAGCTAACAGCTACGATGTTCTTGTAACTGTTCACGGTGGTGGATTCTCTGGTCAAGCTGGAGCAATTCGTCACGGTATCTCTCGTGCTCTTCTAGAAGTAGATCCTGAGTACCGTACATCACTTAAACGTGCTGGACTTCTTACTCGTGACCCTCGTATGAAAGAGCGTAAGAAATACGGTCTTAAAGGCGCACGTAGAGCTCCTCAGTTCTCAAAACGTTAATCAATTTTATATTGTATGGACGTTTTACAAAGGTTTGTTACAGACAAACCTTATAAAAAAAGCATCAGCTTCGTGCTGGTGCTTTTTTTTGTGCTTTTTATGTGATAGATCATGACTGGTCTCTTCCTCTTGAATACGTATAAAATATGAGTATAGAAGTTTTCTGTTAAAAAAGATGGAGGTTGTCCTATGAATCTAATGACAGAAAGATGTCTCATTCGACCATTTACGGATGATGATTGGCAGGATGTCTATGCATATACATCTGATCCGGTCGTGATGAAGTATATTCCGGAAGATGTATTTTCTAAAGGAGATGCGAAAGAATTTGTCAAAAATAATTCTCATGAAGATGCTAAGTATGTTGCTGTTCTTTTAAAAGAAGATCATACATGTATCGGGCATATCGCATTTCATCCTTACTTTGGTGAGCACACATATGAAATTGGCTGGGTCTTCAATCCTGCATATCAAAACAAAGGCTATGCATCAGAAGCGGCTTATGCTGTCCTACATCATGGTTTTCGCACAATGAATTTGCATCGAATCATTGCCACTTGTCAGCCTGAAAATGTGCCATCGTGGAGAGTGATGGAGAAAATGGGGATGAGAAGAGAGGGATATTTTAAAAAATGTATACCCCAGGGAAATGAGTGGTGGGATGAGTTTTACTATGCCATCTTACGAGAGGAATGGAAAGCTTGATAAGTATTCATGATATGAAGTAATTCGTCATTCCAAATATCCCTTGGCTTTCGCTATTGATATAATCAGATCAAATAAGCAGAAGAGGGGCGCGAGCATGAGGATCTTTGATGCACATTTTCATATCATTGATTTTGATTTTCCCATTCAAGAAAACCAAGGATATACACCGCCGAGTTATGTGGTGAATGATTATAGGAGAGAGACGGCTGATCTGGGGATTGTAGGTGGAGCCATTGTCTCAGGGTCATTTCAAGGCTTCGATCAAGGCTATTTGTTGAAGGCGCTGGATGAAATGGGACCGGCTTTTTGCGGTGTGACTCAATTACCTTATACCGCAGCCGATGATGAGATTGTTCATTTGGATCAACATGGGGTGAAGGCTTTACGTTTTAATGTGAAGCGGGGCGGTTCGGAGGATATTTCGAAGCTCGATTATTTTGCGAGAAGGGTGTATGAGCTTGCGGGATGGCATAGTGAGCTCTACATAGACGCTAAGCATCTCCCTGACATCTCATCTACGCTTGAACAGCTGCCAGCCGTTTCGATTGATCATTTGAACAGCTGCCAGCCGTTTCGATTGATCATTTAGGCTTGTCGGAAGAAGGTTTGCCGCATTTGCTCAAGCTGGTTGATAAAGGGGTTCGGGTAAAAGCAACTGGTTTTGGACGAGTCGATTTAAACGTGGAACATGCATTGACGTCCATTTATCAAACGAATCCTGATGCATTGATGTTTGGTACAGACCTTCCATCCACAAGAGCAAAGCGTCCATTTGAATACGGTGATGTTGAGTTGATTCAACAGCTCTTTAATGAAAAGGCAGCTGATCACATCTTATATAAGAACGCACATCAATGGTATTTTGGTCAATAATTTCATAGGAGGTGTGTTCAATGGAGTTCAGTCAATTGACGTTCAGAGAAGCCAAGCTGGATGATCTCGACAAAATCGTCTTCATGCTTGCGGATGATATGTTAGGTCAAAAAAGAGAGCGTTACACGCAACCATTATTAGACAGCTATATCGAAGCCTTTCGTTCAATAGATGCTGATCCAAATATTGAACTCATTGTTGCGTGTGATCAGGAAGAAGCAGTCGGTGTTCTTCAATTGACCATGACGCCATTTCTTACACATCAAGGAGGATGGAGAGCTTCAATAGAAGGAGTTCGTACGGCCTCGACTCATAGAGGAAAAGGAATTGGCACGATGTTGATAAAAAAGGCTATTCAACATGCAAGCGACCGCGGCTGTCATATGATTCAGCTAACAACAGACAAACAGAGACCAGATGCACGCCGTTTTTATGAAAAGTTGGGCTTTGAAGCTACGCATGATGGGATGAAGCTGCAAATTCATCGTCAATAAACACACAAAGAAGCAAAGGTATTCATAATCCTTTGCTTTTTTGTGCCTTTATTTCAAATATTTGTTATATTAAATATATAAAACCTCTGTTATTTGGAAAGGAGAAACATGTTACTCAAAGTTGGTCTAGTTGTCATCGTTGCAGTCATACTTTACGTGGTGGTTCAAATCTGGCTGTATAAAAGAGATATGAATAAAACAAAGGAAGATCTTTTGACATTTGTCACGAAAAACAAAAAGGACGTATCAGCGACAATGATTGAAAATGAAGAGGTGGTATTAGATTGGAATGGTGATCAAAAAACACCACTTGCAAGTACGGTGAAATTAATGGTTTTGTTTCATTTTGTTAAAACTGTCTCTAGCGGTGACATCAAGCTAGATAGATGAAAAAGTGGCATTGTCTGATATAGAGAAGTTTTTTATTGATAGAACAGATGGTGGTGCACACACGTACTGGCTTGAGGTCAATGATTTTTCTGAGCATGCAACTTTACTAGATGTTGCCAAAGGGATGATGCAATTCAGTTCGAATGCTTGTACGGATTATTTGATTGACTTGCTCGATTTAGAAAGGATCAATGATCAGATGAAACAAGCAGGTCTTACAGAACATGATGAACTCATGCCGCTGACGCCAATGCTTTTGTGGTCCGCTTATGTATCTGATCGTCGTCGGGATGCATACAAGAAAATGAGCGGTGTATCCGAAGAACAATACAAATCTCTAATGAATGAGATTTTTAATATCATGAAAAATGACCCAAAGCATAAAAAGGCGTT
Organism: Bacillus sp. SIMBA_005; assembly: GCF_046535585.1. Lineage (NCBI taxonomy): Bacteria > Bacillati > Bacillota > Bacilli > Caryophanales > Bacillaceae > Bacillus > Bacillus sp. SIMBA_005. Next base: position 5,805 of record NZ_JAWRWI010000012.1, on the reverse strand, counting down.
AGAAGGTAAAGGCGGAGCAACGTTGTTTGTTTTTACAGGTGCTTTATATCGAAAAACAGATACATCATCAATATCCATTTCTTTTTTTATCAATGATCCGAAAGCGAATCATTCTCACTGGGTTGGAGAAGTATTCAATGAATTTATACTGACTGCAGCAGTGGATCAAAACTTTCGACAACGATTGATTCAAGCTTTTACTAAATAATCAAAAAAAACAGAGGGAGACAGCCCTCTGTTTTATTAATTTTGCATGGGAAACGATTTGTATACATCTTGGCGTTTCTCTTTTGACTTCACAACTCCATCAACCAGTTCCTTCTGCCAAAGCGCTACATCGTCTTGGTACTCTTTAAAGGAGTGAGGGAGCCTTTTTTCTAGCTCTTGTCTTTTAAACGTGACGGATTGTTTATCGTTAGAGTTTATCTTGAGTGTCACTTGCTCAGCATTATCGATAAGAATAAAAAGTGCCAATGCGTTATATAAGTAGTTCTTTTCAATGGTATCCTTCTTGTCAAACCAAAATGTATCAAATTGTTCTTCTGTATAATTGCTATTTTCTTTCACGCCATATGTCACTTTTAGCTCTTTTTCATCTATGATTTCATACTCACGAATCACGTTACCTGGAAGATCGGATAAAATAGCGCCAATTGCTCCGTTGTCTCCAATATAGGAATTTTTGTACTTGGAAAGCTGTTTTAATGATATGTCTTCTATTCCTTTTATGTCGCTCTTCTGCTCAGTCGCCTTACTGCTGCAACCAGATAAGACGATTGTTAGTAGCACTAGGATATACATCCACTTCTTCATGAATTTTGCCCCTTTTCATTCTTTCTATATATAAATGTTCATTTTATCACAATTTTCCAACCCATTAGCTCATTGATTTCCATTTACTGAACTGCATGTTTTGTTCAAACCAACGAACAATACAAAGAAAAAAGGAGTTCAGTCTATGGCAGAGGTTCTTTCATTTTATCAATTGAAAACAAAACGAGATGTCACGCTTGAAAAGAAGCTGTTGCGTACATTGTCTCTTCAACAGGTGACGGTCGCTTCTGAGAAATTCACGAAGAAGCTGTTCCCATTTGCAGATGATCCAGCTGGGATTATGAGTGATGGCTGTATCGATTTCGCCATTGAAGCTTTTTTAGCAGGTGGGAGATACGGTGAGTCAAGTAAGTACGGTGAATCGTTCGATGATATAAAGAAGCGGTCAGTTCAAGAAGAAGATGAGCTGGCTGAGGAGCTAGCAGGGTGTTTGCAATCGTGGGCGAATATGTTCCGAATGGAGCGGAAGATGTCATGTCTGTATCCATTTGCGAAGGATTTTTTAAGCATGTGGTGGCAGGAAGGCTTTCGAGAATCAGAAAAAAGGCATAAGCTTCGGCTGCACTAAGCATATTTCCAGCCCTTGTCCCATATCTATAAAATAATGGTGTATGGGAGGGACAGGGATGAAAAGAAAGCTGAAATGGACAGGGTTTTTAATCGGGTTTATTGTCCTCTTATTCTTATTCAGGTTTCAATTTCTAAATGATGATTCGTGGAAATCGTGGAACTTGCCTCTGAGCGGCAAGATCATCTATTTAGATCCGGGTCATGGCGGTCCAGATGGCGGGGCTGTAGGAGGAGAACTGCTTGAAAAAGAGATTGCACTGGATGTATCCATGAAGATACGTGACTATTTACAGGAGCAGGGAGCACTTGTTCTTATGACCCGCGAGGATGATTCTGATTTATCGTCAAAGAATACAAAGGGATATGCGCGGAAGAAAGCGGAGGATTTAAGAAACCGTGTAAAAGCCATCAATGAGTCTGAAGCGGATCTCTATTTAAGTATTCATTTAAATGCGATCCCATCGAACAAATGGAGCGGCGCACAGACGTTTTTTTACGGAAAATATGAAGAGAATGAAAAGGCAGCGAAGTTCATACAAGATGAATTACGCAATAATCTTGAAAACACAGATCGAAAGGCGAAGCGTATCAATGGCATCTATTTAATGCAAAATGTCACAAAGCCCGGAGCTCTTGTGGAAATTGGATTTCTCTCCAATCCGAAAGAGGCCGGCCAGCTGGCAACACCTAAATATCAAGATCAAATAGCCGCCTCCATTTATAAAGGCATATTAAGATATTTAACAGAGCAAAAAGAGCCGCCTGAATAAGGGGCTTTTTCCTTTTGAACGCAGGCAAACAGGACAGACATTGTAAGGATATGTATGATATACTTGGATTGTAAACGAATTCAATAAAGGGTGAGGTTCTGCTATGATCGGACAAGATGATGTGAGAAAACTAGTTGGGAAGATGGACGAACCTTTCCTTCATATACCGCTTGGTGAGCTGGATGCCATCAAGGAAATCAGCCTAAAACCTGAAAAAGAACATGTGAGCTTAAAGGTGGCTATTGCTAAAACGGGTACTGCTGAGCAAATGAAACTGCAGCAAGACATCGTACAAGCCTTGAAAGCAGAGGGTGCTAACACAGTAGGACTTCGTTTTGAAGAACTGCCTCAGGAAACTCTTGAAAGGTTTATGCCGTCACAAGATGAGGAAGAAAACCTACTCAATTCTAAAAATCCTCCTGAATTCCTTGCGATTGCGAGTGGAAAGGGAGGCGTTGGGAAATCCACCGTGTCTGTGAACCTTGCTGTAGCACTGGCTCGTCTAGGAAAAAAAGTCGGACTGATTGATGCAGATATTTATGGCTTTAGTGTACCGGATATGATGGGAATTACCGTCAGACCAACGGTTAAAGGGGAAAAAATTATTCCTGTGGAACGCTTTGGTGTCAAAGTGATTTCAATGGGCTTTTTTGTTGAAGAAAATGCACCGGTCATTTGGAGAGGACCGATGCTTGGTAAAATGCTAAATAACTTCTTCCACGAAGTCGAGTGGGGAGAATTAGATTACTTACTATTAGACCTTCCACCTGGAACGGGAGATGTGGCGCTTGATATTCATACAATGCTTCCAAGCTGTAAAGAAATCATTGTTACAACACCGCATCCAACAGCTGCTTTCGTTGCTGCTAGAGCAGGCGCAATGGCACTGCAAACAGATCACGAGGTGCTGGGGGTCGTTGAGAATATGAGCTACTATGAAAGCAAGAAAACAGGTGAGAAGGAATATGTTTTTGGAAAGGGCGGCGGGGACAAGCTGGCGGAAGAGCTGCGAGTATCGGTCCTTGGTCAAATTCCTTTAAGACAGCCTGATTGGAATGAAGATGATTTTGCTCCATCCGTCTATGATGCGAGTCATCCAACGGGAGAAGTGTATCAACACATTGCGAATAAAGTTATTGAACAATTAGCAGTAAAAGCATAATGAAAGCCCGAGTGGACCTTGTGCCACTCGGGTGATGTTTAACTGCCGCTTCCTTGTGAACCGGAATCACTGCTGCTTTCAGATGCTGCTTTTTTCAGCTCATCTTCGAATTTCTTCTTATAGAGAGGACTGCTTAATGTTTCCGTAATAACTTTTTCTAAGTGCTTTCTGAACTCTTTGCTTTTGACCAGTTCACCGTATTTCTTTTCCATTTCGGGATCCTTGAGAATATCCATCATCAATTGCTGATAGTCAGGGTCCTTCATTAACTGTTTTAACATCTTTTCATGCTGTTGCTGCATGGATTTTGCGAAAGTCTCGGCAAATTTAGAATCCTCAAAGACCTTCTTCCAGAACTCTTTGCCTTTATCAGAAGTCAGTGTTTTCTCTATCGTTTTTTTCACAGTTTGTTCATCCATTACCAAAGCTTCATTCATTGCCTCGTCATTTAATAACTGTTGAATGGCCTTTTTACCGTCATCTGTCTTCAATATATCGACGACCATTTTCTTTGTTTCGTCATAGTCCATATTAGATGAGGATTGGGTTTTGGGAGCACAAGCTGTTAGAGATAAAAGGAGAAAACAGCTCATTATACGCAAGATGCCTTTTGACATACTGTGGCTCCTTTCGATACATGTCTTACTTTTAATATGAATGTTTCACGTAAATTTATACATAACAAAAATAGGGGTTGGATCAATTCAATGAAAAGTCGGGATTTAGTTCGTTTTTTCTTCTCTGTGCTAGCTGTTGGAGCGGTCATTACAAGCGTGGTAGGCTTTGCGCTGGAGTGGGGGAAATATCAGAAGCTTTTTATATCGTTTGACATTCTAGAAATCGCATCTGTGTTGTTTTGGTTCATTGGTGTGGGGATGATTTTTAGTGTCATTAGCCAGATGGGGTTTGTTGTCTTTTTGACGGTGCACCGGTTTGCGTTAGAGATTTTCCGGTCACATTCTTTATGGAATACCATTCAGCTGTTTCTGGTGATCTTTGTGCTGTTTGATTTAGCTTACTTGCGGTTTTTGCTTTTCGGGGAAAATGAATCATTTCTTCCATACTTATGGCTGCCTGTCTTTATCGGTGTGTTCGCATTGATCGTGGCTTACTTTAAACAGCAGCAGTCCTCTAAGAAAACATTTGTTTCCGCAATGTTTCTCATGGTTGTCATCACGTCGCTAGAATGGTTCCCGGCGCTTAGAGTTAACGAAGAGGACTGGCTGTATTTAATGCTATTGCCGCTATTAGGCTGTAATGCGTTTCAGTTATTAGCTATGCCGCGGTTTTCAAAGGCGAAAGCTACTTAACTTCCGATGACCTTGTTTTGGTATTGGAGATCAGTTCGCCAACCGTCACATTTTTTAAATTCTTCTCTTTGATTTGTTTCAAAATAGCTGGTAAGGCTTGAGCGGTTTGGGTTGCTGAATCTGAGGCATGGAAGAGAACAATGTCTCCGCTTTTCATTCGATCATTTACATTCCGAACAATCTGATCGATGCCTGGATTCAGCCAATCCTGTGAATTGACGCTGTAATGGATAACGGTATAACCGTACTGTGTGGCAATTTTTAATGCTTTTTCGTTAAATTGCCCAGTTGGCGGTCTTAATAGTTGAATGTCATCTAGTCCAAGCTTTTGAAATGAATTTTGTGCCCGGACAAGATCTTGCTTGATTTCACTATCTTCAAGCTGGCTATAATTTTTATAAGCATAGCCAAGGCTGCCGATTTGGTGGCCGTCCTCTCTAATTTGTTTGACGATATCAGGATGACGCTCGGCCCAAGAAGCAGATAGAAAGAAAGTAGCGTTCTTTATATCGTGCTCTCGAAGGACATTTAAAATTGGGACTGCCTTCTCATCTCCCCAGCCGATATTAAAAGTCAGGGAGACATGCTTTGAGGAAGTCTCGCCTTTATAAATGGCTCGGGGCCCATGTTCTGTTTTAAATACCGACAGCGGCGGTGCCTTTTGTACATAAAAAAAGGTTGCAGCTGCAAGGGCTGCTACAAGAATAATGACAACTTGCTTCAGCCGTTTAATTGGCAACACATATAATCGACTCAATTCAAACACTCCTGACTTGTCCGAGATTGTTACTTGATTGTATGCAGGACAAGGGTTTGAGATGCACAATAAAACTATTTCAAAAAAAGTTTCGAAAAGGCGTTGACCGATAGAATGTTTTCGTGATATATTATTAATCGTCGCTGACACACAGTGACAAACACAAAACGCTTCGGGAAATAAACTTGAAAAAAGTTGTTGACATAAAATGAAGCGAAATGTTATATTATTAAAGCCGCTAAGAACGGCGAAGATGATCTTTGAAAACTAAACAAGACAAAACGTACCTGTTAATTCGAGTTTTTATAAAAAAATCCTATGAAACATCATAGGTAGTCAGTCAAACGCTGACGAAAAACAAAACTTCGGTTTTGTACTTTTTCGGAGAGTTTGATCCTGGCT